>JAJTBE010000119.1 GCA_021287065.1 Bacillota bacterium
CAATGAAAATCGATATGCAGAAAGCAGAATAAAAGAGAGCGGAAAAATGATGCACTGAAAGTTTTTGCCGGAAGGGTTTGGGAAACGAGCTTTTTTCAAAAAGCGGGTTTCCCAGGAAAAGATTCATAACCATTAGCCCAGCTCCCAGAGAAAACTTTTTGAAAAAAGTTTCCTCCGGACCTCCATCCCAAAACTTTTGAATTGGGGGATCGGACCGGGGGACCGTGGGGTTTGGGGACCGACCGGGGTTTTAGGGACCGTCAGAGAAAACCACGCTTTTTTGTGAAAGCGAGGTTACCCTCCGAACCTCCCTCCTTGAAAAACAAGAGTATTGGGTTTGGGGATTTGAGGGGATTTATTAGCCTGGTGGTGGTCTTTTTATGATAACTATAGAGGACATGATCTTTTCGAAAAGGGGAAGAGCCTTATCTTTCAGAGCATAGGGTGTGGAGAATATAAAAAGTCCAGCTTCGTCTTCGTGTTCTACAAAAAGATAGATATGATAAACCAGTGGTGCTGATTTGCCTGATGAATTTGCAGGATATTCTTCAAAATCAAAGCGCAGGGCGTTATTATCCTCAATCTTGAGGGAAGCTTTCTTCAGGTTTCCTGTTTTCTTCATTTCCGTTTCGTTTTTAAGAATAGCATCCACTTCCTGCTGAAAGCTTCTGCCTTCCATAACTTTGGATCTGCGGCAGGTTATGGACAGTGCGTTTACAACAGGAGATTTCACAGTGAACTCAGGGTGTTCGTCGGATTGTTCCACTGTCCAGTCCTTTGGTACATCAAGTTCAAGGTTCATTCGCAATTCCTGATGTTTGGCGAGATCGCCGGTTTCAGGCATTTTAAAGTCCTTAGGTACAACAACTGATTGAATACCCTGTGGTGCATGAGCCGGATCCCCTGCGGGGTTTCCCTGAGGAGCAGGTGAACCGGGTGGATTGGGATTTCCCTGGGGAGGCGGTGCAGGAGAGCCGTTGGGAACAGGATTTCCGGGAGGCGGAGGCACCGGCGTGGGTACTCCGGGGGGAGGGGGAACCGGTGAACCCTGAGGAGGATTCTGAGGTTGTGGCGGCTGCGGGGGCTGGTTGTTCTGCCCGCCGTTGTTTTCTGCATTTGCCTGATTCCGGGGATCCTGTGGGAAAGGTTTGTTTCCGTTATTTTGAGACATGCGGAAAGAATACATATTCTCAGGAGAGTTTTTTTCAGAGAATATGGCGGCAATCCAGAAATAAATAACAACACATGTAAAAGCAAGTATTATTGCTTTTTTATACATCGGCATAAGCTTGTATCCGCTGTTCCTTCCTTATTTTGCAGGTTTATTCTTATCTGCCACCGATTTTTCGATGGTTTCGTAAATAGCTTTGTTGTCCTTATTCAAATCAGCATCTATATCCTGGAAAATCTTAACATATTTTCTGAAGGTTTTCCTGTCCAGTGCATCGTTGAGATAAAGAAAATCGTCGTCAACTTCAAGTTCAGAGAAATAAGCTTTTGTTCTGAAGAGATCCCAGTTCATGCTGTCTTTTACAAGTCCTTTTCTCTTTGCAAGAGTCCATACGGGAGTTCCGGGATAGGGGAGCAGAATAAAAACTTCAATACCATTGAATTTCTTTTTGTTTTTCTCAATAAAGGCTATGGTTTTCTTCAGATCGTCCTCAGTTTCTCCGGGAGTTCCGATGATGAATGAAAGATTCATCTGGATTCCCCATTTGTAGCAGATATCTATTGCCTGCTGATTCATTTCCACTGTTGAAGAACCGCATTTAAGGAATTGAAGAACCTTGTCGGAGCCTGATTCCGCCCCGAATGCGCCGGAATTGAAATTCATAAATCTCAGGTTTTCGCACATCTCATCATCCATCAGATCAGCTCTGATGTGTCCGCCGAAAACTACCCGCTTGTGATAACCTCTCTGTCTCACAAGAGTTTTCAGTTTTTTTATTCTTTCCTTATCTCCAATGAAGAGGTCATCGAAGAAATGAATGTAGTAAGGGTTGAAATTGGAGAATATTTCATCAAGTTCAGCTATGACATATTCTGCGGGAAACACCCTGTATTTCTTCCACATAACTGTTGGGGAGCAGAATGAGCAATGATAAGGACATCCCCTTGAGGAGAAGCAGTAAACGAAGCCTCCCCAGAGATGTTTTTCCCTCCGGGGGAAAGGTATGGTTTCGATAGGGGTAATAAGGGGCCGGGGTGGGTTGATTTCCACTTTGTCTTCGCTGTGCCGGCAAATTCCCGCTATGCCATCCAGTTTATCCTTCCAGTTGTCGTTGTTTTGGATAAGCTGAACCAATTCAAGGAATGTAGCTTCGCCTTCACCGAGAATTCCGGCATCAAATATGGGATCCAGCGTGTGGGGAAGTGCTGATATGTGATCTCCGCCTATGAAAACCGGGGAGCCTGTGCCTTCTTTTATTTTCTTTGCCCAGTCAAGGGCTATGTTCATGTTTTCCGTTACTGTGGATATGCCCGCTATATCAGGCTTCGCCGCTATAATTTCTTCAGGGGTTCTGTAAATAGTAACTTTTATATCTTTACCGTATTTTTCACAGTATGATGCCAGATAAAACAGTCCGATAACCGGAATGGCTCTTTGTGATGATTCTTCGAATCTGACTGCAGGTATTAGTCCGATATGCATTGCTGTTACTCCCGCTAATTATTTTAGTTACTTATATTTCCCCCGCGGCACTTTTTCCTGCCATAAAACCGGTGAGCCAGCACATATGAAGGTTGTATCCTCCGGTAGGACCGTCGATGGCCAGAGCTTCCCCTGCAAAGGCAAGATTGTCGATAAAGCCTGATCTCATGGTTCCGGGGTTAAGCTGGGATGGATCTATGCCTCCTCCGGTGAGCATTGCTCCTGCAAAACCGGTTGTTCCGTTGTATGTAAGTTTAATTCCCGTTAGTGCATCACTCAGGGCTTTTCTTTCCTGTTTAGTAATCACCGCAGATTTTTTTCCGGGATCAATTCCTGAAAGTTCAACAGAAATAGCGGCGGCTCTCTCGGGAAGTATGGATTTTAACATGTTAAGAACTGATTTTTTTGTGTTGGAAGCAAGCAGGTTCCCCATATACTCTTTAATATCCTGATCTTTGTATTGATTGACGAAATTGAGCCTGATGGTGATTTCGTCGGATGGATCCAGTGCTGATATACTTCCGCTGAGGTTGAGAATCTCAGGACCGCTTATGCCAAAATGTGTAAAAAGCAGGCTTCCCCCAGTGCGAAACAGGATTTTACCTTTTTGTAAAACTTCAATTCCCACATAATCAAGGGTAAGGCCCTGCAGCTTTTTAAGCCAGGTTTCCTTTACTTTAACAGGAACAAGTGCAGGATGGAGTTTTTCGATTCTGTGTCCGGTCTGTTCGGCAAAAAGAAAGCTGTCGCCGGTTGAACCTGTGGCGGGAAATGATTTGCCTCCGCAGGCTATTATATACTGAGATGCTTCAAAGGCGCCCATGTCGGTTATAAAAGCTCTGACTCTTCCCGGCTTGCCGGGTTCTGTTTCTATAGCTTTTAATGCTGTTTCGGTTAGTATTTCAACTCTGTTTCTCCTTAGAATATCAAGAAACATGTCGAGTATGTCTGAAGATTTATCGGATTTTGGAAAAATTCTGCCGTCTTTTTCCTGCTTCAGAGGAACTCCATTATCTTCAAAAAATGCAAGCAGTTTTTCATAGGGAAGCTCCTTAATGGAGGAACTGAGAAAAATTCCATTTTCTCCGTATATTTTTCTGAGATCAGGCTTCAGCATGGAAATATTAGTTATGTTGCATCTTCCGTTTCCTGTGAGAAGCAGTTTTTTTCCTGCTGCAGGCATTTTTTCGATAAGTATAACTTCAGCTCCGGCAGATGAAGCGGCAGCGGCGGCCATTAACCCGGCTGCACCTCCGCCGGCAATGGCGATTTTAAATTTTCTGTTCATGGAAACTAATATACCATACAATTTATTTAAAGTTAAAGCATATTATTTGGGTTGTTTTTGCCAATCGGGGTATAAATGGTTTGTCGGATAAATTTTATCTTCGTTTTTTTTTGGGCTAAAACTCAATGAAATCAAAGGAATATTTGGGTTTGAATAAAATTATTCAAATTATTGAGTATTAATTAATTCCCTAAAAAACCGATTATAGAATTGGTATAGGATGTACTTTTATGATGCTCGTCCAGCAGAAAATCGATATTAATCCACTCGAATTTTTATTAGATGGATTTTTGTTGCAGTAAAGCCCAAAGTGCTGCCGGAGAAAAAGTTGGATGTCGATGTATAGAAAAATGAAGAGTATAAAAAGGAATCAGGGAGAATCGAGGTTTTTCCTTTGTGATTGGGAGAAAACATTATCTTTTCTATAGTCTTTTTCCGTTTTGATTCTGGCATGTGCCTGATTTTTTTTGTTATATTTGATTCAGGAAGGATCTAAGTGATGCTTTTCATCACTGAAGATATAAATGCAGCATAATAAATACAAATGCAGCAAAAGACAGATGAGAACAGAAAGGAAGGGCGCTCTATGAAGGGACTGATAGGGAAATTTAAAAACGCTTCGGTGGGAGTAAAAATTGTAGTCACAGTAGCATTGCTGCTGGTAGTTTTCATGTCGATATTTACATTTGCTATGAGCAAAAAGCTTGAAAGCAGTCTTTCAAACAATATGGACAAAAGCCTTCAGGCTCAAAACAAACTGATTCTTGATATGATCTCGGTGTTCCAGCAGAATCTTACTCAAACAACAAAAGAACTTAGTAAAGTATTTGTGTCATTTTTCCCTGAAAAAATAGCAGTCGTTCCCGGTAAAACAGTTAAAATTGGTGATTTTGAAACACCCATGCTGAAAACCGGAAAAAATGTACTGAATCTGAATTATGATTATGTTGATAGTTTTACCAATATAACCGGAGCAACAGCAACTATTTTTGCGAAAACCGGTGATGACTTTGTGAGAATCTCAACTTCCGTAAAAAAAGCTGATGGCTCGAGAGCTGTGGGAACAGCTCTTGGTAAGGAACATCCGGCATATGCCAGCATTATGGAAGGAAAATCTTATTCCGGCAAAGCCAATCTGTTTGGTAAGGATTATATAACAAATTACACACCGATTAAGGGCGAGAATGGTGAAATAATCGGAATTCTGTATGTCGGATTTGAATTCACGGAAGCCCTCGCTGCACTGAAAGAAAAGGTAAGAACCCTGAAAATCGGAAAGTCGGGATATGCATTTGTAGTAGATGCAAAACCCGGTGAAAACCAGGGTATTCTGATTATACACCCCAACAAGGAAGGTCAGAATGTAATCGGTTTGAAGGATGCCGTTACAGGAAAAGAGTTCATTAAGGATATTATAGTCAAAAAAGATGGCGAAATACGCTATCAGTGGATCAATAAAGATGCCGGTGATACAAAATCACGGGAAAGAATTATGCAGTTTGCCTCATTCCCGGAATGGGACTGGATTGTTTGCTCAGGCCTTTATTACGATGAAGTAATTGCAGAAGGTAAGGAAGTAACCAATCAGTTAGTGATCGGAAGCGTCATACTGATTGTTGTTCTGGTCTTTATAGTTCTCTATGTTTCATCGGTTCTTATCACCAGACCTCTTAAAGAGGCTGTTGAAATGGCAGAAGCTATTTCACAGGGCGACTTGACAAAAGATCTGGAAGTTAAGAGTAATGATGAAATCGGCCAGCTTGCTGATTCTATGGACAAAATGGTGAATGCGCTCAGAGAAATAGTTGAAAATGTTGAAACTGCTTCGAGAAATGTAACTGCCGGAAGCAGACAGCTCAGCGATAAATCAATGGAAATTTCCCAGGGTGCTACAGAGCAGGCAGCATCAGCAGAAGAAGCTTCATCATCCATGGAAGAGATGGCTTCAAATATTAAGCAGAGTTCTGATAACGCTTCCGAAACTGAAAAAATTGCCGTCAAAGTGGCAAAAGGAGCAAAGGCAGGCGGAGAATCCGTTATTCAGACTGTAGCAGCAATGAAAAAGATTGCTGAAAAAATTAACATCATTGAGGAAATAGCAAGACAGACCAATATGCTCGCTCTCAACGCTGCAATCGAAGCTGCAAGAGCTGGAGAACATGGCAAAGGTTTCGCAGTTGTGGCATCTGAAGTGAGAAAACTCGCAGAAAGAAGCCAGCACGCTGCAGCAGAAATCAGCCAGGTATCTATCAACAGCGTTAAGATTGCTGAAGAAGCAGGAAACATCCTGACCGGAATTCTGCCTGACATTCAGCGCACAGCGGATCTCGTTCAGGAAATCAGCGTTGCAAGCAACGAGCAGAACATCGGAGCTTCACAGATTAATAAAGCCCTCCAGCAGCTTGATCAGGTCATTCAGAAGAATGCAGCTTCATCAGAAGAACTTGCATCCACTGCAGAAGAACTTTCAAGCCAGGCGGAACAGCTCCAGAGTGCTATTGATTTCTTCGACCTCGGAAATAAGAAAATCGGAGGCAGACCTGATATGCACAGGGAAAAATCAGGCGGCTATTCCGGTAGTCATATAAGCACCCTGAAACATGAAAAACGGGGCGAAGAAGGGTTTGTTGAGGTTAAATCCGCACCTGCAAAAAAACATGGCAAACCCGGAAAAGCTTCATCTCAGGCTCCCGACATCAAAGGAAGCAAAGGAAAGGGTCTGATCTACATAATGGATGACGAGGAAGAAGCATAAACGGTTTGTAGGCAGCTTATCCCGGTTTTAACCAAATCGAACTGAATTAAGGAATAGATTTATCTGATCGCTCACGAGTATTGGAGCGGTTTGCCCAGCACCCGGAGAAAACTTTTTTGAAAAAAGTTTCCTCGCGCCCACCCTGCGGGCAGGCACCCGCCATCCCAAAACTTTTGAATTGGGGACCGTCAGAGGAGACCACGCTTTTTTGGAAAAGCGAGGTCTCCTCCGAACCTCCTCCCTTGAAAAACAAGAGTAATGGACTGGGGATTTGAGTGTTTTTGCTAATTCAGTGGCATTGGGTATCAACCAAATACAAATCATAAATTTACGGTATAAAAAAAGGGGCTTTGCGCCCCTTTTGATTTTCGGTGGTTTTCTTACTATGCCCGATTATTTTACCCGCTTATTTCCATTTTCTGATGAAAATGTCGCTGATATTTTCGGTGTAGGTATCTGTAGTAAGATTGGTTGCTTTTGTTTCAAATGTCAGATATAAGCCGTCGGGGCTCATAGCGTGTTCGAGGACTCTTACATTGGGAAGTTGTCCTGATGAGCCGACTGAACCGTAAGTGTAATCAACATTTGCAGCTTCCATATCCCTTACATAAACCATTCCTGTAATGCTGATGTTGTCGCTCTTCGGATTAACATAACCGGGAGCGCCGGGTCCGACATTGGAAGAAAGGAAACTTACATATTTTCCGGTATTGTCTATCTGGGCTTTTTTGAAGTTAAGAGCAGTACCGGAAAGCTGTTTTGAAACCAGTGTAAGTTTGTTTGAACCCTGTTTCCACAGCATAATATTGTAAGTGCCTCCGGTTGTGAAAATATTGGCATTTGTTTCAAATGCAATCTTCGTTCCGTCAGAGTTGATTGCCGGGTTTGCCGAAATTGTGCCTGCAGGGAAATCTGTTCCGTCGTTCTGGGTGATGTAGGTATTCCATCCAACGGTGGGATCGCTTTTGGTATTGCATCTGAAAATATGTGTTGCTGCAGTTGAAGGGTTATTGGAGCAGATATTATCCGCTCTTGAACTGAAGGTAACAATACTGCCGTCGTAGGAAATAGCCGGATTGGCGGAACCGGGATTGAAGCCTCCGTCGGAGCCTTCTGTGGCTACACCTGCGATAAACCTCATATCCAGCATTACTCTTACGGATGGAGTCATGTTATTGATTTTTGCTCCGTAAATGTGAGACCAGCCATTGTTGGCAATAGGAGCCAGACCGTCAATATTGGTTGCGGTTGATGTGAATACTACTGCAGTCCCGTCTCCGCTGATATCCGGGCTGGTTGAATCCGAATTTCCAGGAAGATTTGCATCTCCTGAATCATTGGAAATTCTGGCGATTTTGAGGTCGCTGAGTCTAATTATATAGACATCGGTTATGGAATTCAGTGCCAATCCATCGGGGAGAATATTTGTTGCTGTGGATTCAAATACAACATATTCGCCGTTTCCGCTGATTTTGGCATTGTAGCTGTTTTTATCCGCCCCTGAGGTGGAACTTGAAACTGCGCTGTTTGAAAGCCTTGTGATGGTTCCTGTTTTTCTGGTCCAGACATAAACCTGACTGACTCCGTTAGGTGTACCCCAACCGGAGATGACATTGCCGGAGCTGTGGAATACTACCTTTTCTCCGTAGTTGCTTACATCGGGTTTCTGAGCATCCCCAACTTCGGGTAAGTTGATTCTCTTCGATACCAGAGTAGTAACCAGAGTGTCGCTTGTGGATGCAAGAGTTACTGTCTTTGCTGTAACTGTATTATTAGCTTCCACATTGACATCCTGAGTGGCGGTCTGATAACCGGTTTTTGCATATGACAGTGTTCTTGTGCCTGGTGTGAGATTTTGCACTGTATAATAGCCGCTGCTGTCGGTGGTGGAAGATGTGTCTTTCTGCAGTGTTACCTGAACATCAGCAAGAGCTGAACCGCTGGTATCCACAACCTTTCCCGTAACATTGCCGTATCCCGGGCTTGGTGTGGGTGATGCTACGGAAATCATCTTAATATCAAATACATTGCTTGTCTGATTTTGTATGTTGACAGTGGATGAAAAATCCTGATAACCTGTAATCTGGGCTGTAATCGGGTGAGAACCGAAGCTCAGGCTTGCGAATGAGTATTTTCCGTTTCCATCCGATGTGGCGGTTGCGGTTGCACTGCCTGTTGTAACCGTAATTCCCACGCCTGCAAGGGTCTGACCCGTTACGGAAGCTGTTACTGTTCCATTTAACGGACCGTATGAAGTTGATATAAGGGTAATGTCGCCAACATTTGTAGTTTCATTCTTTTTTATGGTAACAGCCATATTGACTGTCTGATAGCCGTACTTATAGACTTCCAGTTTATAATTTCCCTTAGGAATCTGATTATTGCTGAAATAACCACCTTCGTCTGTTGATCTCGAATAAGTAGTTCCTGTTGTGTCTGATCTCATTGTGCAATAAATTCTGACTACAGGAGATCCATCCTGATATAACACCCTGCCTTCCACAGTCCCGAAATTATAATCCGGCTGTATTACTGCAGGCCCGCAAGCTGCCATAAAAAAACATAGGAAAATGGCAACAGAAAACATTGGAAACAACTTGTTCCGCATAAATACTCCCCTTCTGTTTTTTTTGGGAGGTTATCCGCAAAACTGAGTTCGGTTTTTATTTATCTCTGCAAAATCCGATTAATTTTTGTGCAGAAAAGGTTTATTATGTGTACTGAGCATTCAGTTCTGTCCCGAATACCGCTTTGCTGAATTATTACCGTCCCGTTTTTGAGTTTTTCCGACATAGCCAATCAGAATGTAATTTTTATCACAAAATACTATCCTGAGTTTGTCCCAGATATTTTATGATAGAGTGCAACCGGGGGGACTGAATTCCAGCTTATAATTTCCGTTAGAAATATATGAAATAATACCAGTTGTCAGGAAATTTCGAGCCGACAGCTTCAGGATGGTTATACTGTGGATTCATGCTGTTTTTCTCTGATATCTGCAAAATACGGACTGTATAAAAAGGTTCATAATGATATAAAGCGATGATTTCGGGAAAAATGGCATGATAAAGTTACTTCTGACTTATATAGATTATACTTGTTTTCCGTTGTATTTACAATAACAGAGGGGATTTTAATGGCAATGCTGCTGAATTAGCAAAATTCACTCAAATCCCAATCCCCTATACTCCTGTTTTTCAAGGAGGGAGGTTTGGAGGGAAGCTCGCTTTTCCAAAAAATGTGGCTCTCTCTGACTGTCCCCTAATCCACCGGTCGGTCCTAACCCCCCGGTCGGTCCCTCAATTCAAAAGTTTTGGGAAGGAGGTCCGGAGGAAACTTTTTTCAAAAAGTTTTCTCCGGGGGCTGGGCGAACGGCTGTTTAGGTTGTTTGCCGTTTTGGTTTGTTTTGGGGCGAACCTGCGGGTTCGCGTCGGGGTTGCAAACCCCTCCTACGATCGCTGACGAACACTTGCCGTTATTGGGTTTACCATCCTCTCAGGTCCAATGCTGCTGAAGTAGTAAAAACCGACCAAATCCACAGTCCAATACTCTTGTTTTTCAAGGGAGGAGGTTCGAAGGGAAACCCGCTTTTCCAAAAAAGCGTGGTCTCCTCTGAGGGTCTCCTAAACTCCCGGTCGGTCTCCAAACCCCCACGGTCTATGGTCGATCCCCAATTTTAAAGTTTTGGGATGGCGGGTGCCCGCCCGCAGGGTGGGCGCGGGGAAACTTTTTTCAAAAAGTTTTCTCCGGGAGCTTGGCGAATCGACATAATTCTCGTGAGCGAATAAATAAATCCATGCCTTAATTCATGGGCATTGACTTTTATGGAATCCGTGAGATTCATTATTTCGCCCTGATTGATTATAATGCTTCTCTCTTATTTCTGATATAAAAAAGGGGCTTGCGCCCCTTAAACTTAATTTTGTGATTTTGGTCTATTTCCATTTTCTGATGAATACATCCGATACATTTTCCGTAAATGCATCACCAGTAAGATTTTTTGCTTTTGTGCTGAAAACAAGATATGAACCATCAGGGCTCATGGCAAAGGAACCGCATTTTTTTTCAGGAAGCTGTCCTGAAGCTCCGATAAAGCCTAATGTGTAATTGTTGTCGTTCGCCTGAGTATCCTTGATATAAACCATGCCATGAATATTCAGATCGTCCCCTTTTATCTGTCCTGATGATGTTGCCGATAACCTGTTTTTGCCTTTTTCTTCTCCCGTTGCAAGAAAACTCACATACCTGCCGGCATTATCAATCTGAGCGTCGGTGTAGCTCATTGTAGTTTCGGTGAGTTG
The DNA here is from genome assembly GCA_021287065.1 of Bacillota bacterium. Lineage (GTDB taxonomy): Bacteria > Vulcanimicrobiota > JAJTBE01 > JAJTBE01 > JAJTBE01 > JAJTBE01. The sequence goes on from JAJTBE010000119.1 coordinate 10,998, forward strand.
TCTTGAAACAAGGGTTAATTTCTGAGAACCGAGGCGCCAGAGAAGAATATGATTGTTGCTGTTGGTTGTGAACAGATTTGCATCACATTCAAAAGCAATGGCTGAACCGTCGGCATTTATGGCTGGATTCTGAGTTGTGGCACTGCCATCAAGATCTGCTCCATCATGTCTGGTTACATAGATATTCCAGCCCGAAGCAGGGTCTTCGTTTAAACTGCATCTGAAAACATTTGTAGCTGTGGTTACTGGGTTGTTTTTGCAGATATTTGTAGCTTCTGAAACATAGGCAACAAAATTGCCATCGTAGGAAATTGCGGGATCTCCTGAGTTGGGATCGCTTCCTTCGCTATCTCCTTCAACAGGCACGCCGTTTACAACCTGCATATCAAGCATACGGCATACACTGGGATTCATATCCGTAATTTTACAATAGTAAATGTGGGCGTAATTATTATTATTGATAGGAGCTACCGTATCAAGATTTGTGGCGACTGACGCAAATACAACCCCTGTTCCGTCGCCGTTAATATCCGGTATAAGCGATCCACAGTTGCCGGGTTTATTTGGGTTGCCTGCATCATTGGAGACTCTTCTGATTGCAAGATCGCTTAGTCTGACGATATAAATGTCGGCTATGCTATTTGCTGCAAGTCCATCAGGAAGTAAATCCGTTGCTTCTGACTGGAATACAACAAACTGACCGTTGCCGCTGATTCTGCATTTCATACTTGTTCCGTTTGCACCGGCAGTTGAGCCGGAGGCTTTGTTTGAAACCCTTGTTATTGTTCCTGTCTGTTTATCCCATACATAAATCTGAATTGTTTCTTCAGGGTTGCTCCAGGTTGAAATGACATTTCCGCTTGTGTAAAACACCACTTTTTCGCCGTTCATGCTTACATCAGGCCCATAAGCGTTGTTTACTTCAGGGAGGTTTGTCCTTCTTGATACCCAGGTTGTAACATCAGTCTCGGTCGAAGCTGTAAGTATTATTTCCGGTGTGGTAACTGTTGTATTTGCTTCAACTGTAACCGACTGGGTTTTTGATTGATAGCCTGATTTTGCATATGAAAGAGTTCTGATGCCCGGTTCAAGATTTGTTACAAGATAGCTGCCGTTTGAATCGGTAGTCTGAGAAAATCCCTTCTGCAGAGTGACGCTTACGCCTTCCACAGGCAAACCGGTAGTATCTTTTACAAAACCTGATACATTTCCGTAGCCGGGGCTTGGTGTTGGTGATTGTGTTGGAGAAGGATCCATCGAAATATCTTTTACATTGGCTGTATCTTTTATAATTGTAATACTTCCGGTATAACTTACAAAACCTGATGCCGCGGCGGTAATTGTGTGTGATCCTTCAGTAACCTGCGCATACTGATATTTGCCCTGTGAGTCTGTCTGGGTGGAACTGACATTTTCACCGGTATAAACATTTATAGCTGCATTTGCAATCACAGGAGTTCCCGCAGCAGAGGATTTAACTGTTCCGCTGAGTGAACCGTATGCCGCAGGGGGCAGTGTGATCGTCGGTTGGGTTGATGTTCTGCCTCCGACGATATTTAAAGCCTGTTGCACAGGATTATACCCGGTTGAAGATATTGAAAGATTGTAGTTTCCCACCGGTACTTTTGTTATAGTGTAATAACCGTTTGCGTCGGTAGTTGTTGAAAAACCCGGTTTTGCAGAATCGTCTGATTTTGACGAATCAACTGCTGTTAGTTCGCAAAGGGCTCCCTCGATTGGGCTTCCGTTTTCATCTACTACTGTGCCTTCGATTGCACCTGTTTCGCTTGTGGAACCGCTGCCGGAGTCTCCGCCCCCGCATCCCTGCAGTGCGAAAATGCATAGGAAAACAGCCGCAAGTATCAAAAATACTGGCTTTCTCAACATTATTATTAACCCCTTTCATCGGTTGGTGTTTGTTTTATATGGTACAAGGTGAAAATTATATCACAGCAAAATAAGAAATGGATCTGTTCTGCTGAACTAAGCCGGAGGAAAGAGGTATCATCCCTTTGCTGCACAATCAGAGGCAGACTCTGAAAATAATGTTGCCGAGATTTATTTCATCACCGTTCTTTATGCGGGTTTCATTGCTTATGATCTTGCCATTCAGATTAGTCCCATTTTTGCTCCCGCAATCCTTTATAAAATACTTGCCTTTTTTTCTGTATAAAAGAGTATGTTCACCTGATGCAAAGGGATCATCAACCTGAATGCCGCATTCGTCATTTCTGCCGATTACTGCTGAATTCTCAATCTCAAATTTGTTGACGGAGGGATTTCTGAGATAATCTCCGCCCTGTATTACTTCAAGTATAAGTGAAAGCGATTCTTCTTCATCTTTTGCGCTTGTATCCATACTTCTGTTCAATACTTTTAACACCAGAAGCAGAAAGAACGATAGAAGTACGAGAAAAGCAAAGCGAAGAATCCCAAAATAGTTCTCCATTATTGTTCACCTTTTATATGGCAAAACGGAATAAGCGGTCCGGGTGTCCGCTGTCAGCCGGTTCGAATCCGGAGTTAACCGGTGAATTCTTCTTCTTCCGGTTCGTCGGGGCGTTCTGCTTTCTGTTTTTTCAGAAACAGATATGAGGGGATAACAATCAGTATGACGAGAGCCGGAATCGCCAATTGCCACAACTGGCCTATTTGTCTGGCTGATTCAAGTAATGTATTCATTTTATCCGTTTCAATCCTGATTTTGATATAATCCGTGGATGATGATTTAATTCTTGCAGCAGGTTCATAATCCTTTTTTTGAACCCTTTTGTCCCTTGTGCACAACAGTTCAGAAGGGTTTTATAATGTGTCGGAGAAAAAAAATGTGAGGAGGGGTGTTATGGAAAAGATGATAAAATGCCCAAACTGCGGATACGAACATAAAGTAAAAGACTCCGCTAAGGCAAAAACATTATTCTGCAGCGAATGTAATTCTTTTGTTGATCTCGTTTCCAACACTTCCACACAGCTCTATAAAAACGAAAACATGGTTGTTCCTCCATTGTCTGCCCTTCGCCTTGGAGCAATAGGTAATATAAACGGTATAAATTATCAGATTATCGGAAGAATACGCTACCGGGACAGCTTTTCTTTCACCTGCTGGGACGAATGGCTCCTCCTGTCCACTACGGGCCAGTATCTCTGGCTGCAGGAAGAGGATTGGGAGTTTGTGCTTATGCACAAATATACTCCCGCCAATCCATTTGATCCTAACGCCGTAGGACAGGATTTTGTGCATATAGACGGGCAGAAACTTGAGGTTGAGGATAATTCCCAAGCTTCTCTTCTGTTTATCGAAGGTGAACTGACCTGGCGGGCTGAACCCGGCGAGACAATAAAATATATCGACGCCTGGAAAGGTGAGGACACCCTCTATTCCTGCGAATGGTCTGAAAAAGAAATAATGTACTTTATCGGAAAAGATATTCCGGTAAAACAGATATATGCCGCCTTCAAGCTGGGAACGCCTCCTCCGGAAGCTCTGGAAGAGGATGCACCTGTTGGAAAACGCTATGATAAGTTTGAGAACAGCTTTCAGCAATGGGTCAGTAAAAAAATGAAGGGGCCGTTCTTTAAGTATTCTTTGGTTTTAAGCGCACTATGCGCCTTTTTTGCACTTTTTCTTCTTTTCTTTGGTATTCCGATTTATTCGGGGAATCAGACTCCGGTAAAAGATAAGGAAGGATATGTAATCGGGCCTTTTAACCTGACACAGGTTGGAAGGGTTCACAGGGTTGACACAAAGGTGTTTTTGCCCAATAATACCGAATGTTATTGCGATATTGAAATGCTCGACAGCAATAAGGAAGAAGTGTTGGGCTGGGATAAGGACTACTGGCACGAATCCGGCAGAGATGAAGACGGCTACTGGGAAGAGTCGGATTCCAACAGGGTTGCTTACTTTGTGCTGAAGGATCCCGGTGAATACTATGTTTCCGTTACTCCGGAAAATCCATCTGTTGATCTTTCAGGAAGTATCGTTGTCTCCATCAAGGAAAGCGTATTTCACAACGGACCGTTATGGACTATTGCAATTCTGGCAGCTATTTATCCGGGTTTTATTCTTATAATGTATTGTCTTGCCCACAGCAAGGAAGATTAGGGAAGATTGATGTTTAAGGAAGTGTAATTATGGAAAACTGGTGGGGCAGAGGCCTTTTAATTGCAGTTATCGCATTCTTTATCTACGGCCTTATTTCCGCTTTTCTCGGATTTCATGTGCCGCCTCTTGAGAGAACCGGTAAACATATCCGCAGGGAATCAAAACATACATCCTTCTTCTATCATGGTTACACTGTTGGCGGAGGGACCGGAGTCGGAAAATAATGGATAATACCTCTGAAAAACCAGCTCTTACACCGGCTAAAAGAGCGCAGTTTGCCATTCTCAGTTCAGCCTTTGCTATTTCAATATGCGGAATTTCATACGAACTGCTTGCCGGAACTATTTCTTCTTATTTTCTCGGAAATGCAGTTCTTCAGTATTCTCTTACCATAGGCTTGTTTCTCAGCGCAATGGGAATCGGCTCCTACCTTTCAAGAAAATTTGAAAAGAATCTCCTCGAAAGTTTTCTTGTTATTCAGATTCTTGTAGGCTTGACAGGTGGATTTTCCACATTTTTCCTGTTTATGGCATACCGATTTACAATGGTGTTTTCCCTCTTGTTTTATCTGTTTCTGCTTTTTCTTGGAATGCTCATAGGCCTTGAAATTCCCATTCTCGTAAGAATCCTGAAAGATTATGAAGCCCTTAAATTTTCTATTTCCGATATACTTGCCTTTGATTATATAGGCGCATTGCTGGCTTCCATTCTGTTTCCCCTGTTTATTCTGCCCCATATGGGCTTAATGCATGCTTCTTTCTTTTATGCCCTTATAAACATGGTGGTTGTTTTTCTGAATATTTCGGTTTTTTCCGGTATTCTGAAAAAGAAAAAGGCATTTCTCACCGCTGCATTTGCTGTGAGCGCCATTCTTTTCGGGGGCTTGATTATGTCGGGGAAAATGGTCAGCTTTTTCGAAAGCAGACTTTACGAAGACGAAATTATCGTTACGAGGCAGACTAAATACCAGAGAATAGTCGTTACCAACTACGCCGGCGACATGAGGCTTTACCTCGACGGAAACCTCCAGTTTTCTTCCTGGGACGAATACCGTTATCACGAAGCTCTTGTGCATCCTGTTATGAACCTTACCGCCAACAGGGAAAATGTGCTTATTCTCGGCGGCGGGGACGGCTTAGCTGCACGAGAGGTTTTTAAGTATCCCGAAGTGAAAAAACTCACTCTTGTGGATCTTGATCCCGAAATGGTTGATCTCTGTAAAACCAACTTCCTAATTTCAAGGCTCAACTGCGGTTCTTTATCAGAACCCCGGATGAATCTTGTGTATCAGGATGCATACAAATTTCTCGAAACCTCACAGGATCGATACGGCGTGATTATTGTTGATTTACCCGATCCCAACAATGAAGGGCTTTCAAAACTCTATACAGTAAGTTTTTACCGCCTTATAAGGCACCATCTTGCAAAAGGCGGAGCAGTATGCGTTCAGTCAACCTCTCCATATTTTGCACGGAGAACATTCTGGTGTGTTAAGCATACAATCGAAAAAGCAGGCACGGGGAGCGAGGTAGGGAAGGATCTGTATGTGAAGCCTTATCATCTGTATGTGCCGTCAATGGGGGACTGGGGATTCTGCCTGGCGTCCGATAGGGATTTTAAGCCTGAGGATATAAGGATAAAAAATATCAGTTCGAAATATATAAAAGAAGATGTAACGCCATTTTTCTTCTTTGCAAAAGATGAAGACGAAGTGCCTACTGAAATCAACACGCTGAACAGCCACAAGCTGCTTTACTATTATGATCAGGAATGGAAAAAGTGGGAATAAGCCAGGGTAAAAGCTGAGGCAAATTAAAAAGGGAGAACTCGCAAGTCCTCCCCAATATCTCCCATTGTTTACCGGTTATTATTCCTGATCAACATATTTGCTGACAAACTGGGTTACAAAAGGTATGGTGGGATATTCACCATTATGGGTTTTGTAAGCCAGAAGCAGAGTATAAACAAAGAAACCTAATCCAATCAAACCTGAAGCAGGTCCGAGAATCAGTACTATTAATCCTACTCCCGGTATAGCACCAATAATTCCCAGAACTATGCTGAGTGCAGTGAAGAATATTATTGCTGCAACACAAAGCCCAAGTGCATTATAAGCATGGTATCTGCAAGCTCTGATGTCTTTCTTGGTAAGCAATAGTATTACTGCTATTATCCCGATGGGATATGAAAGGGCGCATAACAATTTGTCAGTGCTGTCCATTTGTTCGTCCATTGTTTTCCCTCCTTTACAGAGAACTAACTCCTGAGTCCTGAATATTTAAACTGTCAGGAATTTACCATTTAAAAGGTTTATGGTTTCTCTGTTTTCGACAAAAGAACCGGTTTTCCTCCGGTAGTCTGTTTTGCCGGTAAGTATATGTTATTAATATATGTTAACAAAACTTACAGTGAAACCATTCCCACTGAGTTTACATTAACCTTGGGGGCGATTTCATTCCATGAAAGAACCACAAGGTTGGGGAAAGAGCGGTCAGTCAGTTTTCTGAAGGCAGGTCTGATCTGAGGCGCCACCAGAATAATAGGCTGCAATCCCTGTTCCTGAAGCTGGTTGATGGACTCACCAAGTCTGGTAAGAACTTCCTGTCCAAGATTCGGGTCGAGGGCGAGGAATGAACCAACTTCGCTTCTCTGGATTGATGCTGCGATAAGCTGCTCAACCTGCGGATCCAGAGAAATTACATTGATTATACCTTCGTTGTTCATATAGTCGCGGCAGATAACTCTTGATAAAGCTACTCTCACGCATTCCGTAAGAATTTCCACATCTTTGGTTACATGCACATTATCAGCAATAGTTTCCATAATGGTTACAAGGTCTCTTATGGATACCCTTTCCCTTACAAGGTTCTGAAGAATCTTCTGAACTTCGCCGAGGGACATTGCATCGGGTATAAGCTCCTTAATAACCGCAGGATGGGTTTTCTTCACATTGTCAACGAGAGCCTGAATTTCCTGTCTTCCGAGGAGGTCCGCAGCATTGGAGCGGATAACCTCAGTAAGCTGAGTGGCGATAACGCTGACAGGGTCGAAAATCATACATCCCAGACGCTCGGCGTCGCCTCTCTGTTCAGGCGAAATCCAGACGCCGGGCAGACCGTATGTGGGGTCAACAGTCTTTGTTCCGCGAAGGTTGCGGAGTTTATCTTCAGGGCCGATTGCGAGGAACTGGTTGACCATAACCTCGCCGGTGGCCATTTCAATTTCCTTGATTTTAATAACATAGGCATTGGGTTTTAGCTGCAGGTTGTCTTTGAAACGAACGCCCGGCACCACAATACCCATTTCCATAGCGATATGCCTTCTGATGGAAGTAACACGTTCGAGCAGTTTTGCACCCTGATTGGGGTCCACAAGAGACAGAAGGCCTCTTCCCACTTCGAGGGAAATAGGGTCAACCTGCATAAGCTGTACAACGCTTTCAGGCTTTTTCTTCTGTTCTTTTTTAGTCTCTTCCTGTTGAGCTTCCACCGCCACTTCCACAACTGCCGATTGTTTCTCAATTACTGTGGCAACATACCAGAAAACCCCTGCCAGAGCTGAGAAGGGAATCCACGGCATAGCGAAAAGCCCGAGAATACCGAGAAGCGCCAGAACGCCCATAAAGCCGGCGGCAAGTTTGAGTGCGCCAGGCTGTGCGGTTACCTGTGTTACGACATCGCGGCCCAGGTCTGCGTCTGATGCTGCGCGGGATACCACGATACCCATTGCAGTGGAGATAAGGAATGCAGGAAGTGTTGAGGACAGACCGTCACCAATGGACAAAATTGCGTAGGTGTTGAGAATGTCCATAATACCGTCAAATTTGTCGCCTTTGAAGACTGCCCCGATCACGATGCCTGCCAACAAGTTGACAAGCATAATGACAATTGCGGCGATTGAGTCTCCCTTGACGAACTTACCGGCGCCGTCCATTGCTCCGTAGAAGTCAGCGGTTCTTTCGATTTCACGGCGGCGGTTTTTTGCGCCTTCCGCATCGATAAGACCGGCATGAAGGTCGGCATCGATAGCCATCTGTTTACCAGGCATAGCATCGAGGGTAAAACGGGCGGCTACCTGTGCAATTCGTTCTGCACCAGCGGTGATAACAAGCATCTGAATAACGATCAGAATGATGAAGATCACAAGACCCACGACCATGTTACCACCGACCACTACTTTTCCGAATGCAGGCACCACGTGTCCGGCTCCGATAGGATCTCCGTGGGAGTTCTTTTCGTCGCCATGGAGAAGAATCATACGAGTCGTTGATACGTTAATTGCCAGTCGGAATAGAGTTGTCAACAGCATAAGGGTGGGGAATACTGCAAATTCGAGGGGGTTTTTGATGTAAATCGAGATAAGGATAATTACCACTGAAGCTGCGATGTTCAGTGTAATACATATGTCCAGAAGACTTGGGGGAAGAGGTATAATCAGCATCAGGATGACGCCGATTACACCTATAGCGATACCAATTTCGCTTAGTTTAAAAAAATTGGCAAACGGGTTTTCTCCGCCACCACCAGCGCTCATTTAAAAAACCTCCGGTTAAGCTCTTCTTCTTGCAAGAGAACCCTGCCTGCCAGCCATGAACTTTCTCTGTCTTAAAAGTTCACGTTTCCGTTTCAGGCGGAATACATAGGCAAGCACTTCGGCGGTAGCTTTGTAAAGATCCACAGGTATAGCGGCTCCTACTTCGCAGGAAGAGAATAGTGCTCTTGCCAGTTCTACATTTTCAAGAATCGGTATATCATTGTCTTCAGCCAGAAGTTTAATCTTCTGAGCCTGAAGTCTTTCGCCTTTTGCAACAACCACAGGGGCTGAGTCCACTCCCTGCTGGTAGCGTATAGCTACTGCAAGGTGTGTCGGGTTTGTAACCACTGCCGATGAACCGGGCACATCTTCCATCATACGGGCTTGTGCACCCTGTCTCATAAGCTGGCGGATTTTACCTTTGACCTGCGGGTTACCTTCGGTGTCCTTATATTCGTCTTTGAGTTCCTTAATTGACATTTTCATCTGTTTCATAAACTGTTTGTACTGGAAAAGATAGTCGATAACCGAGAGAACGGCCATAACTGCCAGCACATAGGACACTACCTTAACAGACATATCCCTGACGAAGGAGATGGTAACATTCAGAGGCCATTCCGTAGCCCACTGGAGTTCCATAATTCTGTTGCCTACGATTTTAACGCAGACATAGGTAACGGAAAAAAGTTTAATAAGCTGTTTAATAAGCTCGAAAACTGATTTCATAGAGAATATTCGCTTGAAGCCTTCGATGGGGTTTATTTTCTCCAGTTTTGGCATCATTGGGTAAAAAGTGAAAATAAACTTAATCTGAGCCATATTGGCAACAATGGCTACAATAAAAGCTCCAACGAAAATGGGTGATAGTATTTTGAAATAGAGTAATATGATATGAAGCCCATCATGGAACATACTTCTCTCATTGAGATTTATATTAGGCCCAATGAGATTAAAGCAATACAGGGTGTATTCGGTGATTTCCTTGAGAAGCCAACCTCTCTCCATATACAGCAACCCTGCTGTAGTCAGCAGCAAAGCTGTCTGGATAATATCCTGGCTTTTGAAAACCTGCCCTTTTTTCTTACTTTCCTGTAGCTTATGTTCAGATGGCTCTTCAGTTTTATCGGAATCATCTGCCACTGTACTTCACCCCCGTGATATAAAATTCAAGTCGTTGTGAAATCGGCGTTTAAGCCGTCACTGAGGTATTAGTAGCTGCATTACCTTTATCAGCCAGTCGTTGTTTGTTTCGAAAAGTCTACCGTAGTATCTGGCAAGAATGGGGATTGTGGCAATCAGCATTGAGAGTCCCACGAGAATATTCAGCGGGAAGCTCATCATAAACACATTCATCTGGGGAGCCACCCTCGCCATAACACCCAGAGCGATCTGCACCATAAAAAGTGCACCCATAGCGGGAAGAGCGATCTGCACTCCGATGTATAATATCTGTCCGCTTAGAAAGATCAGCTCTTCTATCAGTTTACCGGAAAAACGGGTACCCGTCAAGGGTATGATATCGAAGCTCTTCGCCACTGCCTTCATCAGAATGTGGTGGCCGTCGAAGATCAGATACAGGGTCATTGCCAGATAGAACTGAAGACGACGGATAAGGTTGATGGTACCTTTTGATGAAGGGTCGGAAGCTGCAGCAGATGAAAGACCCAACTGAATGTCAAGCATTTCACCGCCGAACTGGGAGCAGGCCATACAAAGGAATGCCGTATAGCCCATAACCATTCCGATAAAGAGCTGAGATGCCAGAAGAATGATAAAAATTATCGGACTTCCCGGTATATCATCGGGAAGGGGAACATTGGGAAAAATTACAATGGCAGTACAGGCGGCTAAACCCACCAGAACTTTGTCGTTAATGTGTTTGCTACCCCAGATGGGAGCCTGGACGAAAAACCCGATGATCCGGGCTAACACCAGCATAAACGACATGAAAAACATGAATACCTGGTCCATTGGAAATCTCCCTTATTTTGGTCCCAGATTTGGAATATTGTTAATAATTGACATGGCGAAATTTGCCACCATGCCCGCGATCCATGTTCCGGTAGCAAGAATAGCTACAAAAGTCGCTACAATCTTAGGCACAAAAGACAGAGTCTGTTCCTGTACCTGTGTGGTTGCCTGAAGAATACTGATTGCAAGACCGACCACCAGAGCGGCGATAAGCATCGGGGCGGACAGAAGCAGAATCAGATAAAGCGTCTGACCGGTTACTGCAAGAACATAAGTTTCGTCCAAAAGATACCACCTCTAATCAGATTACTTCTGGAAGCTCTTTACGAGGTTTTCGCAAATAAGTCCCCAACCGTCGATCATTACAAAAAGCAATAGTTTAAATGGCATGGAAATCTGCATCGGTGAAAGCATGAACATACCCATTGACATAAGCACCGACGCCACGACCATGTCAATTACAAGAAATGGCAGATAAATAACAAACCCTATTTCGAAGGCTGTTTTTACCTCACTGATGATATATGCAGGAAGAAGCACATAAATCGGAACCTCATTGCGGTTCTTATAATCAGATGCTTCTTTTCTTGACAATGTTACAAAAAGTTTAAGATCTTTATCTCTGGTCTGCCTGAGTAGGAATTCCTTAATGGGAACTGAGGCTCTTTTTACAAACTCATTGGTTTTAATCTCTTTTTTCATAAGAGGCACAAGAGCGTCCTTATGAACTTTTTCACCTACAGGCATCATAATGTAGAAGGTGATAAACAGGGCGAGACCCATCATAACCTGAGTAGGGGGGACCTGCTGGGTTCCAAGAGCTGTTCTTACAAAAGACAGAACGATTGTTACCCTGATAAACGAGGTTGCCATAACCAGAATATACGGGGCAAGGGACATAACTGACATTGCAATGGCGAGCTGGATAAGAACGGAAAGCTCTTCACCATCCTGCACATCCTTTGTGCCGATTTTTATATCAGGCAGTTTGATGGATGGCATTTCGTTCTGCGCAAAACAAGGCTGTGCCGCCAGAACTATTATTCCGGCTGTGAAAAGAACCAGAAACATCAAAACAAACTGTTTCCGGTTGTTTTTGAAAAACCTCATTAGTTTTACCATATTATCACCTTTACTAACCTTGATTACTTGCCGCCGGGCCATTTTTTCATAAATACATCCGTCAGATAACTTACTGCAGAAGACGGAGCAGCTTCCTTCACTTCTTCCGGTTCCTTAAATTCCGCCACTGCCTTCTGATCAAGTTCGCAGAGCATATTTATGTCGTTATCCGTCATTCCGATGAGAATTGTTTTACCAGGCACTTCAACCACGCAGACCTGCTTGTTGGGAGCTATAACCTGCTTGTCGATTATGTTGATCATTCTTTTCCGGGAGCCGGGCATCGTAATGTTGCCCAGATGTTTTCCGAAAACCCTTAAAAGCACATAAGCCAGAAGGCAGACTGCCAGCATCGACAGAAGAGTCAGCGGGATGTTTACCGGTGATTTTGTCGGTGGTGAAACATCTCCGTTAACCGGTGTTTCATCCTTCAAAATTGAAAACAGATCGATCTGATCCTCCGACTTATCCTTCGACTTTGATCCCTTAGCCGGACTTTCGGAAGCTTTGGGAGCCGGTGAGTCGGATTTCACAGGTGCAGGGGCAGCTGTGGCTGAGCCTGCAGGCGTTGAAGAAACAGCCGGAGCCGGACTTGCAGTTTCCTGCTTTTCAACAGCCGCTGTGCCGGTTTTATCCGCAGGTGAAGCTGTTGCAGCAGGTGTTGCAGTTGCGGTGGATTCTGCTGCCGGAGTTTTACCTTTCAGTTCGTCTATGGGTAATGTTTTTTCCGCTCCATAAACTGCGGATAAGGTAAAAAGGCTTAACAGTAAAGCCAGAACCGGAAGTTTTATCCTGCCGCCGTAAAATTTACCATATTTGAAGAATCTAATCAAAACACCACCACCGGTTATCTTCCGGGAATTTCAGTAACTCTGACTCCGAAGTTTCCGTCGATTTCCACAACTTCGCCGCGGGCTATCAGTTTGTTGTTAACAAGTATGTCAACCGGTTCGCCGGTTTCTTTGTCCAGTTCGATGACTGAACCGACTCCCAGGCGCAGTATGTCTTTTACGACCATCTTGGCTCTGCCTAACTCGGCATGCACCTGAAGAGGGACATCTTTCAGCAGGTCTATACTGCTTGGAGCTATCCCGGGCATTCCTGCCTCGTCGGGTTCAATCTGGCTGAATTGTACGCCTCTCACAGTGGGATGTTCGCTGGTCGGATAGTCGGGACTATTCATCAAAATTGTCATCTCCTTCTTGAAGAACCTTGGTAATCTGAACCGATACTTTGCGCTCTCTCAATCCCGGTCTGCCGAGGAATTTCGTTCTTTCATTGACTTTTATCCTAAGCGGCTCGGTGATTGCCTGATCGAGTTTGATAAAATCTCCCTCTTCCAGAACGAGCAGATCCCCAAAGGATAGTTCTGTGGAACCTAATTCCACTGCAAGAGGCACTGTTGCCGCATCGAGATTTTTAGCAAACAAAGGCGCAATTGAAGGACCTGCCTGTGGAGGAGCTGTTCTTGTAAGCATAAACTCCTCAAAGCTGCCTTTGGGAATAACTGATTTTAAATATTCAAAAGGTATCACCACATAAACGGGACCTGATGTCTGGCCCATATGTATGTCGAATGATACACATACCATCGTATCGCTGGGTTTGGCTACATGAACCGTCTGGGGATTGAAATCCATCTGCTGGTACTGGGGTTTGCATTCCCTGATTTCAGTCCATGCTTCCTGATAACCGTCCATAAGCCGGGATACTACTCTTTCAAGTACTGCTATTTCAATTTCCGTAAAATAGCGTATCTCTTCAAGAGGCTGGCCCGATCCGCCGAGGCATCTGTCGATGAGAGCGAAGCTTAGCGGGAAATCCAGCACGAGAAGTCCCCTTGTTTCAGGATCCATTCTTATGGTAATCAGTGTAATAGGTTCGTACAAACTCTGTATGAAAACAGAATATGGTCTGAGCCTTGCATTCTGATATTCCATGGAAACCCTGCTCTGAAGAAGGGGGGCAAGTCTTGTGGTGACATTTTCCGCAAACTGTTTGAACAGGCGGTCCAGAAACTTTTTCTGATCCTGCGAAAAACGTTCGGTTTTACCCCACTCATAAGGAGCAGCTTTTTTCCTGAGGGCTTCCTCAGCCGGGTCGATTTTCGGGGGCCGCTTCATAGGCATACTGCTTCTCGCGGCAGGCGGCGGAGGCGGTGCAGGTGAACCTGCGGGAGCCGCCGGCCTTTTTACGGGCTGCATCGAAGCGGGAGCCTGCTGTCTGGGCCTTGCCGGAGGCGGAGGAGAACCTGCGGGTGAAGCCTGGCGGCTTCTTGCAGGCGGGGGAGGAGGAGAAAAATCTTCTTCCTCTTCGTAGCCGTATTCTTCCTCTTCCTCATACTCGAAGTCGGCTTTGGGGGGCTGTCTTTTGGGGGGGTGCTGAGGTCTTCCCTGAGGCGGCGCCTGTCTGGGCTTTGCCGGTGTCGCCGGTGGAATGGGATATCCCATTGACTGTGCGGCGGCAATGGCATCTTCATCGGGGATTTCAGAAGTTTCCGCATCGGGGAGTTCACGCCTTGCATAAGCTGCATCTCTTGGAGGCGGAGCTGCTGGGCGCTTTGCAGGAGTTTTGGGTGCGCCTACAGGTTGTACCCTTGAAGGTGCTGCAGGTTTTGCCGGTCTGGGTGCTGCGCCCTGTGGAGCGGCCGGTTTGCGTGGTTGCGCTGTCTGCTGTCCCGGTGTGCGGGCAACAGGCACTTCAACCTCGCGCTGCACTCTTCCGCCGGCTGCGGGTTTTATAGGATATTCATCTTCTGGTAATTGTTGTGGTCTAGTCGGTTTTTCAGGTGGCGCTCCTTCTCCGTCAAAAGGCCTGCGGGGTCTGAAAAGCCCCTTGGGAGGAGCTGCACCCTGCGCTGTTTCGCCCATAGGATCCGGACGCTGTGCACCGCCGGTATATTTACGATGTTGTTGGGAACCCTGTCTGTTGGAGTCCAATTAAAAACCTCCATTCGGGAAGATGGTTTCTCTTTTCGTTAATTCACTATTCAACTTTATAAGAGAGATTCCTTTCCCTTCCCTTTTATTAATGCCTTAATGACAGGATTCTTCCTTTGGAGCCGCAATATTTTGCGCCTCTAAAGGAACGGGTCGGAAAATAATCCGACCCGGCTCCTTGTAATCTGATATTTGTTTTAAACGCCTGAGGCGTGTTGGTTGCTATTAACGGATAAGACCGATAGCAGTCTGGCGAAGTTTATCCATTGCCTTGAATGCGGCAAAGTTTGCTTCATAATTCTGCTTGGCCATACCGATCTGGGCAGCTTCTCTTGCGAAGTCAACATTAGCCATTTCCAGTGACCCGGGTTCAACATAACCGAGTGATCCCTGTCCTGCTGTTCCGACTACTGCTTTGCCTGAGCCTTCGGTTTCCACAAATGTGGTGTTTCCGCTCTTCTTCAGTGATGAAGCGTTGGCGAATGAGCCGATGGCTACCTGATACAGAGGTACGGTTTTCTCAACCACTGCGTTGGTGAGGGGGTTGATGGTTTTCTGCACTCCGTAGAGTTTGCCGGCTTTGTCAAAGTGGAAGCTTGAATATTTTCCGCCATAGAGTTTGGTGTTGGGGTCGAAAGCCAGATTAATGGGCTGCTGTTCCGAGCTGATGTTTCCCTGATTGTCGAGCTGATAACCCATCAGTTTCAGACCGTCGTTGCTTACCATGTATCCGTCTTTTCCAACCTGGAAGCGGCCGTCTCTGGTGTAGTGAGTGCGGTTTCCATCGTTGACAAGGAAGAATCCGTTGCCATTGAGTGCCAGGTCAGTGGATTTGCCTGTTTTGGCTAATGAACCCTGTGAAAAATCGTAGCTGGTAACTGCTACTTTAGCTCCGTTTCCGCCGGATCCTGATACCAGATCCTGAAAGCTGGTCTGCTCAGCTTTATAACCTGCCTCGAACTGGTTCTGCAGGTTGGAGAAGCGTGAATTGAGCATCGACTGGCTGTGCATAATGGAGTTTGCTGAATAATCCATGTCGAACATGTTATCTCTGCCTCCTTTAAATCTTTACCGTATGTCTACGGTTATTAATTTCTTCCTTAACTTAAGTTCATTTTAGCATAACATTTTTGCAACATGATTGCCGAATTGTTAACAAATTGTTAAAAAGTCAGGTTCAATCAATGTTTTCAACGAGTTTGACGTTTGCTCCCTCAAGTTTGAGACCCTTTTTGCCGAACTCGGAAGTAAGTTCGGGGAGGCTCTCTTCAAGGAGTTCCCTGACTTCCCGGGATGTGGTTTCGAATTTGGCAACCATCTTGCCGTCTTCATGGACGATATTCATCTTGAGTTCGCCCAGATACTCGGGGTTGAGTCTCATCTGAAGCTCGGTTTTGCCGGCGAAGTTTCTGACTTCCATCTGTTTGACGATCTGGTCGATAACTTCTTCCCTCTTGATCTGCTGGGCAGATTTCTGCATTTCCTGCTGCTGCTCGGTCTGCTGAGCCTGCTGGTTGACTCTGGCTTCGTCGCTGAAAAGGGATTTTGGTCCTGATGCGGTTTCAGAAGCTTTCTCGCTGGCGATCTTTTCCTTGCCCGCCTCGAGGGTTGATGATTTCATCTTTTCATCTTCTGCAGTCTGCCACTCAGCTTTTTTAAGGGTATCCAGAAATGCAGTAATCTGTGATTTTGTGTTGCACTGGGCAAGTTTTGAAATCTGGTTGAAGCTGAGATCCGACAGTTTCATTCCCCGCTCTTTAAGCAGATCGTTGAACTGCTTGAGGCCCACGCCGACTTCCGGATTCTTCTCCAGCCCCGCCGACTGTTTTTCCACCAGGGAAAGGGCGTCGGGATTCTTGTACATCAGGTTGTAGAGATAATTAAGGGCAGGGTTCATCTGGGTGAGCTTGTTCTTTATCTCTTCCTGAATCTTCTGCTGGACTTCGTCGGTTTTGGCGTCGGCTTTTGCTTTTTCCTGCGAAGTTGCTTTGCCGGCTTCTTTGTCAGATTCGTTTTTGTTGTGAATCAGAGAGGTTTCTTTACTGTCCTTCTCTTTGCCGGAAGCTTTCATTCCCTTATTGGCTTCTTCTTCAAAAAGCTGCGAGAAAGAACGCCCCATATCATCTGTGGAATCTCTTTTATCGCCCTTGTTTGCAGGGGGCGTAATGCCGCGGGTGTTTGTCAGTCCCATTATGGACGCCATAATTCTGCTATCCAAGAGTCTATCCCCTTTCAAAGGTTGTAAGGTCATTCCATTTTCATGGATCTAATTCTACCGGAAAATGTGAGCAAACCCCGGTCTAAGCCGGGGATTATCCACAATTACCGCATTTTTGCAAATTTTAATTGCCGCCCATGCCTTTGTACATGCTCATGATGTTTTTAACATAGTTCTGGGTTTCGGCAAAGGGAGGTATGCCGCCGTATTTCTGGACATTGCCCGGTCCTGCGTTATAGGCTGCAAGGGCTTTTTCCTTGTCGCCGCCGAATGCATCGAGCTGCTGCTTGATGTATTTGACTCCGCCCATAATGTTTTCTCTGGCATCATATCCATTGTTTACGCCAAGGCTTTTTGCCGTTTCGGGCATAAGCTGCATCATACCCATGGCGCCGCAGCCTGATGTGGCATTGGGGTTGAAGCCTGATTCCTGCTGGATGATGGCTTTGATAAAGCGGGCATCCACTCCGTACTGTGTTGAAGCTTCGTTGATGATTGAATCATAGTCGGAAGCTTTTGTTGATACGGCAGGGGCTGGTCCTGATGCTGCGGGTGCGGGCATATTTCCGGCGCCTTCCATTTTGGACGCCAGAATCTTATCGAAAGTGACGCCTGCTGTGGAACCGGGGTTCTGCAGTCCTGCAGTGGGGTTCATTGCATTGGCTGAACCCATGGGGGAGGTGCCGAACTTTGACTGAATGTCCTGCATCCTCATTTTGATTGCGGAGATCCTGCTTTGAAATTCCATTGCAATCCTCCTGACTTTATTTTAATTTTTTCTGACTTACTTGTCATTCCCGGTGAACCGGCTTTAAACCGCCTCGCCGGGAATGGCATCATTCCTCTTCAAACTCCGAGTAGTCGCCCCGTTCGTGAGCTTCTTCCTTCTGGTGCTGTTCCATCTGTGCTCTTGCGAACTTGATGGTTGCCAGCTCGTCGATGAGTTTTCGCTCTTTTTCGTTCTCTTCCTCGTCAAAAGCCTGTTTGTGCTTTTCCTTGATTTTCTCGAAAGCCTGCCGATCCTGGGCTGCCTTTAGCAGTGCCGCTCTCTGCATTCTTTCTTCCATCTTGATCTGTTCGATCATCAGTCGGGCATTTACTATATCCTGATCCAGTTTTTTCAGGTAAGCGTTGATAATCTTCAGATCTTCGATCTTTATGCCGCCCGCCCTCTGCTTTTCCTTTAGCTCAAGCCTTGTGTTGTCCCTTTTCATTTCGAGGGTGGCGAGATACTGCATCGCCTGTTCCAGTTTGGCGATAATCTTACCCAGTTTTTCCTTTTCCTTATCCTCTATGTCCTGTCTGTGGTCGAGGATTGACTGCATTCTGAATTTAAAAGATTTTGGCATGCTGTTTCAGTTACTTCTATTGTACTATATTCCCTTACCGTCCGAAGCCGGCTTTGGGTTTTGCCTGGGGTCCGGGATCCGGGGGTGGGGGAGCCTGCTGCTGCTGTCCCACGCCGAACAGTTCAACCAGTTTATTGACCGTAACATCAAAGGGAGCCGGTTCGAATGTGCCCTGTGTGAGAAAACCGTTTACCTTGTCAATCATATCGATAGCCCAGTCCACCTTGGGGTTTGAACCTTTCTGGTAAGCGCCGATGTTGATAAGGTCTTCGTTCTTTTCGTAAATTGAGAGAACTTCCCTCAGTTTGCCTGCGGCGATTTTGTGCTCCTTGCTGGTAACTTCCGTAAAAAGTCGGCTTACCGATGTGGGGATGCTGATTGCCGGATAGTGGTTTTTAGCTGCAATTTTACGGTTCAGCTCAATATGGCCGTCGAGAATACCACGGGTGGTGTCGGCGATAGGTTCGTTCATATCGTCGCCTTCCACAAGCACGGTGTAAATGGCGGTAATTGTACCCTTGTCGGAAGTTCCCGATCTTTCCATCAGTTTGGGCAGAAGTGCAAAGCACGAAGGTGTGTAGCCTTTCTGTGCGGGAGGTTCGCCCACTGCAAGACCGACTTCGCGCTGTGCCATTGCAAAACGGGTAACCGAGTCCATCATAAGCATCACATCGTAGCCCTGATCACGGAAATACTCTGCAATAGCGGTTCCCACATAGGCGCCTTTGAGACGCACAAGAGCGGGCTGGTCTGATGTAGCCACGACCACAACCGAGCGTTTCATACCTTCTTCGCCAAGGTCTCTCTCGATAAAGTCGCGAAGCTCTCTGCCTCGTTCTCCGATGAGTGCAAGTACGTTTATGTCCGCCTGCGTGTTACGGGCGATCATAGACAGGGTTGTGGATTTTCCCACGCCTGAACCTGCAAAGATACCCACACGCTGGCCTCTTCCGAAGGTGAGAAGTCCGTCGATGGCTCTCACTCCCAGAGGAAGAACTTTGTTAATACGGGGACGGGTCATAGGGTTTGGAGGTTCGGCGTAAATAGGGACTTCGTCAATGGCGTCGATAGGACCGAGGCCGTCAATAGGCTGGCCCAGACCGCCGAGGATTCTTCCCCTTAAGCCTTCTCCCACTTTTACCATCAGAGGTTTTCCCGTTGCCTGAACTTCACAGCCGGGGGCGATACCGCTCATTTCCCCGAAGGGCATAAGCAGAACTTTATTCCGTTTGAATCCGACAACCTCTGACCTGATGGGAACTGTGCTGTCTTTGGTGTAGATGAGGCAAACTTCTCCCACTTTTACGGCGGGTCCTTCGGACTCAATAAGAAGACCGACTACCTGACTGATCTTACCGTGTGTCCGCACGGTGGTAGTCAGTTGCACAGCATCATGGTATTTACCGAATTTCAGAACCGGCATTGGGGAAAGCTGCTGAGCCACTTCTTCGCCGCCTTTCGTTTATTAAAGTTCGCCTGTCATCAGGCTTCTGAACGCCATTTCTATGGCATTCATCTGGATGGAGATTCTGGCGTCTGTTGTGCCGAGATCGGTTTCGATCATACAGCCGCCCTTGTCAACCCTTGGATCTGCAGTTATGTCAAATTCCTTGGCGCCTTCAACCATTTTTGCGAAGACATCCCGGTTCTGTTTAACATATTCCACATCTTCCGGACTGACCTTTATAGTAACCTGTTCTCTCGACTTTATGTTGACAAGTGCGTTTTTGATTACCGATACCACAGTCTCCTTGTTGGAGTCTATTTCAGAACCGATAATTTTCTGCGCTATTGTCAGAGAAAGTTTTGCAAGTTCAGGTTCCGCACTGTTGAAAAAACTTTCCCGTTCTCTCAGGAGCTGGGTGTAGAGGTTTTTCGCCTCTTCCATATACCCTGTAAATTCCTGAAGTCCAGCTTTAAAACCGTCTTCCTTTCCCAGTTTGAAACCTTCCTTATGGGCTTCCTGTCTGGCTGTTTCGCCATAGACTTTAGCCTGCTCGAGAAGTTTCTTCGCTTCTCCCTGGGCGTGTTCGATAATTCTTTCCGCTTTTTCCCGTGCTTTCTGCTCTGCTTCAGCTATAATAGCTTCCACATCCACACTGGAAATCTGTTCGCTCTGGGACACTCTGAAATCCCCTGCGTCGCCGTAATCGTCATTTCTACCTGAATGGGGTCCTGCGGGAAGGGTTATGTTCCGTGCAGGAGCCTGCTGCTGCTGCTGTTGCTGGGGTTGAGACTGAACATGAGTGGCAAACCCCGGATCGTCGTGTTTCTGGAAGCTGTATTCTTCAAACTTGGTCTGCTCGGCAGCTTCCGGAAAGTCGCTGGCATCTCCGAATAACTCTTCGAAACTGTCCTTTTTCTCGGCTCCGGGCGCTCCCTGCCAGCCGGCTTTTAGAATTTTGCCCCGTTTTCTTGGTTGTTCCGCCTGTTTTCCAAATCCCGGGATTCCCGGTATTCCGGGCATATCCGGCAGAAACTGGGTCGGTTTTGCCTGAAAGGAGGATGTTGCGGGATTACTTTTTCCCTTTATCAAACCGCCTCTTTTTATAAGCTGTTCATCCTGAGGCTTTGGCATCGCGCTTTCTTCTATGATTGGTCCCTGTGTCTGCGCTTGCGCCTGTGCGCTCTGATCGTCGCCTTCAGGCTGATTCGACGGTTGTTGAAACCTGGGTCTTTTGATTATTGCCATCCTGTCGCAGCATCACCTTTCAAAGTCGTTTTCAGTCGTATTTGCAATTGCAGTCCTGTTTTAGTCGGTTAACCGTTTGAATCTGGTGTTTTGCTCTGTGAATTTATTTAGTCCGGGATAAAATTTTTTGGTCTGTAACTTATTTTTATTTCGCAGGAGAAGTTTTCAACTTTACCTTTTTGTTGGGGCTGCAGTTGAAAACTGCTCCTGTGCTTTTAACTATTTGAACTTCAGTTTTCCCAGTGTAACCAGTCCTCTGAGTATGTTTCTGATTTGCTGCTGGGCGCCTTTGACTTCTTCCCAGGGAACCTGTCCGAGTGATTCGCTTTCCTCTCTGAGGGCTTTTGCCATTTCCGGGCTGAAGGCGTTGTAAATTCTTTCCTGCAGCTCTTTGTTGGCTCCCTTGAGGGCAAGCACCAGATCCCTGATGTCGGTAAGTCTGAGAACCTGCTGAAGTGATTGGTCGTCGATATTCTGGAGGTCTTCGAAATCGCAGAGTTTGTCTTTGATTTCGCTGGCGAGGTGAGGTTTTTTCTGGGTGAGGCCCTTTATGATGCCGTCTTCCAGACTTCTGTCCGCCTGACTGAGAATCTCCACGAGGACTTCTCTGCCTTCGGTTTCCCTGTAGTCGCCTTCCATAACTGCGAAGAGTCTGTTTTCGAGAACTCTTTCAACTTCCTGGATGATTTCCGGGACAACTTTGTCGATGGAAGCGAGTCTTGTCGCTACTTCAGTCTGCATTGCCGCCGGGAGTTCCGCCAGAACCGCCGATGCCTGACTTGCCTGCAGATGGCTCAGTATAAGGGCAATCGTCTGGGGGTGTTCTTTGCGGATGATTGAGAGTAACTGTTTTGGGTCCACTTTGCGGAGGAATTCCAGAGGTCTTGAGCCGGGAGTGATACGGGGAACCGTAGCTCTCATATCTTCCCCACTCATCATAGAAGGGGCGGTTGTGCCGCCCCCTCCAAATCCTCTACCTAGTGGAGATCCACCTTTGAGAACATCTACCGTCGAAGAGTGAAGAAATTCTTCTATTACCTGCGCCCTGATTTCCGGAGAAATCTGGGGGAGCTTGGAAATTTCCTGACTTATCGCCTGGACCTCTTCGGGGCCGAATTCTCTGAATACCTGCGCCGATACTTCCGGAGGCAGTGAGATCAGCAGCACTGCAGCCTTCTGCCTTGTTGATAGATTAGCCGGAGAAGTAATGTCGGTTCACCTTCCTTTGTGGATCTTGCCGGATTATGATTTATCTTTCGGACAGCCAGGTGCTCTTCAGAAGTTCTGCCACTTTTGTGGGTTTTTCCTTGGCGAGAGCTTCGAGCTGTTCGGTGGTGTTTACTTTGGTTGCCGGGGGTGTTGTTACTTTGCCTTCCTTGTCGGCAAGCAGGTCTGAAATGTCGCTTACAGTGGCACCGGGGCCTGCTGTAAGAACCAGTCTCTGCTTTTCCTTCTGGACATTCTGCTGTTTTACATAGAACAGAGCGATAACGACCAGGAGAAGGACTACGGGCACTGCCACTACGCTCCACATCCAGGGAGCCATTGCAGTGTTCTGGTTCTGTGCAACGGGTGTGAGGCTGTCGCCTTCACCGATTGACACGCCAGAGGGTGACATTGCGGCGTTTCTGATAAATGCCATTGATTCGACGGCTACCTGGTCTCCTCTTGAGGAGTTGAAGCCGATGGCAGTCTCAGTGATGTTTTTGATCTTCTCGATCATAGCCGGGTCCTTAACGCCGTCAACTGCTACCGAGCAGCTGATCTTTTTGATCTCGGGAGTAAGCATTATTTTTTTCGTCTTAACTGAATCTACCTGATATTTTTTTACAGTTTTCAACTTTATGTAGTTGCTTCCCTTTTCACCGCCGCCGCTTGACATTGTGGCTGCGCCATTGGTCTTGCTGCCTGAATCGCTTCCGCCATCCTTATAGGTTTCCTTTTCCACCTGTTCGCCGGTGGATATACGTCCATCGGTGTTGCCGGGGCCGCCATAACTTTCAGTGTTGACTTCTTTCTGGGAATTGTCCATCTCGACGCTTACCTGAACATCATACTTGTCGTCCATACCGCCGAAGATTTTGCTGAGTGATTCTTTTACTTTTCCCTGAAGTCTTACTTCCTCGGCCTTTTTCTGTTCGAGCTGTTTGTCAGTGTATCCGCCTTCGCCTGAAGCTACTGTGCCTTCACTGTCCATGTCGCCGTTCAGAATTTTTCCGGTGGTGTCCATCACTTTGATGTTTTTGGGATCGAGGCCTTCGATTGAGTATGCAATCAGGCTGACGATTCCGTTGATCTGGCCCTTGTTGAGTTTTGCACCGGGTGAAAGTCTGAGAAGGACTGACGCTGTAGACTGTCCTTTTTCTTCTTGCCATGCGTTCTTGGGTTTGGGTACTATTTTGAGATAAGCATCAGCTACGCCTTCGATCTGGCGGATTGTTACCACCAGGTCACCGGTCTGCTGCTGCAGATATTTGCGTTCTTTCTCGTCGCCGGTGGGAGGGGTCAGTCCGCCCTCTTCCTTACCGCCGGCGGGTGTTACCACGAGAGGTCTGCTGGGAAGACCCTGGCTTGCGAGGACCATAATGGTTCTTGATTTGTCCTTGGGGAGAACCAGTATGTTTGTGCCGCCTTCGGCAACTTCGTGTTTAATGCCCATCTGAGCCAGTTTTGTCTGCATTGCCTGTACGTCGGCACTGGAGACTGTAGTCGGATAGAGCTGAACCATCTTGTTGGCGCCTGCATAGAGATTGAAGCCAATGCCTACGCATACAAGCACCGCTATGGAAACGATGACGATTGTCTTCACCTTTCCGTCAAGATCATTCCATTTTTGCATTACATTTCCCAGACCGCCGCCAGGTCCTTTGGCGGGTGCAGTTCCCGTCCGAGCAGGGGCTGCGCCGGTCGGTCTTCTTCCGGTTTGCATTCCGGTCGCCATGGAATACACCTCTCTTTCAAATTCTCATTAAATCTTTAAAACCACTTAGATCTGCATCTGGAACAGGGTTGTGCACGCTGATGACACTCTTGAACAGATCGTGGTGGTCAGCTTTAACATGATTCCTGCCTTCTGCCCGGAGATGGCCACATCGTGAGGGTTCTTGATCTGGCCTGTGATGAGTTTATTTGTCTGTTCGCCGGAGGCGTTCATGACATCATTGGCTCCCATAAGCTGGGTTGCCATTATGTTTCCAAAAGATAATTTCTGATCCTGCGGCTCACTGACGCTTGAAGTGCCCTGCTGTGTGAGTGACTGGATTGGGCTGAGCTGCTGGTTGATTCCATTGATTGGTGCAAAAGGTTGCATTTCTGTATCCTCCTTTCAGGAATAACGGAAATTACTTACCGATTGACATGCCCTTTTGAGCCATCTGCTTGGCGGCGTTGATTACCGTCGAGTTGGCTTCATAGGCTCTTGAAGCGGCAATGAGGTTGGTCATCTCGGATATAATGTTGATGTTGGGCATCTTTACATATCCCTTGTACTGTCCCTGCTGTTCAGCTCTCGGATTGTCGGGATCATAGACCCATTTGTAAGCCTGATCGCTGTTATCCTCGGCTACGCCGGATACTTTAACGCCTCTGCCCACAGGCGAGTTTGACATATCTTCCCCGTCGGTAAGACCACAGGGGAGGGCGAATTTAGGTGCATCCTCAGGGGTTATCATCGCAAATTTTCTGCGATAGGGATCACCCGTTGTCTGGTTTACGGTGTTTACATTGGCGATATTGCTGGCAATAACATCCATCTGAAAACGACTTGCGTTCATACCGGTGGCTGCAATATCCATTGATTTGAAGAAATTACTCACTTGTATCCCTCCTCCTGCTTATTTGCCTGTGCTCTCGATAACGGTCTGGACTGAGCTCATAAAGCCGCCCAGCTTATCGGCGAGCATATTGTAATGAATCTGGTTCTGAGCCAGCTGAACCATTTCCTGGTTCATATCCACATTTCTGCCTGTGCTGACTACTTTACCGCGGACGCTTTCAGTGCCGCCGCCGCCGATGGTGAATCCATCGTCTTCAAGGCTTACTGCACGGATTCCGCCCAGATCGTCGTTGCCTTTTTTGGCATCGAGAGCTTTCTGGAATTCATCTTCGAATGCTACGGCCTGACCCTTGAATGACGGGTTGGTGGCATTGGCAATGTTATTGGCAATGACCTGCTGACGCAGTGAAGCGGCATCAAGGGCGTTTTCAAGGTTCTTGAACATTCCGATAATATCCATTCAATTTCCCTCCTTGCTTAAATTTGGTTTATTCCTTAAAAAAATCATTCCTGTAATTGTTGCCTGTAGTTGGTTGGTCAGGTGGGTGGTTTTCAGTCGGATTCGGATTTGTTAAAACCACTGAATTTACACTATTTCCTGCCATTATAATACCGAATCATTATTAAAATATTATTAGCAACATGTTAATTTATTGTTAACTTTTGCGGACTGATTTGAAACAATGTTTACAAATTATTAAAGAATTTTAACACTTTTTTAAAAGTGTTTCCCTAAAAAAATCATACATTATTTCCATGATTTTTATTCCGCCAAAAGGAGGTAATTTCCTTTAATTTTTGGACTATTGGGACTATTTTTCTTCAGCGGGAAAAAATCCGTTTCAGGCAATTTACCTCCAAAAGGCGAAAAAAATGTATCCGAAAAGTCATTGACAAATTCCATTCTTTGACTTTTCCTGCCTGAAGGTTTACCATGATGCGAAATTTACAATTCAGGAGAATCCCATATGTGCGGAATTGCCGGTTTTTTCAGGCCGGACGGCAGAGATGCCGGTTTTGACAGGAAAAAAGTTCTTGATGAAATGCTTAAAGTTATAGATTACCGTGGACCTGATGACCAGGGTGAATTTTCTGATGATAATATTGCTTTTGGCATGAGGCGGCTTTCGATAATTGACCTCAGCACAGGACACCAGCCTCTGTTTAATGAGGATGCGTCACTGGTTCTGGTTTGCAATGGTGAAATATATAATTTTCAGGAAAAAAGGGATGAGCTGGAAAAATCAGGACATAAATTCAGAACCAAATCAGACGTGGAAGTCATTCTCCACCTTTATGAACAATACGGTGAAAGCCTTTTTGAACACATCGAGGGTATGTTCGGTTTTGCTCTTTGGGATTCGAAAAAACAGAAGCTTATTCTCGGCAGGGACAGAATGGGGATAAAGCCTCTTTTCTGGTATGAAAAGGATGGCATAATTGCATTCGGTTCTGAGATAAAATCCATACTCCGGATTCCGGGGATTGACAGAACCATAAATCCCGAATCCCTGAGTGATTATTTTTCATATAACTACATACCTGCTCCGGGCACAATTTACAAACATGTCAGAAAACTTCTTCCCGGCTGTTATCTGAGTGCAGATAAAAAGGGCATAAAAACTTCCTGTTACTGGAATATCGACCCCAATCAAACAGATGGCGGCAAATCAGAGGAAGAGTGGAGCCGGATTGTGTGGGAGACATTTCTTCAGTCGGTGAAAAGCCATCTGATAAGCGATGTTCCCCTGGGAGTGTTTTTAAGCGGTGGAATTGATTCCGCTGCAATCGTTGCGGCTATGAAAAAGCTGGGCGTTCAGGCACGCACTTTTTCCATCGGTTTCAGGGAGAAATCATATAACGAAATGGATTATGCAAGACAAGCTGCAGCGGAGTACGATTGCATTCATCACGATGAACTTGTTTTGCCCGATGCGGTTTCTCTCATGCAGAATCTCCACAGGCATTTTGACGAGCCATTTGCGGATTCATCGGCTCTCCCTGTTTATCTGGTTTCGAAGCTTGCTTCCTCAAAGGTGAAAGTAGTGCTTTCCGGTGAGGGAGGCGATGAGATTTTTGCCGGATATTTCACATATCAGGCGGATCTTCTTGCTGAAACCTACAATAAAATACCATGTTTTTTGCGAAAAAATATTATTCCTTCATTAATAAATATTCTACCTGTATCTACGGACAAGGTGAGCGTGGATTATCTTGCCCGGAGGTTTGTGAGAGGTGCGGAAGAGGATAACCCTGCCGTAAGGCATTATCTGTGGAAAGTTATTTTTGACGCTTCACAGAAATCATCGCTGTTCAGCAGGGATTTTGCCGCTGAAGCATTCGATAGAAAATCCGAATCGATTTTTACGGATTATTACAAACCTGCCGGCAGGAAGAATATTCTGAATAATATTCTGTATGTGGATTCAAAAGTTTATCTGCCTGATGATCTTCTTGTAAAAGCAGACAGAATGAGCATGGCAAATTCCATAGAAGCAAGGGTTCCGTTTCTGGACAGAAAAATGGTGGAATTAGCTTTTTCAATTCCGGATTCATTGAAGCTGAAGGGGCGCAAAAAGAAGTATATTCTGAAAAAAGCTCTGAAAGGCATTGTTTCAGATGAAATATTAACCAGAAAGAAAGCAGGCTTTTCCATTCCTGCAGCAAGATGGTTTAAAGAGGATTTGAAAGAGTTTGCAGAAGAAAT
This sequence comes from Bacillota bacterium, assembly GCA_021287065.1. Taxonomy (GTDB): domain Bacteria; phylum Vulcanimicrobiota; class JAJTBE01; order JAJTBE01; family JAJTBE01; genus JAJTBE01. The sequence continues at coordinate 38,409 of JAJTBE010000119.1, forward strand.
ACTGTCGCCGGAATCCGTAAGAAAAACCGGAATTCTCAATCCTGATCATGTAAAAAAAGTGTGGAGCGACCATCAGAACAGTCGTGAGGAAAATTCAAGGCAGCTCTGGGGGTTGATGATGTTCATGCTTTGGTATAATGATCAGGGAATAAGTCGTTAAAGGAATAGCTGAGTATTTATGAGCAGTTCGCAGAAAGATTCTTCACTTTTACCGCCAAGAATCCTCAACGGAAGCAAAAAAGAAGAGGAAATCAATTACGATAACAGTCTGCGTCCCCGCAGTCTGGATGAATATATTGGTCAGGAGTCGATTCGTGAAAACCTCAGGGTTTTTATCAAAGCTGCAAAAATCAGGGGGGAAGCTCTTGATCATGTTCTTCTGAACGGACCTCCGGGTCTTGGAAAAACCACTCTTGCGTTCTGTCTTGCCACGGAAATGGGTTCAGGCATAAAAGCTACATCCGGACCTGCAATCGAACGGCAGATCGATCTTCTTGTTCTGCTGAAAAACCTCCAGCAGGGCGACATTCTTTTTATCGATGAAATCCACCGCCTTAGCAGAGTTGTGGAAGAAATACTGTATCCCGCCATGGAAGATTTTGTATTTGACAGAGTGGTGGGGAAGGGGACAAGGGCGAAATCCCGCCGGATACCTCTGCCGAGATTTACACTAATAGGCGCAACAACAAGAGGCGGAATGATTTCCTCTCCAATGAGGGACCGTTTCGGGATTAATTTCAATCTCAGCTTTTACACAAATGAGGATTTGAAAAAAATCGTTACAAGATCCGCAGGTATAGTTAATACAAAAATCTCTGAGGAAGGCGCCTTTGAAATCGCTTCCCGGTCGAGGGGAACTCCGCGAATCGCCAACAGGCTCCTCAGAAGAGTCAGGGATTATGCCATGGTAGAGGGGCTTGATATCATAGACCGTGAAATATCCGACCGTGCACTTGAGAGAATGGGGATTGATGTCAACGGTCTGGATGAAATAGACAGAAGAATTCTGGAATGTCTTGTTATAAGATTCAACGGCAAGCCTGTTGGTATAGACACCCTTGCCGCTTATGTTCAGGAAGAGCCTTCAAATCTTGAGGAAATTTATGAACCTTTTCTTTTAAAAATGGGCTACATGGCAAAAACCCCGAGAGGCAGAATTGCTGCTCCCGAGGCTTTCAAATTCTTTGGTAAGAAACCTGCCGGCGAATACTGCGAGCAGGGACTTCTCGAAATATAAATCAGATTTTCTGTCCAACGCCGAAGAGGTATATCCAGTCTTCCCCTTTGAATGCAAGGCCCTTTGAAACCCGGAGGGTATATGTAAGGCCCGGTCTGGGAGAATAATCATAACCGACGATTGCATAATTGATATTGGTTCCGTTTATGGAAGCATCCGGTGTTTTTCCGGCGAAACCGATTGTGTATGAACTCCATTTATTGGCTTTATATGCCATCTGTGCGATATAGAAAAGCTGGTCGTATCTTTTTGTGGGGTTAGTGTCCACATTGCTTGTCCAGCCCACATTCAGGGTATATTCGTGTTTATTACCCGCTCTGCAGTCGTAAGCAAGGATTGCGCCGGGCTGAACTCCGCCTGCAGCAAGGCCCGCGCTGCCTGAGGGAAATTCACATGTGCCGATGATTGCAAATGAAGGGTTCTTTCTTACAAACTGCCATTTTGCGCCCACTGTTATATCGTTAAAGCCGAATTTTGGTTTCTGGTATGTGAGAAAATCACTTGTTACAAATATTTCAGTTCCGGGTCCGCTGTCGTATCTTATTGTAACCGGTGATGCGATATAAGTGGAGGAATTGTTTTTATAAGGTTTGCAGAGATAGAATGTTTCAAGCATAAACTTTTTGTTTTCAAGGTCGTATGCTCTTTTGATATGGGAATCGTTCTGGGATCTTTCAACCGGGATAAGGAATTCCTGTTTACCTTCGCCGTTTACATCATCAGCAGTGTCAATATTTCCTGCTTCAAATCTGTATTGGTCGTATTGTCCTGAATATGTGGTTGTTTCCAGATTTAGCTTCAGTCTCTCGAAGGGCGAAAGTCTTCCGCCTTTTTCTGCTGCCTGGGCGCCGGTAGCCGCAAGAAGTGCAAATACTGCAAAAAACATCAGGCAGGCTGCGGTTTTTACTAATCTTTCCCTGCGGAAATATCCCATGCTAAGAATCATAAATACATCCTCCCATTTATTCTTTCTCCGAAATAAATAAACCCGTAAAAACTTGGGCGGGTAATTTCAGGCATATAATTTCATCAATATGGATGAAAATCCTTCCGTATTTATCCATCCGTTAACATGATGTTAACACTACAGGACTTAACCTTACTGTTTGAATCTGTTATAATGCTATTAATTAAATTGCAGACTAATGTATATATATATGGAGGTGCGCGTATGTCAGGAATAGGCGCTGTAGGAGGACCGGACAGACAATATCTGCCCGCACAGACTTCCCAGATTGCTAAGAAAGAAGAAGCAGTTCAGGCTGAACCAAAGGACAAAGTGCAGATTAGCAAAGCAAGAGAAGTTTTTGAAAAAGTCGTCGGATCCCCGATGGGTGTTATAATGGCAGGAACAGATGCCGTAGGCGGATTTCTGGGTGGCGGAGTTGCAGGTCTCGGAGCCGGCAATTCAGGCTCAGCAGCAGCTACAGGTATCGGATCAGCATTGACAGCTGCCGGAATCGGCGCAGCAATAGGCTCAGCAATAGCTACTCCGGTGGTTGGCGGCATAGTCGGCGGAATTGCCGGTTTAGCAGTCAGTTTCCTTTCTGCAGTCGGAGGCAGGGGTGAAACATTCGAAAAAACCGCAGACGCAATTTCAACGAAAGCAAAAGCAGCAGTTTCCGACAATGTTCCCACAGAATCAAAAGTGAAAGATGCAGCCCGCAACTTTACCGAAGGCGCTCTCACAGGCGTAGGAGCCGGTGCAGTCGGTGGATTTAAAGTAGGAACAAATGCCGGTGCCGGAATCGTTTCAGGCGTTATTGAAGGCGTAAAAGGCGCAGCAACAGCAGCAGTAGGAAAATATGAGAAACCTGCCGAAGAGAAACCGGTTGAAGGCGAAAAACCCGGATTCGGCAAAAAAGTTTTAAATGCAATACTCAGCGCACCCAGAGTTATAGTCGGCACAGCAGTCGGTATTGCCGGAGGCATAGCCGGTATGGGAATGGAAGCTATAGACGGTGCACTGCAGGGCACAGTTCTCGGTGTAACAAAACAGGATAGCGCAAGCGCCGAATTCACCAGAGGGCTTATGAGGGTCGAAACGGCAATAGGCGGAACCGTAACAGGGTTTGCATTCGGCGGACCCCTCGGTGCAGCTATAGGTCTTGGCAGCGGTCTGGTTCTTGGCCACATCATCAACAAAGTTGAGAAAAAGAGCGGAACCGATAAAGAAATAGCACAGGGAATCACCGACGCCGTCAAGTATGCCAAAAATGACAATACTTATGAAGATACCTCGGTTAAAGAACATTCAACCAGTGAAAAGACCACTTATGAAGCTGTTCGTGACGGCATAGAGGGTCTTGCGACAGGCACAGCTGCAGGTATGAGAGAAGGCTTCAAAGCCGGATTCTCAGGCGGCAAGGGCGCAGTTGACGGCTTCGTTGAAGGAGCCAAAGGAATTGTCAGCGGTATTATCGGCGGCGTAACCGGCAGATAACCCGTGAGTATCAGGAGGATTTAAAATGGAAATCAGAGATGCAGGATTAATTAATTATACAGCTTCTATGGCACCCACAGCCCAGCCCAAAATGGCTGAAGCAGACGTAAAACCCCAGGGAGATCAGGTTGTCCTTAGTCAGGAAAAACCTCTCTATAAAAAAATCATTGAGTTTCCGGGCAAAGCAGTAGGAGCAGCAGTCGGCGTAGTTACCGGCGCAGCAAGTGCTCCTCTCCACATTATCCCCGGTGCCGTAAAAGGCATTCAGGAAGGTCTTACCAGTGACAAAGCCCAGAAATCAGAAGGCCTTTTCCACACCACAATGTGGCTTCAGAATCTTGCCATCGGCGCAGGTGCCGGTTTTGCAGTAGGCGGACCTATGGGCGCAGCTATCGGAGCAGGCGCAGCAGCTATTTTCTCAGGCGTAAACACCTTCATCGGTGAAAAATCAGGCGCTTACGAGAAAATGGTGGAAAAAGTTGAAACCAATGTGGACAAAGCTATTTCCGACAATACAGGAAACAAAACCAAAGTTCTCGTTCAGAACGCTGTTGAAGGCTCAATCATCGGCGGCGGAGCAGCATTCTCAAGCGGCGCCAAAGTCGGTTTTGAAGCTGGTAAAGGTGTTGTGGAAGGCGTGTTTGCAGGCGTCGAAGGTCTCGTTGAAGGCGTTTACGAAGCAGGCAAAAGCATTATCACAGGCAAATAACCTCAGGGTTTGAATTCAGACCCCGTTTTAAGTCAGATATATTCGGCCATTCCGGTATTTTTCTGGGGTGGCTTTTTACTTATTATTTAACATGTTGTTAACACAAAAGGTCTTAATTGTCAGTTCTGATTCTGGTATAATTTAAACTACTAAGGCGCTATGGACGGAGTAATTGACGGTGCTAAAGGAATAGTCAGCGGTATAATTGGCGGTGTTACAGGCAAATAGGAACAGATTGGTTCTCTTTGCCTTATTAATTAAATAGCTGGAGCAGATTATGGATTCACTCAATTCAGTAAATTTTTCAACAAATTCTATGTCAGTCGTTAAACCGGCAGCATTCAGCCAGATAAAAACTCACATTGATAATGAGGCACATGTTTCTGACGGTTTTGTCAGGAGTAATTCCGGACCGGAAGGTGCTTCTCATACATTGACAAAAATGTTGAGGGATCCTGAAAAATCTGTGGGTTTTAACCATGAATATAACAAAGCTCTGGGTTTAAAGCCTGATGATTTAAAGGCAAAATACGATATGATGAAGGAAGATGTGTTTTCTTTTTACAGAATCACAAATGCCCTCTTTTATAATGATATCCATGGTGATTATGCAGGAGCTTCCAGCCTTTGCAGCAAACCGGCTCCGGAAATTTATATTACAGGCGACGCCCACTGGATGAATCTCGGCACATATCGCGGTGCGGACGGCGAAGCTGTCTGGGGATTCGATGATTTTGATCAGGCAACAAAAGGTTCTCCCGAATGGGACCTTGAAAGGCTTGCAGTCAGTGCAGCCCTTGCGTTGAGAGAACAGGGCGGCAGCAGGGAAGAAGAAGCTGAACTTGTTAAAAAAATTGGCAAAAAGTATATTGATGTAGTAAGTGATGTCGCTGATACGGGAGAAATACATCCCTGTTATCTGAAAGCGGATGAAACACATAATCCAATTAAGGATGCCATAAAAGATGCCGGTTCCGTTGACAGGAAGAAATTTTTGAAGAAGATTCTTGATCCCGATTCCAAAGCTCCCAGATTTGTTTCAAATGAAAAGATTCAGCCTGTAACATTAGATGAAGCTGCTGATGTTAAAAAAGGGCTTGAAGAATACCAGTCAAGGCTTGGTTCGGATTTACCCATTGCAAAACCTGTGAAGGTTCTTGATATAGCCAGAAAGCTCGGTTCAGGCGGCAGCAGTTATGGTCTGGACAGATATTATGTGCTTGTGGCAGCAGACAAAGTATGGAAAGAGCCGTTTGTTCTTGAAATTAAACAGCTACTTCCCTCTGCTGTAAATGATCAGAGCGGAAACCTCGATGCTGCAAATGGAAAAGAAATCGTTGATAATATCAGAAAAACCGGCGGCAAGGCAAATCCCCTCACAGGATATACTACCGTTGGCGGTAAAGCCTGCCTTGTCCGCGAACTTGAACCTGAAAAGGCAAAAGTTGATCCCGGTGAACTGAAACATTATGATGAACTTGAAACCTATTTCACTCAGGCTGCAAAAGTTATGGCATACTCCCACTGCCAGTCAAAAACTGAAGCCCGGAATCTGAGGGTGTGGATAGGCGATGAGCATAAGCAGATGATGAAAAATCTTGAGTCCTTTGCTATGGTCTATGCAGATCAGGTTGAAGCGGACTTTGGTGCCTGGAAAAAGGAATAGAACTGAATAAAAAAGATTGCTGAAATACAGTTGCCGATTCCGGAATCAATTAGTCAAACCTTTGAGAACCGAATCCGCATCTGTATTTTTTATTTTGTAAATGCTTGCGGCAGCTTCTTCCCGCGTAAGTTTTTTCTGAGGTTTGAGGAGCCTTGTTGTTCCGAAACATGATTTTATTACAGAAAAATTATTCTGCATATCTTTTGTAAAGGCGAATAAATAGCGGGGACTGATTTTTTCGGCATCGTCATAATATTTCGAAAGTGAGGCAATGGCAGCTTTAGGATTTTTCATAACCGAAGCTGTTTCTTTCGGACTTATATTGTATTCTATCTGGCACCTGATATATACCATTTCCTGTCTGGTTATGTTTTTGTCAGGTTCGAACAATCTGCCTGATGATTTCAAGTCGTAACCTGCATCTGCAAGCCCCTGAATCCATTCCCAGTCTTTATTGTTTTTGGCAACATCCCTGAATGCAGCTTCGCTGTCTTTTCCCGCAGGCTTTATAAATCCTCCGGTTTGGGAAGGCATATATATGTTGTTGGCTTTAACAAGCCATCTGATGTATTGCGCTCTTGTTACAGGAGCCAGAGGTTTAAAGCTTTTGCCTGAATCTTCTGTAATGCCGAGTCTGGCAAGGGTAATTATCTGTTCCCTGAATGTGCTTTTTTCTATATCATCAAATTTAATCTCTCCGTCCGGACTGATTTTAAGTACATTCTGCAGGTTCTTGGGCTGGGGTTTTCCTGAAGCTGAAGGGTCTTTTGACAGGGTATGCATTTTATCATCATAATGAGCTGACCCCGGACCTGCTGTGAAATACCATATGCCGAGTGAAATTCCTATTACTGCAAGCAGAATCAGGATAGAAGGAATCAGCGGAAGTTTTTTATTTTCCGGCAGAGGCTTAGAGAAATCATCCTGTTCTTCATCCTCTGTTGTAAAATCGGTTGCAGGTTCATACTGCGGCTGCGGTTCAGATATAGAAACCGTTTTTACTGTTCTACGCAGTTCTGTTTTTTCTGCTTTTGGCGTAGTCTGGGAATAAACCGGCACATTTACCTGAACATAATCGCCTTTGAAAAGATCCATGTCAGGAAGGGGCATTGTTGGGATCGGCGGTTTATATTCAGTTATTTTTTCTTCTCTGTTATAAAGTGTAGCATCCACAGGTTTTCTCGGTTTGAAAAGCCCCTTTTTGGGTGCCGCCGGAGCAGGAGCCTCATAAAGTTCATTTTCAATTTCCTGAGTTTCATTTGAAATATCCTGAATCCGGGGCTTGTTTATATCATCCTTTACATTTACTGTTTGAATCTCCGGATGAATCATCTGATTGATGGTTTCATGCTCAGTTACATCACCGGTGGCTGGTTTTTCCTCAGTTATAGTGTCAGAAATCGCCCATGTTTCGTATTTTCCGTCGATAAGATTGACAAGAGGTCCGAATATAAGTGAGCAATTGACATTTTTATCAAGCTTTTCAAGAATCAGCAGCACCCGTTTTCCTTCGAGAAAACAAATTCCGGCAGCAATCATAAAGAATGGTGCAATAAGGCTCAGAAGGGGAAGAATTGCAGCATGTTCATGTCTGAATACAATATTGAGAACTCCAAAATACATAACATCCAAAAAAGCCTGAATTGACATAAGTATCAGGCAGAAAGCCAGAACCCGTCTGAAGATTTTTGCTTTTACCGAAGGAATAATTATTAACAGAAGGGTAAAAAAGGAAAGAAGCAATGTGTTAAAGAAAAATAATACATCAAGACATTTTCTGTGCTCTGTAAAATAGATGAAACTATTGTAAAGCAATATTGCATGCGAAAACCAGAAGAAAACGGAGATTCCCCCTGTAATTACGGCGTTTGTCCAGTTTCTTTCTTTAGGCAGCCGTTTAAGGTTTTTTCTGACCAGAAGAAAGCATGCAATACCAAGCCCGATTGCAAACATGCTGAATATTGATGAAGTAACGACGGAAATGGTTCTTGTGCTGTATGATACAATCTCTGAAAGGTATCTTCCGATGATTTCTGCGGGATTAAATGAAAATCTGATAAATCCTGATTCAATACCTAAAAGCACAGTATCAGTGGCATAAATAAACAAGCCGATAAGAGCGAAGAAAATTCCGTAGATTTTCCCCATTTTTATAGTCATAATAATCCCCCGGGAATCTCTGGAATGAATACTTCTGGAAAATTAGATATAACCGGGATATTTCCTTTAAATAAATATAGGAAGAATGCCGATAAAACCTGTATTAAGGGAGAGAGGTAGCTGCTTGCAGAATAAACAGAAACCAGAACCGAAAAAAAAGAAAAAATCTGTTCTTATTCCTGTGATTATTGTTGTTGCTGTTGTTGCAGCCATTGTTGCAGTAATAGTTAAAGTTTCTCCAAAAAGTCTTGGGCTTATTAAGAACAGTAAAATTGCCAAAAACAAATCCGGAAAAGCAAATCTGAAAACTCCGGGAAAAGTTGGTATTGATTCTATAAAAAAGCCCTTTTCGAAGTCGAAAACAGTAACGGTTAAGCAGCTTAACCGTGAAATTGAAACATTTGCAGCAACCCTTGAAAAATCGAAGATAAAGAAGGACCAGTTTTTAAAGTTTGCCGGAGATTTCAACATAGCTCCAACCGATGACAACTTCAGAAAATACATCAGGGCGGCGCTAATATTCGAAGCTACCAGGGATGCAGGCCTTTGGCATATACAGTGGAAAATTACCGACAAGGAGCCTAACTCGGATCATATCTGGGCGCAATGGAAAAAGAGTCCCTGCAGTGATCTGCTGAAAATACCTACCGCTTATGCTGAATGTGATGAGATTTCCGCCCTTTTTGCCTTTCTTATGAGGAAAAACGGAAACCTGAATACCGGATTATACTGGCCCACAAAAAATCATACAGTCGCAGTCTGGAAACTTAAATCTGTTGAAGGGAAAGAAGTAAGGGTTGTGATTCCCACAACGCAGATTTTTCTGAATAATCGGGGACTTTTCGGAACAAACCGGTTTGACCCCTACAAACAGAAAGAAATTTATGATTACACAAGGGAGGATGCTTCGTTATCCACGCCTCTTCCCGCGGAACTTGCAAATTTCTTTATTATGCAGATATACAAATACGGCGGAGCTTCGGAAGATACTCTGCAGTATCTCAGGGGAGTCCGGGAAGCAATCTGGGTGGGAACTGATTTTCAGAGTGATGCCAAAAAAGAACTGGAATCAACTCTTGCAAATTACAGGCAGAACAACGCTGATCCCGCTGATATCAGAGCACTGGAATACTTCCGGGATGAATTTCTGAGATAGTGATTAAAGCTTTTCCCTTACACTGTTGAGAATTCCCGATCTCATAAATTCCGTAGCCTGTGCCAATGCTGTTTCCTGATGTTCTTCATATAATTTCAGCATTTTTCCCGCTTCTTTTTCAAATCCGTTTTCATGAAGCCATTCGTAAGCGATGAATTTATCCTGGGCAATTCCGAAGGTGTTTACCAGATCTGTGATTGCTTCAACATCCTTTTTCTCAAATCCGAAAACATCCTGAGCGGAATTCATAGCATAAAGCAGTTCTCTCACACACTTTCTGTCTTCATGAAAGGCATGGGGATCCCTGTGGTTCATGCTGGTTTTTTCTGTTTCGTCCAAAAGTGAAAGAATATGGTTTTTCACTTTCTTTTCACCTGATGCTTCGATCTGTCCGGGAGATTCTTCCTTTGCCGGTTTGGGATGGCTCAGAAAATCAAGGGATTTATCCATTCCCTCGTTTCTGAAATCATGGTAAACTTCCATGAATTTATCAGCTTGTTTTTCTTTGTATTTCTTCAGTTTCTGCTCAACGGCAAAAGGAAGCTTCCCTTTGGGGGAAATAGCCGCTGTCTCGTTCTCAATTACTGAAACATCTTTGTATTTGCCAAGCTTTCCCGCTAATCTGGTTATCCTGTTCATTGATTTTTCCAGCTTTTCTTCTTTGTATGAACCGCTGAAAGCTTCAACTACAGGCTGAAACGCTCTTATAAGGCGGCGTATGTTGGACCTGTCCACTTCCTCCGGAGTCGGATTTTTACCGAGCTGTTTTATGGACTCTTCAAAAGCATCAAGTGCCGGAAACAGCTTTGAACTCAGCGCCGGATATACAGGTCCCGTATCATCGGATCTGCTGCTGGACGAGGGAAGTGCCTGATAAATATCGCTTACTCCTTCGAGAAAAAACTGTTTTTCAGCTTTTTCCGTCTGCCTTGCTCCCTGGCTTTGATCCATCCATGTATTTGTAATCCTGAATCCACCCGAATCTATAATCATTCCATACTCCTGCCGTTATTTTTTCTTAATATATTTTAACTCAAAAACATCTTATGGTAAATTATGTTATTGTAACAAAAATGTTAATTATTACGGAGGGAAATAACATTCTTTGGTGAAAATTAAACCGATTAAAAATAGATGAGGTGATCTTGTGGATCTTGAAAACCTGGTAGAGAAAATAACCCGGGAAGTTATGAGTTCAATGAAAGGCAGCCAGCCTTCATCAGCTTCAGCTCCCGCTGCATATAAAACGATGGTTCAGTCTGCTGCTCCATCAGCCGGAAATGGTACGGCAGTGCTTCTTTGCGGAAGCGCATCAGTAGATCCTGTTGTTCTGAAGGATGCTGTTTCGTATCTTCGCAAAATTAATTTGAAGGTCACCCTTGCAGTGGCTCCTGGTGCATCTCCCATATCCATGGATGACCTCACCGTCATCCGCTGCGGATATACAAACGATTGCTCAGCTACTTTAAGAGGCGCCGGAACTGCAGTGGTTCTTATACCTGACATTGCAACAGCATCAAGACTTGCCAACCTTATGTGCGACAGATTCGATATTGAATCGGCAGTTGCAGCCCTTGAATCGGGTAAACAGGTTTGGGCTCTCAATGTTATGGGAGCCGTCAATTCGAAAATTTCCGGAAAGGTTCAGTCTTTCCTCAGCGAAATTGAAGGCTACGGCGTAAAAGTAATAAAAACAGACAGTCTGATTCCTCAGGCTGCTCCCATCGCTTCAGTGGCAGCATCAGCTCCCTCAGCGCCTTCCGCTCCCAAAGCATCAGCCTGCTCCCAGAAACATAACGGCGACTGCGCCGGTTGCGGACATTGCTCCCAGTTTATTTCAGAATCAGTTAAAAATGTTGTAAGTTCAGGCGCCGACCGTGTTTCATCAGCCCCTGGAATCAACAATGTTGAAAGAGATATAGGAAAACTTATCGACCATACCCTTCTTAAAGCAGATGCAACCAAAGAAGAAGTTCTCAAACTCTGTGAAGAGGCAAGAAAACATCTGTTTGCATCGGTTTGTATCAACCCCTCATTTGTAGGCCTTGCATACGATTGCTTAAAAGGCTCTCCCGTAAAGGTCTGTACGGTTATCGGATTCCCTCTGGGCGTAACCACCAGTATGGTTAAATCAATGGAAACCAGAGATGCCGTGGCAGCAGGGGCTGACGAAATCGATATGGTTATCAATGTAGGCGCTCTGAAAGCCGGAGATCTGGATCTGGTAAGAAGAGATATCGAAGCAGTGGTTAATGCATCACAGGGCAGAATCGTTAAGGTTATCATCGAGGCAGCCCTCCTCAATGACGAAGAGAAGATCAAAGCCTGCCAGCTTTCAAAACAGGCAGGAGCCGACTTTGTTAAAACATCCACAGGATTTGGTCCCGGTGGGGCAACAGCCCACGATGTGGCACTTATGCGCCAGACAGTAGGCAAATATATGGGTGTCAAAGCTTCAGGCGGAATCAGGGATTATGAAACCGCACAGAAAATGGTTGATGCCGGCGCCACCAGAATCGGAGCTTCAGCCAGCGTGGCTATCGTAAAAGGTGAAAAGGACAAAGGCGGCGGATATTAATCCGTTGGATTATCGAATAATTAAGTCGTAAAGACTCATTATATAAAACAGGCTGTTCACAGAATTATCCGGAACAGCCTGTTTATTTTCGGAATTCAGTGCTTTTTGATTATTTCTCCTGCAGGACCTGTCATGTCATCTTTTTCACCGGGCCTTCTCTGCATTCTCCTCAGAGTGTTTTCGTAATCGGCGTCTTTTTCATCACTGCCTGAATTACCGGAAGGTTGGAGATAATAAATATATATGATTCTCCCTGCACTTAAGTTGAAAGATGAAATCTGCTTTAAATTCCTGCATGATATTTGTCTGATCATTCTCTCAGTCTGATCCTGTTCTCCGTCTTTAATACCGGTAATTAAAATAACAGGGTAGGAGGTAAGAATTTTTATCGGTGTTTCCCAATCGCTGTCAAATGAGTAAATAAAAATATCATCCAGCTTCATAAACTCCCTTGTTACTTCATACATCTGACGGTCAATTTCACCCGGTCCTGTAACGGAATATCTGAATCCGGAGCTATGCCATGCAAGAACCGGCACAGGGTTGTCCCCCATCAGATCTGCAACGGGTATTCTTGCCTTTTCCACTGAATCCATTACATCTCTTAGATGGTAGTCTGTAGTATCCGGAACAACATTTCGGCTCAGGGCAAAAGCTTTTTCCAATACCGGATTGAGACCACCGGCGAAAGCGAAACTATTGGTTAGTGGATACAGAATGTTTAATGCGGCTGAGATAGCAACCAGAACAATCACAATAATTCCCGCAGGCTTCGCCGGTTTGACATTTATAAAAGCCAAAACAGATAGCGGAATAATCAGATAATGGATATAGTAAACCGCAGCGTGTGCAAGAAAAGCATGTCCGGCAAGCCCTGTGATGCCGGCAGCAAGAATCAGCATTACATCCCATTTTTTATCATGGTTGTTTCTGAAGATCATAAATAAACCGAAAGCTGCAAGCAAAAGAAGAATGATTCCAAAGTGTTTCAGTAGAAATACATAATTTATCAAACTTACAAAAAACAATGGAAGTCCCGATTTCTGCGAAGCTGTGGATGCAAGACCGCCATGAACGCTCATTTTGAAAATGACGCCTTTTACAGCCCATATATAATAGATACCCGTCCCCAATGCAGCTATTGAAAGTGATCTTAATACATTCATCATTGAAGTTACCGATTCGGAAGCGCAGCCCTGAAAGAGTTTTTCCCTTCGAACCGGGCTTATATATGTAAATAAAAATGTTGCTGCTGAAATGACTGCAATAACCGGTATTCCGTAAACCGGCACAGGATTGTTTGTTTCTATTGAAAGACCCAATGATTTTGCATGCAGAATTATCCCAATCCCTGATATTGTGTAAAGAAACACAGGTATTGCAACTGCAGTGAAGCTTTTTCCGCATTTTCCCTTTGAATAAACTGAATAAACGGAGTAAATAAGAAAAGCCGGCAGGATGAAGAAAACAGAGGGCTGCTTTGCAAGCATAGCCAAAGCAAATGTGAAGCCGAATAGAATGGAATATAACTGATTTTTGAATCTGCCGGTTTTCAGGAGAAAAAATAAAGCCAGTGCAACAAAAGCAGCCTGTGGCATTTCGAGCAGATAACTGTGGGTAAGTTCAAGTGTAACATGTGAAAAAGCGGCTGTAATCAGCGTCAGTATGCCGCATAATTTTCCACCGATAAGCCTGCCTGTGAGAAAAGATGCGAGAAGAAAAATAAATGTGAAGATATATGTGGTTGAAAATGCATTTTTTATATTAAACCCAGAGAGTTTATAAACTCCCATAGTTGTCCAGTATAGCAGCGGAGGATACTCAAGGCTTATTTCCCCTGAATCGGTTTCCCCCTCGGTATCTCCGTCTTTGTCAGAAACCGTATTGTAATACTGGTTGGCGTTCATCAGGTGGAATGGTGCATCCATATATGGCGGAGCATTATTTTTCGTAATAAAATTATGGTTCAAATAAAATACCATTACTGCTATTATAAAAAACAGTGCAATGTCCCATTTTTCTGATAAAAATTTCTTAATAGACATAAAAAGCCTGTAAATAAAAGAGAACCGCTTCTGCGGTTCTCCGTATGTTAACATTGGATATTCTTATTAGTAACCATACATTCCTGCATAGTTCATAGCGCCGCCGAATACTCCCATAAGTGAGTTCTGCCACATAGGATCGCCCCATATTCCATAGCCGCCCATCATACCTGACTGCTGGCTCATTCCGAAGGGGTAGAACATCTGCATTCCGGGGAAGCCCATCATGCCCATTCCGTTCATTCCTCTGACACCGCCCATAGCACCGACTCCGCCGGCCATAAGGGTGTTCTGACCTGTGGTGGCTCCTGTGCCGCCCTGATCTCTTGCATACATTTTTTCGAATGTTGATTCGTCCATACCGTATTTTTCTTTGATCTGCTTGAGTGCATCGTCAAATTTCATGTCGCCTTTATCAAGGACATTGTTGCCGTTTCCGTCTGAAATAAGTACGTTGCCTGTAGCAGTGTTGACGAGTGATTTCTTGCCGTCGATGTCTTTAACTTCAGCCTGAATACCGTATTTCTCGGAGAGCTGTTTTTTAAGGTCATCGGGCTGTACATTCTTGCCGTCTTTAAGGAGTGAGTTGACTGCCATAAGTTCGCCGGGGAACATTTTGTATTTCTTATCCTGACCCATACCTGTTCCGGCTACTTCGATGGTGTTGTCCATAACAGCCATTCCGCCCATACCTGACATACCGAGCATGCCCATAGCCTGTGGTCCGGGCATCATCATGCTGGCGCCCATCATTCCACCGTACATTCCCATCTGGCCATACATTCCGCTAACACCCATGCCCATTCCGACTCCCATACCGGAGCCCATTCCCATGCCCATTCCGCTATACATTCCGGCGAGTCCTGAAACTCCACCGCTAATGCCGGCCCAACCCATACCAAGGTTGAAATTGATATTCATATTGAGGCCCTGGGATACACCCATAGCGGGCATTGCCTGCATAGGCATCATAGGAGCGCCTATTGCCATCGCACCATATAATGACTGAGACTGCATTCTTGCATAGTCAGCATTGATCATCTGAGACATCGCAGCGGCATTTGCCATTCCTGTCATTTGTATCACCTCGAAATTATTTTTTATCTTTGTATTATTATCCCACGCACATAGACGCAAGTAAATACCCATGATTCATGATTTTACTTCCGGGTTTCAGTTAAAGTATTGTAAAAAAAATCTTACAAATGCTTGATATTATGCAGATTTCTTTACTTTTTGCAGATTGTGTCCAAACTGGCTTTCAAAAAAATTAATAAAAGTTAAAAAAAAATTGTTACAAAATTATTAATTTTGTAACAAAAATCATGAAAAAAACTGCCGTCAGTCATGTGATTGTCCGGCAGTTTTTTGTAATAATTCCTGTGGTATTTAAGCGGGGTTTTCCTGAGGTTTCAGGTCTTCATCCGGTTTTATCTCATCAGACTTTACCTCATCCGGTTTTTCCTTAACTTCTTCGTTTTTGCCGCTTCCATCTTTCCAGTTTTCATAATCAGGATTTGGCGGAGTAATCCAGATTGCTCTCAACAGATAAATAAGGCAAAGATATTTAACTGCAATCATTCCCTGAAAAATCAGCGGGAATTTAGCCGGTATAAGCGCTGTCAAATTAGGTATCGCAGAGTAAATGAATTTGAATGGGAAAAGCTCCAGCAGGTTTGAGTAGATGTGCCTGAGTTTGAAAAGAAATATGACATGTACTATATTGATGATTTCAGCTATATAAAATGCCACATAAAAACCGATTTTTTCCTTTTTATTTCTGAAACTGAAATCGGCAAGGGCAAGAAACGGCAGCAGATAGAGATTGTACTGGGGTGAATAGATTCTGTCGGTGAGAAGGAACAGAATCATAATTCCTGCCATTCTGTGGGCAAGGGGGAGGTTCCATTTCTTTCTGAGGAATATAAAATACAGCGATGCATACAGAATCAGGCTTATTTTTCCCATGTGATGGGCATAGGGAGTAAGCTTCGTATGAATGCCGAACAGAAAACTATTCGAACGAAGGTGGACTTCAGCCCAGTTCTGGATAATAAGCAGAATATTGTTGACAACCCAGAAAACGCACCCGTCGTCAGTGGATTTTGCATAGTTGTTGGTAATCTGCCACTGGTAAGGGAATTTCCAAGCGCCCCAGTCGGAAATCATAAATGGAACATTGAAAGCAAGCCATACCAGAATCACTGTGAGGGTAAATGGTATCCTCTTCTTTTTCGGACACTGGAAAAACAACAGCGGTGCAATGAAAAACGGAAATACCTTTAAAGCTCCGCCTATGGCGATTACAGATGCACTCAGGTAATATTCTTCCTCGGTGAAGAGGTAGTAAGCCATAATGACGGTAAACACGCTGAGAAAATCAAGATTGTAGAGGCCATAGAATAAAAATGTAGGGGCAAGAATCCAGAATACCCAAATTCTCCAGGTTTTTTTGTGGGTGGTCGAAATAATATGATAAGTAATCAGTGTTGAAATAAGGGCAAAAATTCCGAGAAATACTGACATACCAAGGGTATAACCTTCATAGTTAAGACTCTGGGGTTTGAATTTGAATATAAATTTGAAAAGCATCTGAATGCCTGACGGATATTCAACCGGATAAGCAAACCCCTTTTCAAGGTAGTTGTTCCAGCAATACCAGATGTCTCCCGGATATGTGCCGTATTTGTCGCACAAAAACATGTAAATTTCGTATTTTGATCTGATGTAATACTGGGGGAGAAGAGCCGCCATAGTGCCGAGTGATATAGCCCAGGCATTGTTTATGTAACCTGCAAGGCGAAGTGTGGCTGTTATCACTGCTATATCAATAAGAAGCATAAAGGGCCAGGGAATGGTAAACAATTCCATTGCCCTGAACCAGCTGAAAAAAAGCATAGCTATAATTACAACAGGTGTTGCATTTATCCATAGTTTTCTGTTGTTGAGTAAACGAACCACAGTTTTTCCGAATGAGTTTTCTTTCTCAGTAATTGTATTGTTAACTTCCCGGATTTGTTTATTGTTGTTTTCCGGGGAATCTTTCGGGGGCATATTTCCTCCTGAACTGTTTTGTGAAGGTTATTAAGTTTTTTAAAAAAACAAAAAAACCTTGTATGTTTTTGAACTTTTACAGGTTTTTTAAGATAACGGCAGTATTTTTTAATCTTAGTCCAAATTTGGAGGAATTCGTAACATTTCGTGAAAGAATTATGGGTAAAAAAGGAGGGAGCAAAACCATGAATATGGACCACGAAGTAATTGAAATGCTTAGTTCTTTAACAAGGATCAGCACGGAGCTTCACTCCAGTCAGGATATGCAGAAGGCTCTCGATATTATCTCCAGGGCTGCTTGCGAATCCCTGAAAGTATATGCCTGTACAATCAAAATTTTAAACGAACGCAGAAATAAGCTGGATATATTCAGCAATTACGGATTGACAGAGGATTTTATCATAAAAGCCGGACCTTACGGGATGTATAAAAGCCCTGTAAACCAGAAGGCAATAGAAGGCGAAACCGTTGTAATTGAAAATATCGAAAATTGTGAATATGAACTTCCTCAGGAACTTATTGAGGAGGGTATAAAATCCATCATCTGTATTCCCATGAAGTCCGAGGATCTCGTTCTCGGAGTTCTCAGTATTTATCACACATCCCCCCGTGTTCTCGACAAAAAGGAGATGGCTTTCATCAATGCACTCACCGTTCAGGGAGCCGTTGCCATCGAATCCCTGAGAAGAAGTAAACGGGTGGAAACCCTGATGAACATTTCCAAAACTGTGGGAATGTCCCTTGATCTCAATTATGTAATAAATGAAATAGTTGTTCAGGCGGCAAGAGCTATGAAAGCCAGAGCCGCATCACTCAGGCTTCTGGATGAAACTACAAACAGACTTGTTTTCAAATCTTCATTCGGACTGAGCAGACATTATCTCGATTTGATACCGAGAACGCTGGAAAACAGCCCTGTTGATGTGACGGTTATGGAAGAGAAAAAAGTTGTGGAAATTCACGATATGACTGAAGATCCCATCGTTCAGGTTGCAAATGAGGCAAGAGAGGAAGGACTGGTTTCCATGCTCTGCAGCCCTCTTCTCATTCAGGATAAATCAATCGGAATTCTCAAAATTTATACCGCAACCAAGACCACTTTCTCCGAGGAAGAGAAAAACTTCCTTATGGCTATGTCTGAATTGTGCGCTATCGCTATCCGCAATGCCTCTCTTTACGAAAAACTTCATTCCACATATCTGGTGAGCAGCTCTTTCTCATCAACCATCGAGCTGGACAGGGTGATGGAGTTAATAACCATCCATTCATGCGATTATCTCAATGCTCTTGGCGCCCAGCTTCTTCTGTGGGATCACGAGAAAAACCGTTTTGCGGGAAGATCCATTTATAAGGTAAGAGAAGAGTTTGTAAACTCAATCAATATGAATAAAGCCTGGAGCGCCCTTGAAGGTATAAAAGGCAATACCATCGTCATCAGCAATCTTGATGAGGATGAAAGAATCGTCTTCAAAGAAGCGGCTCTGAAAGAGGATATCCACTCACTGGTGAGCGTGCCTCTTAAATCAATGGACAGAACTATCGGCGTACTGCAGGTTTACTGCAAACAGCCCCGCAATTTCAGCTCTGATGAAATTGAATTCTTAACAGTCCTTGCAAACCATGGAGCTATCTCCATCGAAAATGCAAAACTTCATACCCACTTCAAGAGTAAATATGAAGATCTCGTGGACGACATTTATGTCTGGCACGACTGGACAAGTTATGTTATAAGGGAATAGCCTGATTCAAGGCGTTCTTCTGAATAATCGTAAAAGGAAGTAGTCCGGAAAATTGAAAACTTCGTTTTTATGTCTGGGCTGTATGGCCCGGGTGCTGTCCCTTCTGGTAACCAATTCATGCAATAATGAAATCGAAAGGGCTGATGTTTATAAACAGGCCCTTTCTTTACTTTCAAAGGATCCTCTGGAAGAATCACCGGTGGTTGTCTATAACAGAATTCTGAATCATGTTATAGAAGTTACCGGAAAATCAGATCCTTTCCTTGAAAGAAAACAGGCAAGAAACCAACTGGCAAAAACACTTCTGCCGGTCCTTGAAAGATATCTTGAAAAAGAAGAAGACAAACTTCACGGAGCGTTAAAGGCAGCGTCCGCAGGAAATATACTTGATGCAGTTGCCGTAGGAAATGATTCCCTTGTGCACGAAGCTATCAGGCAGGTGTTTGAAAAAGGATTTGTCCGTGACAGCTATCAGGCTTTTGCGGAAAAACTTGAAAAATCGGTGAATGTATTTTACATAGGTGACAATTCGGGTGAAATTATATTTGATTCGATTCTTGTAAAATATCTGCACCAAAAAGGGAAAAAAATTACATTCTGCGTCCGGGGCACTCCCGCTATGGATGACGCCCTTGTCGGCGATTTCTATGATGCAGGTCTCGAAAGGTATTGCGATTGTGTTGATACCGGAGGCGGCTGGCTCGGTTATATCCCGGAACTGGTCCCTGAAAAGACAAAGGCTGTGTTTGAAGAAGCAGATGTAATCATAGCAAAGGGAATGGGGAATTTCGAAGCTATGTATGAAATTCCCGATGAAAGAATATTCTTTGCATTTAAAGCTAAGTGTGATTTTATATCACAAATTGCAGGAGTAAATACCGGTGATTTTTGCTTTTTGCAGGGAGGAAAGATTTAGTATAGAATAATCTAACTTGCAGGTTTTTTTATTATTATGTTTAAACCTGCAAGTATTTTGGCGAGATATAGTGTAAATAAATAAACTGCAAGATGTCAGGAGGAGCGATATGAGTCTTCGTATTCCTAAAGAGCGAAGGGAAGTTGTGGTTTTTACCAGAAACCACAAAATCGAGGGGGAAATGTATCTTTTGATGGATTCGAGAATCTCCGACGAACTGAATGTTCGGGTCAGGGAGTTTATTCCCATAACCAACGCGAAGATATATACCCTCAACGGAGACAGCCTTCTTTACACTACGGACTTTATTACGGTTAATAAGCACTCTATTGATCTGGTGCTTACCAAACCGGCGCCCGGCGAAATATAGCAGACTTCGCCCGGAAAAGTCCAAATCCGGAATTTTGGAGGAAATAATGCCTATTTACTGCTACAAATGTTTCGACTGCAATCATTACGAAGAGGTAATGCAGAAAATCAGCGATACACCTCTTGATACATGCCCGGAATGCGGAGGAAATTTTAAACGCGTCATCAGAAGCGTTGGTGTAATTTTCAAAGGCTCCGGCTTCCATGTTAATGACTATAAAAGCAAAAATTCTGCGCTGAAAGATGCTGAACCTGAAAAGAAAACTGAATCCGCTTCAGTTGAAAAGGTTGAAAAGAAGGATGAAAAGCCTGCTTCAGCACCTAAGACAGAAACCAAAGAGAAGACTTCCGGCAGCGGTGATAAAAAAGATGCAGCCTGAGGTCTGCGGAAAGAATATGAATGTTTGATTTGATTTCACATCTTGCTTCCCAGCTTTTTGTCAATGGTGTTTCCCTCGAACTGGGAAATACCGGAAAAAGCGGCCATATCGCCCTCCATCTCAAAGATTTTTTGATAAGAAACGGCTCCGGCAGCGGGATTATCATTGATGATCTGTCCGTTTACATAGAGAATCTCCAGGCCGACGGAATGGCGCCTGATTTTAATAAAGCTTCATACATAGTTGAAAAACTCGGTGTTATTATATCAGAAACATGGCTCAACGATATTCTTCGTATGGATAAAGAACTTGAACAGTACGGAATTCATAACCTGCGGGTTAAAATTACCGGTGAGAAGTTCTCGATAATCGGAACATTCAAAAAAGTTGTATCCATAGGATTTTCCATCGATCTGAAATTTATGGTGGAAAAAAATATTATTCTTGTCAACTTCGACCGCTTCTGGGCGGGAGACCTCCTCCCTCTTCCGAGGGGAACACAGAAACTTATCCTCGGAATCATCCAGAAAAGAATTGACAAGGGCGAGATGGTTATGAAAGGGATAAAGTTCAGAGAGAACTTTATCATTATAGATCCCCTTTCGTTCATACCTGTTGATCTTTATGTTGACATAAAGGGAATAGCCCTGAAAGACGGCTATATCGGGTTAAGATGCGAAACCGACAGGGAACAATACCTCACTGCCATCGAAAGAAAAAAGCTCGAATCGGAAAACGGAGAGAATGAGACTTCCGCTGAAAACAGTCCGGACAGTGTGGTTCTCCCCGGGAGTCTTGAGGATGTAGCCGGAAAAATCGGCAAAAATACCGGTAAGAATGTTACCGTTAAGGAATCTGCAGGTTAAAAGGCTAACAGCTTTCCGGAAATTCAACATCAGGTAAAAATTGCACAAAAACAGCCTGATTTGCATCAATAAAGCATAAAATTGTTTAAATGTGGAGAAATTCTCTGCATTTTTTATGTGGAAATTAAAATATCTTAATAATAATTTTTTTGATTCAAATTATGTTATAATGTAAACAATATCTAAATCAAGTATCGATACATATTTTCCCCCCCCCCCTTTTTTAATTCTATTTACGGAAGTCAGATGAAGCGACAATACGGCTACACACTTGCAGAAGTAATCCTTGCGCTGGGATTCATAACCTGTGTCATTTTGTATTGTTTTCTCATTCTGTCCCATAGTTATTCAATCATCAGATCTACTGAAGAAGACCTTGTCGCAGTAAATCTTGCAAATCAGCAGATGGAATTCTTCCGCTCAGGTTTTGCAAGAGTCCCACCTATAGGAGGTCCCTATGATTACAATAATGTTCCCGAAGGATACAATAATGTAAACCTTGTGCCTCCGACGAATGTGAAAAACCGCGTATTTATAGTAAAATCTACTGTTGCCGCTGTCCCCGGTTGCGATCCCGAAGTGATCAGGCATGTTACCGTCGAAGTTCTCAGGCAGGGCGGACCGGGAGGCTATCTTCCCAGAAAACTTGTGATTGACAGCTATATTAGAAAAAATTGATGATGTGATATTTTCATGAAACCAAAGACATCCGGAAATTGCGGGAAACATCGCATATCAGGCATGAGTCTGGTTGAAATTATGGTCGTCCTGCTGTTATGGATGATAGTTCTCGGTGCCCTTTATATGATTCTGATTCAGGGGTCGGTTATTTTCAAACGGGGGGAAAAAAATGTTGAAGCTCAGCAACAGGCTATGCTTGCAATGACCGCCCTCGATAACTGTATGAGAGAATCAAGCTTCAAATCCGTAATGTTCCGTGAAGTCAGCAATAAAGACTATGTCTATGCCGATTTTCCCATAGACAGGGTCATGTCGGTTAAGGCAGTATGCTGCCTTTCAGCCAAAGACAACAACAACGCATTCATTTATAATGAAGCATCAGGCCTGCCTATGTGGCAGAAATACACAGAGTTTTATCTGGTTGATCAGGATACGGTAAATAATATCCACAGATACAAACTCTACATGAAAAGCTTCAATCCCTCTGGTTCGGGGTTTCCGTCGCCTGTGGTTAAAGTGCCGGAATCAGAATGGATTACAAATACTATTTCTACTGTTTCTGATGCAAAACTGATTGCGAGAAATATTATCAGAATCGACTTTCAGGATCCTTCCCTGAACCAGATTGAATTTACGGTAGTCAGCAATGTGGATTTACAAAAAGATGGAAGGTACGAAGAATCGAAGATGTCCCAGAGAGTATTTTTCCGTAACTGAGTGAGTGGGAGTTTTTATTATGAAAATAATACGGGAAGAAAAAGGTATGGTGCTGGTATATGCTATGATGATTGCCGTTATTATGGCGCTTATCTGTGTGTCAATCAGTTCTTTTTCTGCTGAAAATTTCGATCTCGCCACCCATGCCAGATACAGAATCTCTGCGCTCCAGACTGCAGAAGCTGGAATTGCAAGGGCTATTTATGAAGTCAACTCAGGAACCGAATGGTCTTCATGGACAGGCGACCCGTTTCAGAACCCCCTTTCAGGTAGTTTTCCAGGCTCAAACTCAGGCTTTAATGTTTATATCATCAGCAATCTGGACGCCAAAAAGACAAAATCAGGATACAACGGCGAGATTATACCGCCAAAATCAGCTCAGATTGTTTCCATAGGTGAAGCTGGCCCTCAGCATAGAAAAGTAAAGAGAACCCTTATATGTCTCCTCAGAATCTCAGTTATGGACGCTTATGCCTGTGCAACAACAGGCAGCCTGAATGCAGTAAACGGCGACCTGCTGGTAGATGGAATAGACAGTGTAGCTACATGGAATAATATTGCCGGAAATGTCCATTCCAATATGGTTACATCCGACAACAGCTTTGTCTGGAATGGCAAAGGTCTTTACGAATGCGATATCAGCGGCAAGGTTACCACAATTTCCAATTCTAATACAGTCCATTTCTATAAAGATGATAATGTTTCATATACAAAATCCTTCAATGTTCAGGGCAGTACAAATGTCAATCTCCCTCCGCCTCTTCAGGATATGCTTCCCCCTAAGAATATGAGCTCCCTTTGTGATTTACCTGCCCCTGACAAAGACGGCAATATCGTTCTTCAGGAAGGTAAAAGTTACAAGTTTCTGGGTGATGGAACAAACAGCCTGAAAATAACCGGAAAGCTTATTATGAATAATGCCAAACTCTATGTTACAAACGGCGATTTAGTAGTCAGCGGAGGTCTTGAAGGAGAGGGCATTCTTTCTGTTTCCGGCTACATCAAACAGGAAAATGCAACTATCTGGAAATGGGACGAACGAAACTTTGTGGGCACAGTTGAAGAAGTGGTTAATACATATTATGAACCGCCGCCCCCTCCTCCACATAAACAGTATGGCAAAAACAGGGAAATTTCCGAGGTTATGGGAGTTTCATTTTCCCAGAAGCCTCTGGATACCGCAGATGATCATGGTGACATTTCCCTCGACCCCAACAGCTATCCTCCGGGAACCAAAATAGACCAGAAACCTACCGGAGATACTTATACTTTCAGGGATAAGTATTATAACGGCAACAACTGGAGCACAAGCCAGCCTGCATCAGACGGCGGCAAATGGATAAGTATTCATTGGGAATATGATGTATATGAAACCGTGGCGAGAAAATATGAAGTAAGCATATCAAGGCCCGTCAATGCAACAATTTCCGGCGGTGTTGATTTTGATACCAACAATCTCGGCGGAGCTGCCATATATACCCAGGGGCTGCTCACAGTCAACGGAACCGAAAATGACCTTGTTCTTTCGCAGATGATGGCAGCTATAAAGGAAAAAGCCCAAACAGATATAAAAAATGGAAATGCAAGCCCAAGCACCACTATTTCAGAATATCTGAAAGACGATATGACTGTTACGGTAAACGGAACAGTGTATAAACTTACTGGTATTCAGGAATGGATAGACGCTCATCCTTCACTGAAATATAAAACCCTTGAAAACCTAACCGAAGACAACTCGGTTGTGCTGAGTGCAATTTCTCAGTATCTTACCCACTATTTATATTTTCAGGGTGTGATATATTCGGAAGGAGGTTTGTCGGCAAAAGGGAAAATAAAAATCATCGGGGGAATCGTCGTCAGGAATACCGATCCCAGAGCATCCATCAACCTTGCAAAGGGAGCGGTTATAACCTGTAATGGCGAGTATATGAGCATTTTTAAGCAATATACGAAAAACCCTCTGTTTGAGCCGACTGCCTGGCACGAAGTATATTAAAACAGGTTAGGTTGAATGAGAGATATCGCTGATATTTACACCAAGCTTGGTTGTTTTGAATATGAAACCGGATATTATGACGGAGCGCTGTATTCATTCCTGCTTTCTCACGAACTTCTTGAGTTTCTGCATGATCACGAAGCTCAGAGGGCGAGTCTTTATAATATAGCCATCACATATCATTTCGGCATGAACGACTACGAAACGGCGCTTATGTATTACGACAGGCTTGAAAAACTTTTTGAACAGGCAAAAAATGAAAAGGATGATTTTATAAATATGCTCAGAATGAAATCGTCCGCTCTCGAAAGCCTTGGCAGATATGTAGAGGCAACGGAATCCCTTGAAAAAATCGGCACATTGTGATAATATCAGTTCCAAATACAATTATCATCAGGGGTTTAACCAAATAGCAGTATAGATATGCGGATTATTCGCACCTGAAATATTAAGGGAGATAAAAATGTCAGACAATTTTGATATCAAAGTAGTAGAAGAGGATCTTAATCTGCTTAAAAGAGGAACAGCAGAGATAATTTCTGAAAATGATCTTGCACATAAACTTTTTGACAGCAAGAAAAAGGGAATACCCCTGAAAATCAAACTGGGCATCGACCCTACAGCCCCTCATATTCATCTCGGTTTTGCGGTTGTATTGAGAAAAATGAGACAGTTTCAGGATCTCGGACACAGAATCCAGCTCCTGATCGGAGATTTCACTGCAAGAATCGGAGACCCCACAGGTAAGAGTGAAACAAGAAAAGTTCTCACTATCGAAGAGATCGAATCCAATGCAAAAACTTACCGCGAACAGCTTTCATTGATTCTGGACCCCGAAAGAACCGATGTCAGCTTCAATTCTCAGTGGCTCGGACCACTTAATTTCGCAGACATACTCTCTCTCACCTCAAAATATACAGTGGCAAGGATCATGGAGAGAGATGATTTCAGCAAACGCTTTAAAGAAGGCAGATCCATCGGCATGCACGAAATTCTGTATCCCCTTATGCAGGGGTATGATTCGGTAGCATTGCATTCTGATGTGGAAATGGGCGGTACCGACCAGAAGTTTAACATCCTCGTGGGAAGAGAGCTTCAGAGAGAATACGGACAGGAACCGCAGGTCGTTTTCCTTATGCCCATCCTTGAAGGAACAGATGGAGTCCTCAAGATGAGCAAGTCTTATGGCAATTATGTTGGTATTACAGAAGCTCCCACGGAAATGTTCGGAAAACTCATGTCTATCCCCGACGGACTGATCTTCAAGTATTTTGAACTCTGCACTCAGGTTCCTATGGATGAGGTAAGGGCAATGGAAAGCAAAATCGTCAACGAGGGAATGAATCCAAGAGATGCAAAACTTCAGCTTGCAGAAGAGATAGTTCGGATATACCACGATAATACAAAAGCAAAGGAAGCCAGGGAAGAATTTCTCAGGGTTTTCTCAAGAAAAGAAATTCCGGCCGAAATACCTGAATTTGAAGTTACGCCGGATCTGAAAAATGATGGCAGGGTAAATATTCTTCTTTTGATCGAAAAAGCGGGACTTGCAAAGAGTAAAAGAGAAGCAAAAAGACTCTTTGAGCAGGGCGCAGTCAAACTCAACGGCAGAAAACTCGAATTGGGAGAAACTGAAATCAGTTCAGAGGAAGAAATGATTCTTCAGGTAGGCGGCAGAAGGTTTATTAAACTCATCTGATTTTAACCGACTGGTCGTTTATATTATGCATAGTTTTTCTTTATTTGAACAAATGAAGGGGCCTGGTGGAGATCAGGTCCCCTTAAATTTAGGTTTCCTCAATATCATCAGCGCCGCAGGCCATGGCGTTGCTTTGGCATCCGAGGATTTTACCCTGCAGGATGGCAATGATCTTTTTGCTGAAATATTGGGAATGGAAAGCCGTGGCTTTGTAGGGAAAAATCTGTGCGATGTACTTCCAGAAATTACAAAAGAAATCCTCGACGCAAAACTTGAATGCAAACTGCCTGAACAGGGTTACTTTTCATTATATCTGAAATCAACATGCTGCAAAGGAACAAAGAAACCTGTTACTGTTTTCATTTATCCTGTAAAAAATACGGATGGTGATTTAACAGACTGGATGATTGTAGCCAAGGAGTTTACCATCAACTGCAGACGGGGAGAAAAGGACAACCCCGATTATTATATTGAACTGACAGATTCTCTCCCCGACATGATTATCGAAACTGATGTTAATCTGAAGATAAATCTCATCAATAAAGCGGTTATCACTCAATTTCAGTATTCAAAAGAAGAAATCAATGAAGATTTCACTTTTTTCAATCTCATACCCCGGTACGAATGGGAAAAAGCTATCAGGCTGGCAACAGATCTTTATCTTGGAAACCCTGTAAGGCCTGTTGAGTTTAAAATGATCAGGAAAGACGGAATGTCATTTGCGGGCGAAATCTTTCTGAGTAATATTTTTGACAATAACTGTCAGGTTACAGGATTCAGAGGCATAATCAGGGATTTGACATACCGCAGGGAAATTGAGAACAGAAACAGTCTGAACGCTCAGATTTTATCATCAATCAGTGATGCTATTATTGTTACCGATGTCAATTTTTTCATTACCGACTGCAATCTTACAGCTGAAGAGATTATTGGTAAGAAAAAAGATGAATTACTTGGAAATCTTGTTTTTGATATATTAAATTTTGATACTGATTTTTCAGGTACTCAGATAGATTTTGCTTCAAAACTGGATCAATACGGATGCTTCAAAATTATTATTTCATTCAACCAGTCCGGTTTAAAAAGGTGGCTTGAGGTAAGAATTTCCGAACTGAAAGAACAGGAAGGCGGCAGACAGGGCTGGGTTTTCCTCTCATCAGATATTAGTGAAAGCAAAATGCTCGAAGAATCACTGAAAACAAAGAATGCAAGAATGGAAGCTTTTGCATATACAATTTCGCATGATCTCGTCAGTCCCCTCACCGGAATCGAAGGCTTCACCGGACTTCTCACCAATAAACTCCAGGATAAACTTGATGATGAAAGTCAGGTGTTTATCAGCAGGGTCAGGGAAAGCTCCGCCCGTATGAAAAAAATGATTCGCAACATCTACAAAATATTCAGGCTGGGTTTGAACAAATCCGATCTGGAAATTGTAAATGTTCCGGTGCTCATAAAGAGCCTCTCAGACGGTCTTCATCCCGTTTATAAAGATAAAACGGTTCATGTTAATTATGAAGGGATAGAAACTGTCATTACATCAGAAGTTCTTATGAAGGAACTGCTGTACAACCTGATTGACAACGGATTGAAATACAACCGCTCAGATGTGCCTTCTGTTGAAATACACGGTGTGAAAGATGATGAAAACGGCGAGATAGTTTTTACCGTCAAAGATAACGGCATAGGCATAAGCCAAAAAGATCATGATAAAGTTTTTATGTTGTTTAAGCGGCTCAAATCAGGTATTGGGGACAGTAAGAATTATTCAGGTGATTCCGGCACCGGAGCCGGGCTTGCTATCTGCAAAACCATCACTGAGGAACTTGGAGGCACTATAAGTGTTGAAAGTGACGGTATTCCCGGTGAAGGCTCTGTTTTCAGATTTACACTGCCCTTAAACCCTGCTGATTATCATTTTAAGGTGCACAATACTGACGGTTAAAGGCAATGCCACTAAATTAGTAAAAAATACTCCAGTTCCCAGCCCAATACTCTTGTTTTTCAAGGAGAGAGGTTCGGAGGGCAACCTTGCTTTTTAATAAAGCGTGGTCCCCTCTGACGGTTCTTAACCGCACGGTCCCGGTCGGTCCCAATGCCGCTGAATTATTAAAAAATACTCCAGTTCCCAGCCCAATACTCTTGTTTTTCAAGGAGGGAGGTTCGGAGGGCAACCTCGCTTTTTTAAAAAAGCGTGGTTCCCTCTGACGGTCCCCAAACCCTACGGTCCCGGTCGGTCCCCAATTCCCAAAGTTTTGGGATGGAGGTCCGGAGGAAACTTTTTTCAAAAAGTTTTCTCCGGGAGCTGGGCAAACCGCCCCAATACTCGTGATCGCTCATACAAATCTATGTCTTAATTCATGGGCATTGCCCCCGGTCCCCAAACCCCCGGTCTGTCCCCAATTCCCAAAGTTTTCTCCGGGAGCTGGGCAAACCGCCACAATACTCGTGATCGCTCAGACAAATACATGCCTTAATTCGTGGGCATTGCGGTTAAAGGGTAAATCTCTTTTTAAGCGAATAGTCAAATAATCATTGGATATTTATCTGGAGGGGTTAAAATGGATTTTGACGGACTGGTAAAAGAATTGGTAAACAGAACCGGCTGTGAAGCTGAGAAAACAGGTGATGAACAGAATCAGGAATATACTCTTCAATATGGGCTGGATGAGGGAAGAAAACAGGAAGTTATTATTTTTCCCTTTGAGGAAGATGGACAGGAACTTGTCCGCCTGGTTTCGTTTATTGGAAAAAGACAGGACTTTTCCAACGCCAGACTCATTTCGTTTCTTGAACTGAACATGTCCCTTCGTTTCGGCGCTTTTGCAATTTATCAGGGTCAGGTTGCCCTGGTTTCCACAGTAGCTTATGAAAGTATACTTGATGCCGATGATGTGGTGGATCACATCTCATACATAACCAAAATGGCTGACAATTTTGAAAGAACTCTTGTGGGCCTTGACAGAAAATAGCAGGAAACATTTTTGAAAATAAAAGAGGCTGTCCCTGAAGCCCGGTTTATTAACCGCTTCCGGGACAGCCTCTTTGTTTAATTATTAGTATGAACCCCAGTAAAGGGTTTCAATCTTTGATGAGGTTAAACCCTGAAGCATTGACAGATACTTGGTGTCGTATGTGAAATCCGCAGAATAGGCATTAATGTTGATAAAACCTGTTCCCGCTGAAGTGCTGCCGTTGGTGGGGTCTCCGCCATAGGCTACGAGGCCTCCGATGAGGGCAAAACGGTTTGCGGGGATATTAACATTAAAATTCCTGCAGGTAAAAATCAAACCTGTAAATTTGCAGTCCTTAGGATCCACAAGCTTGCCTTCCTTATTGGTAACGCTGGAACCTATATATTTAACACCGGTATCGATTGCTTTGACGAAGTCGTCGTCATTTATATAAGTATAGTCCTTCACTCCAAATGGTGTGTTTTTGGTTTTTACCATACCTACCTGTTTCATCAGAGTCCACTGTGCATCCGTTATTTTTTCGTATGTTTTTGCCTGAGATTCATACAGTTCGAATTTTTCCGGTGGATCATTACAGGGATTACATGCTTTTGCTGCATTTTGCTGTTTTTCGGTAAATTTTTCTATTGCAATCTTTGCATTGTAAAGAAGAGTAATGTCCGCTTCGGATAATTCCTCAACACCCTGAATTTTATTAGGTATAACCTTGATGGGGTTGATGTTGATGTCGCCTTTTGCATAAATGCTTATGCCTGAATCCTCCACTGCTGAAAGCTGGCTTTCACCCTGCATGTCAAGGCTGCCTTTTACCACTACAGTGCCTATTCCGGAAAGGCTTCCATCCACTTTTATACTCCCGTTGTCGTTGTTGTTTACAAAATAGACATTCTTTGTTTCACCTTTTTTAGGATCGATGACTGATTTTAACTCAACACCGATTGCTTTTTCATCTGGTCCTATGATGTAAAGGTTTTTCAGTGCGTTGTATGATGAAACATCAATGGATTTGTTCACTTCAAGAACATGGTTTTTATTGTCCCATTTTATAGCTCCACTGTTAATAAGGGAAGACAGGGAATCTGTTCCGTCACTTATGGTTTTAACTCCTGAAGCGGTAATTCCCTCGGGAGTATCCGATTCGTAATAAACCACATTCAGGCCCGCTTTGCTGTAATCCAGTTTGTAATAACCGGCATTGAGCTTTCCGAAACTTGATGTGTCGGGAACAACATTTGACCACTGAAGGGGAGGATACATGTTGTCCTGAATCGGCACTCCGCTCTGGAATGTGTTGGCAAAGTTTGAAGGTGCAGGAACAAAACCGACGCTGCCTGAAGCTCTGCCGCCTCCTGAACCGTTGACTACCAGATAATCCGAGGCTGTTGTCAGGCCGTTTGAAATATTAATGCTGCCCTTTGTCCTTATAATTGGGGGCTTGTCTGATATTACAGTATCAAGAAAAAGTTTGCCTGAAGGGTTAAGCTGAACATTAACATCGCCTCTTCCTATGGCAACAGAGTTGTAATCCTCGCCAGGACCCATTCTTACACAAAGTTCAAGGGTTTTATGCTCGTTGCCCATTGTGCCCCTGCATACCAGAAGAATTGAATTCTCAGGCACAGGTTTGTAAAATGTATCGTCGGAATATTTTGTCCAGGTGGTGGGGTCCTCTCCGGGATTAGCTGATGGAGCTGTAAGCTGATTGTTTCTGTTAGAGCAGAGAGGTATTTTGGAAGGAAGAGCGAGAAGCCCGGTGCCGGTCCCAAAAAAAGTAAGTTTTGTTTTTGCATCATCGGGTTTAACAAAATAAATCTCGAAATACCCGCTGTTGCCGCCGTCTATTCTTCCCTCGACGGCTCCCATATTTCCGGAAACCTGATGCTCTCTGATATCAACTTTCTGACCGCTGCTCATAGTGAAGTTGTAGTCAGAACCGGTTAATCCTGAAGAGCTCCGCTGGCAACCCATCCAGTAAGGATCAGCGTTTAACCTCATAAGTGCGTAGTTTATTCCTGTCTGCGATGCGAATATTGCTGTTTCTCTGTGGTAAAACTGATTCGTCATTGTTGCCTGACGCTGGGTGGTAAAGATAATGCCTGCGGCAAACATCAAAAGGAAACCGATTATAAGCAGTGTCGTGATCAGAACAATGCCTTTGCTGATGCGGCTGCTGTTCATTGGAAACCTCCGTAAACAAATCTTTACAAATTTGATAATATTATTTACATTATAGCAAATCCCTCGTACATATAGAATGGAAGATATACAGGTAAAGTATTAAAATAGCTTAACATCCACAAGATTCCGGATTTTCATCCCTTAAATAAAAAACCTGCCCGATTTTGCATCAGGCAGGTTCTCTTTCAGGTTTAGTTGTTATCAGTAAGAACCCCAGTAGAGGGTTTCGATTTTTGAGGATGACAGTCCCTGAAGCATGGAGAGATACTTCGTGTCGTAGTTGAACTCCGCTGAATTTGCATTAATATTGATAAAACCTGCTCCGGCGGAAGCTGCACCGCTGGCGGGATCTCCTCCGTATGCCACCAGGCCGCCGGTTAACGCAAAATCGTTATTTGGGATGTTTACATTGAAATTTTTACATGTAAAGATAAGCCCTGTAAACTTGCAGTCCTTTGGATCAACTTTTTTTCCCATTTTATTCATTTTAGTTGCATTTGATGTGTATTTGAGGTCAGCGGCTATAGCTTTATTTACATCAGCCTCGGTAATGTAAAGATACTCAACATTTTTGTAGCAGCCAAGGTCTCCCACTGTGACAAGCCCAACTTGCTTGAAAAGATTCCATGTGTCATCGTCCACACCATATCTGAACTGGCAGTTGGATTTAGCCAGTGCGTATTTATCCTGTTTTGGCATATGAGCTGCAATAGAAGCAGATTGCATATTACTTGTCCAGTCGCAGATCATGCCTATTGCATCATTCAGACGATGTCTGTCATCATCGCTGAGTTTTTCAATACCTTTGATTGCTCTTGGTGTGACCGGAATTGCATTGATGTTGATATCCCCCTGGGCATAGATGCTTATTCCCGAGTCTTCAACTGCGGAAAGCTGGCTTTCCCCCTGCATATCGAGATTGCCCTTGAGTACAATTGTTCCAATGCCCTTGATGCTTCCTGCCACATTGATGTTTCCGTTGTCATTATTATTGACAAGGTAAACATTATTAATGGATCCTTTTTTAGGGTCGATTACCGATTTCAGATTAAGGTCCAGAGGTTCGTTATTTGAACCTACGATTGTCAGATTGCTGAGTGATTGTGTGGATGCAACATTTACCGATTTATTAAGTTCAAGGGAGTTTTCTTTACTATTCCAGATCATTGTGCCGTTGTTGAGCAGCATTGTAAGTGTATCCGAACCATCTGTGATAGGTTTAAGTTCAGTTGAACCTGTAATATCATCAGCTTTGTTCACTGCATAGTAAGTGATTTTGGGAACATTGTTTACTTCCTCTATTTTATAATATCCGGTATTAAGTTTGCTGTAGCTGGCTGTGTCCGGAGCCACTTTTGAAATCTGGAGCGGCGGGAACATGTTTTCCTGAATGGCAACTCCGCCCTGAAAAGTGTTGGCAAAATTGGAGGGAGCTGGGGTGAATCCGACGCTGCCTGAAGCCCGACCGCCCCCTGAACCGTTTACCACGAGATAATCGGAAGCTGCGGTTAATCCGTTGGATATGTTAATACTGCCTTTTGTTCTGATGATTGGTGGTTTGTCTGAAACAACAGTATCAAGCAGAAGCTTGCCTGCGGGATTGAGATTTATACTTATATCACCCCTGCCTATGACAACTGAATTATAGTCTTCGCCGGGACCCATTCTTACGCAGAGTTCGAGGGTTTTGTGTTCATTTCCCATAGTGCCGCGGCAAACCAGCAGAATTGAATTTTCCGGAACCGGTTTATAATACGAATCGTCGGAATATTTTGTCCAGGTTGACGGATCTTCACCTGGGTTTGTTGTTGGAGCTGTAAGCTGGTTGTTTCTGTTTGATGAAAGCGGAATTTTTGCAGGGAGGGGAAGAAGTCCGCTGCTTGTACCAAAAAATGTGAGTTTGCTTTTTGCATCTTCGGGTTTAACAAAGTAAATTTCGAAATAGCCGCTGTTTCCTCCGTCGATTCTGCCTTCAACGGCTCCCATGTTGCCGGAAACCTGATGCTCCCTTATATCGATTTTCTGTCCGCTTGCCATGGTAAAGCTATAATCGGAACCGGTAAGCCCCGATGAACTCCTCTGGCATCCCATCCAGTAGGGGTCTGCATTTAAGCGCATAAGCGCATAGTTTATACCGGTCTGTGAGGCAAATATGGCTGTTTCCCTGTGATAAAACTGGTTGGTCATTGTTGCCTGCCGCTGGGTTGTAAATATAATACCTGCGGCAAACATAAGGAGAAAACCGATTATCAGGAGTGTTGTTATAAGTACGATTCCCTTGCTGAGGCGGCTCTTATCCATAGGAGACCTCCATTAACATATCTTTACAAAAATATATCTTTACCGATAAAACATGGTTTTTTACATTATATCAAAAATTAACAAAAATATAAACAGCGTAATATTTAATTGCTTAAATATTTAATAAGATAGTATCTATTTTATTCCCGGATTTCCACAAGGTCATTTTCCGGTAAACTGATAAAACAGTTTAGGCATTGTGGTTGTGTGCCTGCAATCCAACAGACTGAAGTCTGGTGTTGGCTCCGGAACCATGCCGCAAAAATTCCTGTCTTGCTCCTCGATTAGATAAAAAACCTTGTGTTATTTGCCATATGTTCAATATCAGATTTACAAATCCGGAGTTTTGGCGTAATCTCTGCAGGGATTGTATAAAAACAAGTAGCGCAAGGCTTCAGCCTTGCTGTCTGGGTCAAAACCAAGATATTTAACACTATATGCTGTATATATCATTGTGACAAACAACTACATGGCAGGTCTGAAGACCTGCGCTACGTCGTTCGGGATAATTTTTACACAGTCTTTTAAACTCAGGTCCCTTTAGTATGAACCCCAGTAAAGAGTTTCTATCTTTATCGGGGACAGACCTGACAACATAGAGAGATACTTTGTGTCATAAGTGAAATAGGTTGAATATGCGTTAATGTTGATGAAACCTGAGCCGGAAGCGGTGGCGCCGCTGGTGGGATCGCCGCCGTATGCAACAAGTCCGCCGATGAGTGCAAATGTGTTGTTTGGCACATTTACATTAAAGTTTTTACATGTGAAAATCAGACCAGTGAACTTGCAATCCTTCGGATCAACTTTTTTGCCTTCCATATTTGTAACGGATGTATCGATCTTATATCCGTAGCTGATAGCTCCCTCTACATCTTCCTTGTTGATTTTTATGCATTCAAGACCTGTTCCTTTTTCATAAACCATTCCGGTCTGTTTCAGAAGGTCCCATTGTGCTTCGGTTATTTTGCCTCCAAGCTGTCCCTGAACATTTGTGGCGTCAATTTTTGTGAGTTCATATCTGTCCAGAGGATCTTCTCCTATTGATTCTCTGTAAACATTCCTCTGGTCGATATATGCCTGAACAACCTGTTCTGCGCTTTGAAGCTGTGTAACTTCTTCGGATGTAAGCTCCGTTGCATTTTTAAGATTGGTAGGAGTTACTTTAATGGGATTAATTGTAATATCGCCCTGTGCATAAATGCTTATGCCGGTGTCTTCCACTGCTGAAAGCTGGCTTTCGCCCCAAATGTCAAGGTTGCCTTTTACCACCACAGTTCCCACCCCAGTAAGGCTTCCTTCCAGATCCACATTACCGCTGTCGTTGTTGTTTACAAAATAAACATTGTTGACGACTCCCTTTTTGGCATCGGTAACAGACATCAGCTCCATTGTGATTGCCTTGTCATCAGGTCCTGTAATGGTCAGGTTCTTAATTGTATTATATGATTCAACCGATATTGATTTGTTAATTTCAAGAGTGTTTGTTTTTGAATTCCAGGTTACAGCTCCGTTTGTTATCAGTCCGGACAACGAATCTGTGCCATCGGTGATTGTTTTTGCTTTGCCTGCATCCACCTCGGTTTTGGTTGAAGCTTCGTAATAAGTAACGCTCACATTTTTGCCGCTTACTGCAAGCTTATAATAACCTGCGTTCAGCTTTCCGAAACTTGCTGTTTCAGGCACTACATTTGACCATGAGAGAGGTGGAAACATATTCTCAGCTATTGAAACACCGCTCTGGAAAGTACTTGCGTTGTTGCTGGGAGCAGGTGTGAATCCCACTGCCCCCGACGCTCTTCCTCCGCCTGAGCCGTTTACCGAAAGGTAATCTGTGGATGAGGTAAGGCCGTTGGTTATATTGATACTGCCCTTAGTTCTGATAATCGGAGGTTTATCTGTGTTTTCCGTATCAAGCATTATTTTGCCTGAGGGATTAATTGCTATGTCGATATCGCCTCTGCCTATGGCTACTGAGTTGTAATCTTCACCGGGACCCATTCTTATGCATACTTCCAGGGTTTTATGTTCGTTGCCCATTGTGCCTCTGCATACGAGGAGAATTGAGTTTTCCGGCACTGCTTTGTAGTATGAACCGTCAGAATAAGTTGACCAAGTGCTGGGATCGTCTTCGGGGTTTGTGGCAGGAGTTGTCAGCTGGTTGTTTCTGTTTGAGGAAATGGCAATCTTTTCCGGAAGTGTTACTTTTCCTGAACCTGTGCCGAAGTATGAAAGTTTTTCCTTTGCATCTTCAGGTTTAACAAAGTATATTTCGAAATAGCCGCCGTTTCCATCGTCGATTTTACCTTCAACAGCTCCGAGGTTTCCCGTAACCTGATGCTCCTGAATATTTACCTTATGACCGCTGCCCATTGTAAATGAGTAGTCAGAACCGGTTATTCCGGTTGTGCCTCTCGTGCAGCCCATCCAGTAAGGATCTGTGTTCAATCTCATCAGAGCGTAGTTAATACCGGTTTGTGATGCAAATAAAGCAGTTTCCCTGTGGTAAAACTGGTTGGTCATTGTGGCCTGACGCTGTGTGGTCAGGATAATGCCTCCGGCAAACATAAGCAGAAAGCCTATTATCAACAGGGTTGTTATTAATACGATACCTTTGCTGCTGTTATTTCTCATGTTAAACCCTCCGCATAATCAGATACGGGAAACAACCCGAAACAAAACGTCCTGTATTTATTATAGCAAAAAACAAGGCCGAATTCTTTTATGTTAAGAAATATTTACCGGCTTTTACGCAAGAAATCTATGCATGCTTGCCGCTGCATTTTTACCTGCACCCATAGCTTCGATCACAGTGGCTGCTCCGGTTACAATATCTCCCCCTGCAAAAACTCCGGGCAGCGAAGTAGCCTGTGTGAGGGAATCTGCTTCGATATATCCTTTTCTGTCGGTTTTGAGACCCGGTGTAGTCTGTCGGATTAAAGGATTAGAGCGGGTTCCCACTGCTATGATTGCAAGCTCGGTATCAAGGACAAACTCGGAACCGGCTTTGGGCATAGGTCTTCTTCTTCCTGAATCGTCAGGTTCGCCAAGTTCCATCTGGATACATTCCATTCCGCTAATCCAGCCGCTTTCATCTTCGATAAATCTGAGGGGATTGGTGAGAAGTCTGAAGATAACTCCTTCTTCCTCAGCGTGGTGAATCTCTTCGTTTCTTGCAGGCATTTCGGCTCTGCTTCTTCTGTAAACGCAATAAACTTTCTCGGCTCCGAGGCGAAGCGCCGTTCTGCAGGCGTCCATCGCCACATTCCCGGCACCTACCACCGTTACTCTGCTGGGCATGGGAATAGGTGTGTCAAAATCAGGATAACGGTATGAATTCATAAGATTGACTCTTGTAAGGAACTCATTGGCGGACATTACTCCGAGGCTGTTTTCTCCGGGAATGTCGAGGAACATCGGCGCTCCGGCTCCTGTACCCACAAAAACCGCCTTGTATCCATCTTTAAAAATTTCCGGTATGGTTATGGATCTTCCTATAATAACATTGGGGACGATTTCAACTCCCATGGCTCTTATATAATTAAATTCGCTTTTCATTATGTCTCTTGGAAGTCTGAAGGGAGGGATTCCGTATGTAAGAACTCCTCCGGGT
Organism: Bacillota bacterium; assembly: GCA_021287065.1. Lineage (GTDB taxonomy): Bacteria > Vulcanimicrobiota > JAJTBE01 > JAJTBE01 > JAJTBE01 > JAJTBE01. The sequence goes on from JAJTBE010000119.1 coordinate 75,884, forward strand.
TCGTGAAGGGCTTCAAAAACAGTAACTTTATAGCCAAGTCTTGCCATATCTCCGGCACAGGTTAAACCTGCGGGACCGGCGCCGACTATGGCGATAGCTTTTCCATTACTTACCGGTTTTATGGGGAGAGAAATCCCGGCTTTTCTTTCGTAATCTGCCGCAAATCTTTCAAGCCTGCCTATGGCAACCGGTTCGTGTTTTTTTGAAAGGACACATTTGCATTCGCACTGTGATTCCTGTGGGCATACTCGTCCGCATATAGCGGGAAGGTTGTTAACCTCTTTAATTTTAAGGCTTGCTTCAACAAATTTTCCTTCTTTAATTAACTGAATAAACTGAGGGATCGGTACATGAACCGGACATCCTTCAACGCAAAGGGGTTTTTTGCACTGGAGGCATCTTTCTGCTTCTGATATTGCTGTAGCCTCGTCAAAACCCAGTGGAACTTCGAGAAAATTTTTCACTCTCTCCTGAGGCTTCTGTTCGGGCATTGGATTGCGGGCTTTGACTATCATATTGTTTCTCCTGTTTAGTCTGTTTCTGTTGTTTCATCGGGCTTAATTAATACTGTTTTGGTCCGGGAAAAAAATTTCCCTTCATAGAAAAGCGAAAAATCTATTCTGTTAAGTTAGATTTTTCGCTTCGTTTATTTTGTTTTATAGGATAACCGTAAGTCCTGCTTTTTTCAAAACTTACTTGTCATCTTCGAGTTTCAGTTTTTCCTTGATAGGATCAACTTTTTCGCCTTCCCAGTTTTTGCCTTTGTTCTGAGCTTTTTTAAGCTGAGTCTGGGCGTAGGGGTTTTCAGGGTTGATTGCCAGAGCTTTTTTGTAGAATTTCTCTGCATCGCTGAAATTCTTGTCTTCCAGATAAATGTCTCCGATACGGCAGGGTGCGTCGTAACCGGTCATTGTTCCGAGAGGGTCAAGCTCCATACATTTCTGGAAACGTTCGATAGCATCTTGTTTTTTGCCCATTCTCTGAAGGGCTGAACCTGCCATAAAGTATCCGTCGGCATAGTTGGGAGCCTGCTGGATGACTTTGTTGAAAAATTCAAGGGCTGCATCGGGTTTCTGCTCGTCGATCATCAGGATGTTGCCGAGGAGTTCCATTGCCATAAGGTCTTTGTCATTTGCTTTGATAGCTTTAATGAAATAGCCTTTTGCACGGGGGATAAGTCTTTTGTAAAAATAGATCATTCCCATTCCGGTGTTGGCATTGGAGAGATCAGGATTCTCCTTGAGAGCTTCTTTCAGCTGGTTGAGTGATTCATCAAGCATATTGGGGTCCAGTTTGCCTCTGGCAAAATATGCTATACCAAGCTGTGCCTTAATCTCGGCTGATGAGCCGTTATCGAGGGCTCTCTGCTCCACATTGTTCACTGCTGCCAGCATGTTGTTTCCTCTGTATGCGGCGGCAAGATAAAATGAAAGAGCCATTACATTAAGGGGATCTTTGGTTGAAACCTGATCAAATTTGCTTGCGCTTTCGCTCCATTTTTTCTGGTAATAAAGGCTGAGGCCCTCATCAAAATCCGGATCAGACGACTGGGCGCAGAAAGCTGGAACCGTCATCATTATACCAAGTGCCAGCAGTAACATTATTGTACGGAATACTGTTTTTTTCAATTTCTTAAAAACCTCCTGTTCAGTCGGTATTCCTATTTACTTCAACTTCATAAAAATACCTTCAAGGCAGGTTTTCATTTATATGTCCCATTTTTATGAAGTATTTTGACAATTTCAATACCGGCTTTCCAAAAAAAACTCTGCCTGTAACTGCATTGCCCCGCTTCCTCAGGGTAAGGCTATCCGCCGGTATTTCTGATTTTTAATAAAACTAAATGGCTTGAATTAACATCACCGGAAACAAGTGTTCCGGTGATAATGTTTACAATAACGTAGATTTACCATTTATATTGTATCCGATAGTTTATCAGGTAGCAAAGGAATTTTCCATATTCCTTGTTTGTGGTATAATTTTTTTGCAATAAACATGATTTAGGGTGAAAAACCTTGTGGCTTATGGAATTTTTCGTTAAAGCAGTTAAAAAAACAGTTCTTGGAATCGGCAGATTTCTGGAATTTTTCACCATGGGTGAAACCGATTATAAGTTGCACACGCCGGAAGGAGAGGATTTTGAGGATGTTTCCGATCTGTTTAAGGCAAGGGCACTGGTGGCTAAAACAAAAGACATGATGCAGCAGGGTTTTGGCATTATCCTTGAATCCCCGGTGATTATTAATCTTTATGAAGGAAAAGAATTTGCCCTCAAAGACACCAAAAAAGAATTATGCGGAGTTTTGGGCCAGTATCATTATGAAAATCTGGGCAAAAATAATCTTGCGCATATGATCTATATTGCAAAGGGCCTTGAAAAAAGAAGATTTATGTCGGTTCTCGCTCACGAAATGACTCATGCATTCCTCCGTGAAGCAAAACTGATGAACTGTGACAGATACCTTCGTGAAGGTTTTGCAAGGTGGGTTGAATACAAAACTCTTATTTTTCTGGGCTTAAACGAAGAAGCGGAGAAAATTGTTCATATAAAAACTCACAAATATGGTAAAGATGTTGAAAAAATCTTCAGGCTCGAAAAAAAAGTAGGCACCGAAGGCGTTATTCAGGTGCTCAGGAGAATCGACTGATATAAATGAAAACCGGAAAGGTTTAATATTAATACAGGATTCAGTGATTTTATCGTAGAATTGAAAACTTCTGTTCAATGCGGATTTTTACATCCGGATATACCCGACGGATTTTGAGGCAGATTGCCGACAGGAGCGGATGCGCAGGATGAAACTGAAAATCAACAATACCGAAATAGAACTGGTTGAAGGTGATATTACGGAAATGGCTACCGATGCCATTGTAAATGCGGCTAATACTGCTCTTATACTTGGCAGCGGAGTAGCCGGCGCAATAAGAAGCAAAGGCGGACCCTCCATTCAGGAAGAATGCAACCGTATAGGCGGCACTTTTACCGGAGGTGCAGTGATAACCGGTGCAGGAAACCTTAAAACCAAACAGGTTATTCATGCCGTAGGACCAATTATGGGCGAAGGTGACGAAGAGGAAAAACTGCAAAACGCAGCATACAACAGCCTTCTGGTTGCCGATAAGTATCATCTCAAATCCGTTGCGCTTCCTGCCATCAGCACCGGAGTATATGGATTTCCAATGGAAAGATGTGCTGAAATTATGCTTCGCACTGCCGTGGAATACGCAAAGGGAGCCACCGCCATTGAACAAATCGTTTTCTGTCTTTACGGAAACAGTGCATTTAATGTATTTGCCCGTGAAATAAAGAAATATGGGGAGGCAAAATGAGGGTTTCCGAAAATAAAATACCGAAATTCCATTCTTTAATAAAATCATCGGGAGTTGTCTGCGCCGTTCTTCTGATATGCGCGGCACTGTTTATCTTTTGTGGCTGCGGTGGAAGCAAAAAGAAGAATTCGGATTCTTCAGCCGGCGGTAAAACCGAAATCACCATGTGGCATACCATGAATAAGGAAGAATCCGCCACTCTGGAAGCAATGATAAAAGAATACGAATCGCAGAACCCTGATGTAACAATAAATATGCAGCCTGTACCTTTCGATCAGGCGCAGAATAAATTCAAGATAGCTGCACAGGCAGGGGATGCACCTGATGTATTCCGCTCGGAAATCGCATGGACCTGTGAAGAAGCAGCCCTCGGTTATCTTACCGAACTTGACGGTTATATAAGTCAGCAGGATAAAGAAGATTATCTGCCTGCTTCAATGGGTTATAATATCTATCAGGGGCATATCTACGGAATTCCGCAGGTTACCGACTGTCTGGCTCTTCTTTACAATAAAAAGATGTTCAGTGATGCCGGGGTAAAAGTGCCGGAAACAATGGACGAATTTGTAACCGCAGGCCAGAAGCTTACTGTTGATGAAAACGGCAAAACTGCAGCCGATCCCGGTTTCAACCCTGCAAAAATCAAACAGTGGGGATTCTATTTCACAGGCAAAGCATACGATTTTCAGCCCTTTATGTGGGCTTTCGGCGGCGGGCTTATTGATCCTGAAAAGAAAGAAATTCTTATAAACAACAAAGGCTCTGTTGACGGATTGAATTTCCTTATGGATCTCAGGGACAAATATCATGTTGTGCCTGAAAAATTTGACCTGAAGAGTTCTTATGATAACATGATGGCAGGTTTCAAAGATGCAAGATACGCAATGATCTTTAATGGTCCCTGGTCTACTGCCGACATCCTCAGGGGAGAACAGTTTAAGGACCCTTCAAACCTCGGAATAGCAGTGATTCCCAAAGGACCCGGCGGTTACGGCTCTCCGGTGGGAGGACACAACTATGTAATCTCCAGATCCTGCAAATATCCTGAAAAAGCCTGGAAATTCATCAATTTCCTTAATGAACGGCAGAATCAGGCTAAACTTGCTGTCAACAACAACCTTCTTCCTACAAGGAAGTCAACATACGAACTGCCGGAAATCAAATCGAACCCTGTGATTCAGGGCTTCAGGGCACAGCTTGAAGTTGCCCGCAACAGACCTGTTATCCCGCAGGGAGGCTTAATCTACAACGAGTTCAACCCTTACCTTCAGGCTGCTTATCTCAAAGCTATGAAGCCTCAGCAGGCTTTTGACGAGATAGCCCTGAACTGGAGAAAAATGCTGAGCTGGTAAAAGGAAGTATGGAAGATCTCTTTACACCAAGACAACATCAGATATTATTGACGATAATACAGGAGTTTATAAATACCGCTGAACCGGTGGGATCCACAACATTGGTCAAAAGGTATGGCTTTGCCCTTTCTCCTGCTACTTTGCGCAACGAAATGGCACGACTTGAAGATCTGGGTTTTCTCTTTCAGCCCCACACTTCATCGGGCAGAATTCCCACGGATCGTGCATACAGATACTATGTGGATTTTATCATGCAGAAAAGAATCGATCCCCCGGAAGATGTGGAAACCACCCTCAGGGAATACGAAAGGCTCGAGGCTCATCTCCATCGTCTTGTGGAAATCACCGTAAAACTCCTGTCGGATATAACCCGGCATACTTCTATTGTGCTTGTCCCAAGATTCAGGCAGAATCTCTTCAGATACCTGAAAATCACACCTATAGAGGGCAGAAGGATTCTTCTGATACTTATGAGCAATACAGGGGCAATTCTCAATAAAGTGATAAGCCTCAGCAGGGATGTAACCGAAGAATACCTTGCCCAGATTACTGAAAACCTGAACAGAAGGCTCGAAGGCGTGTTTATGGAAAACATAAGCCTTGAACTTCAGGGCAAAATGGAAGACGAAGCACAGGGCGAAATAGCGGAACATATAGGAATTCTTGCCAGAGAAGTAGCCCTTCAGGACGACAAAGGTTTAATATACGAAGGAACAAAGCATCTGCTTGCTGCTCCTGAGTTTCATAATATCGAAAGACTGAGATCCATTTTTGATTTTCTTGAAGATGAAAAAATTATCTCCGAAATTCTGAGAAATACTCTCAGAAGCGAAGGCATAAAAATACTCATTGGTGAAGAACACAAAATGGAATCAGTGAGAGAATGCAGTTTTATCACAGCCACATATAAATTCGGCAGCACTCCCATCGGAAGCCTGGCTGTTATAGGACCCACCAGAATGCCTTACGGAAGGCTTATTCCGGTGGTTAATGCATGCGCTGAAATTTTTACTGAAAAACTGAATAAACTGGGAGATTTAACATAACCGGAGGTTTAATTGAACACACAGAAACCAGCAACAAGACAGGAAATTGACGAAAGACTGTCATCACTTATATCAAATGCATCAGCAATAAGAGCTATCACGGGAGCCGTAGAGGGAACCCTCGGACCTCTGGGCCTCGATACCATGCTCGTTGACAGAAGCGGAGATATCATAATCACAAACGCAGGAGTAACAATCCTTGACAGGATGGAAGTTTCCCACCCTGCGGCAAGAATGCTCATAAGTATAGCAAGAGCACAGCACGATGAGGTAGGGGACGGCACAACCACAGCCACTATAATGGCAGGAACCATGATCTCGGAAGGTTTAAGCCATATTTTAAAAGGCGTGCCCGTTTCAAGAGTTATTGATGGAATAAAAAAAGGCGTAACCAAAGCTATAGAAGTATTCAAAAAGCTTGCCGTGCCTGTGCAGTTTCCTGATGATCCTTCCATTCGGCAGACTGCCCTCATTGCCGGCAGAGGTATTGAAGATATAGCTGAAAAAGCTGCTCTTGCGGCAAAAATCTCAGGATATGAAAAACTCATGGATCCTTCGTTCAAACTCAAGGATATTGTTGTGGCTGTAGAAGGCGCTGATAACGAAGTGTTTGAAGGAATTATCATCAAAAAGAAACCCGTAAACGACGCAATGCCAGTAATGGTGGAAAAAGCCAGTATTCTCTGTATGGATGATTCCCTTGAACCGGAAAAACCCGAAGATGGAAGCCTGCATACGGAACTGGGTCTTCAGAGGCATTATCAGAAACAGAAAGAGTTCGAGGAACACCTCGGCGAAATTGTTATGTCGGGAGTTAAGGCGATTTTCCTTTCGAGAGGTCTTTCGGAAAAAGCTGAACAGATGCTGACGGAAATGGGCGTTCTTGTTGTTTCAAGATTAACCCTGCGTCAGATGAAACGCCTTTGTGAACACACCGGAGCCATTGCGGTTAAAAGATCTGCTCTTGAAAAGAAACCTGATGAACTTGAAAAATTTCTGGGTTGCGCAGAAAAGATCTATTCCGACAGAAAACTGAAAAATGTAAGAATACTCGGAGGCGGCGGAAAACCTGCAGCCACATTGCTTGTTGGAGCGCCAACCCCTGAAGTTGCTGAAGAAAAAGAACGCATTGCCTGTGATGCGGTTTCTGCTGTTCAGGCAGCTGTAAGAGCCGGAGTCGTTTCCGGCGGAGGCTCGACGGAACTGGCGGTTTCCCAGAAACTCTTTGAATTCAGAAGTTCAATAAAGGGTATGAGTTCCTATGGCGTCGATTGTGTTATTGAATCACTGAAAAGACCCCTTGCCCAGATTATTCAGAATGCAGGTTTTAATCCTCTCGAAAAAGTGGAAGAGGTAATTTCCGCACAACTGAATTCCAAAAATTACTGCCTCGGCATAGACTGCGATACTGGGGAAGTAACTGACATGCGGACAATCGGCGTAATTGACCCGGCTCTTGTAAAGCTCCACGCTCTCAAGGCTGCAGGGGAAGTTGCGCAGGCAATTTTGAGAATCAATACCATAATCAAAATGAAGGATGAAAAGGATTCCGGCATTCCGCAGGATTACATGGGCTTTTAAACTGCACTGTCATGCGAAATTATTAAATTTAATTAACAAACCATAACAAGTTCGCATGATAATGTTGTTAATTCTGACAGGAAAAAAAATATATTTACCGAATAATCTATCAGGTAAAATTTAGTGAGGAGATATGGATTATGAAAAAAAGAAGACGGCGTAGAAAAAACGTTTTCAATCCGGAGGAGCATCTTCCCAAACAGGTTGTTTCCATGTCCGACCTGCAGAGTGGCGATGAAGCGGACGACTCAGAAGATATCCTCGATGTTGAAGGCGAAGACGCCGGAGATGAGGGCGCATCATCGATCCAGGCGATTTCTTCCTCTGGCTTGTCTGACGGAACCGCGGAAAGCGTTCTTGCCAGTTTTTCCATTGAAGACGACCTGCTGAAACTTAACGAAGAAGTGGAAATTGACCTTTCGCTGTCTTCTCATCTTCAGTCGGGAGATTTTGGAATATCTCCGAAACCCCAGACTTCCCGTGAAGAAAACAGACAAGCTGCCGACAGGGATCTTCTGAAGCTCGACGAGCTTATGGATTTCAAGCATGGCCTTGATGCCGTAGCCTCAATAGCTGAACTTGGCGAACCTGAAGAAGAACTGTTTGCCGGAAAGCTGGAGAAAGATGATTTTCTCTCCATAGATAAACACTCCTCAAAACTTGAAATTGAATATGATATTGAAGAAAAACCCTCCGCAGAATCAGTGCTGGATATGTTCGCTATGCCTAAGGGCGATTTAAGCGACATGTTCAAGGAAGAAATGATACAGGACGATGTTTTCTCAAGACTCTCAATAGAAGAACCCGAAGATGTCGAGCCTGAAACGGAAGCTATACCTGAACCGGAAGTGATTGAAGAAAAAACTGTGCCTGCAGTGGAAGAAAAAGTGGAAGAACCCGCACCGGTGGAGGAACAGCCCGCTGCCGTCGAAGAACCCGCTCAGGAAATACCCGAAGCACTGCCGGTTGTTGAAGAAACCCCGGTGGAAGAACCTATGCCGGAACCGGTTGCCGAAGTGAAGGAATCTGCTGAAGAACCTGCTGCTCCCGCTGTCAGAAAACAGGCTGTCGGCGAAGCCGGCGAGGATATAGTTAACGATTCCTTTGTCGTTTACCGCAAAAAACGTAAAACTGACGACATCATCAGAGAAATTGAAAAAACCAAGGCGGAAAAAACCGGACATCCCGCTTCACACGAAACCGAACCGGAAAAAGAAGAAGTTGTCCAGCCCGTGCCTGTAGTTGAAGTGGTGGAGGAGGTAAAGGCAGAAGTTGTGGAAGAACCCGCAGCCGGGGTTATAACTGCCGAACCCGAAACCTTACCGGCACCTGTTGCAGTACAAGCAGAGGCTGAAGAAGTAAAACCCGCCGCCGTGGCAGCGCCTGTGGTTGCAGAGGCTGTTCCGGCGCCAGTATTGCCTCAGACTTCTGAAGCAACATCTCAGATTGATGATGAAATAGCCAATATCCGTAACGCAATGAGCACAATTCTTTCAAGAGTTGAATATCTTGAAAATGTGAAAAAACAGATTGAAACCGGCGGCACTCAAGCTCCGGTCCCAGTTCCCGAAGCAGCACCCGCACCGGCTGCGCCTGAAGCGCTTCCGGCTCCTGCCGTAAAGGCAGCTCCTGTACCTCCCGTAGTGGAACAGACGGAAGAACCTTTTATTCCAACCCTTGAAGTGCCGGAAATTGAGCATAAACCGGAAATCAAGGCGGCGGCTGAAGTCTCCGAACCGGTTCCCGCAAAAGTGGAAGTAGCTGAGATAAGTGTCAAGGAACAGAGAATCATCAGAAAAGAAGTTGATGATCTGCTCGAAGGCATATCCAAAGTGACAATAGAGAAGGAAATCGGATTCTTCGGAAGCCTTATCAGAACTGTCCCCGCACTGTTCTTCCTCAAACCCCGCTTTGCAGAAATTGTGAGCAGGGAAGAAGCGGATTATAAAACACTGGTTGGACTCTACCGCATAGCTGCAAGATTCCTTCAGGATGAACTCGTTAAGAGAGAAAAGGAAATCGATCAGCTCAGAAAAGAATTCCAGAAATACAAAAAAGAATCTTCCTCTTCAAAACTGGAATACGCCCTTAAACCCTCCGGCAAACCCCAGCCTATCGTCAAAACGGAACCGGCTCTCACAGAGGGTGAAATGTTCGTTCTGAAGGAAGAAATCAGGAAGAAAGACAAGCGGCTTGTTGATCTGGATACAATGATTGACAGAATGAAACTGGATTTCGTCAATCTCAAGAACAGACAGCAGAAAGAAGTTGATATTCAGGTTCTCAGACAGACTGAGAGCATGGTGCTTCAGATGCTCACAGTGGTTGACAATCTGGAAAGAGCTATCGCATTTGCCTCCGGAAACGATTACAACAAAGCGGTTATCGACGGCTTCGTTATGACTCTGGATGGAATGCTCGGAATTCTGAAAAAACTTGGACTTGAAGACATACCTGCAAGAGATCGCAAGTTCGATCCCAACTTCCACGAATCCCTTCTGTTTGAAGAAACTGCTCAGTATCCTGATGGATATGTTATGGAAGAACTTCGCAAGGGATATATGTTCGGTACAAAAGTTCTTCGTCCCGTTCAGGTTAAAGTATCGAGACTGCCCGCAGGAGCAGTTGCCCCCCCGCCTCCGATGCCAAAAACCGAAAAAGCGGCACCCGCACCGGCTAAAACCGAAGCCGCCGGACCCAACCCTCTTCCCGCTTCTGAAAAAATAAAAGAGGCGGAAAAAGAGGAAGTATCGGCGTCAACAGAGAAAGGTAGTGAGGGATATACACTTGAAGCATTCTTCGGGGGAAATCTCGACAAACTCAACCAGGACTGGAGTAGCGGCCCACCTATGGAATAATCTCAGGCAGCCGTTTAACAAATCGAATATAAGTAAGTTTGAATTATAAGAAACTCTAAGGAGGAGATTTGGATGAGCAACAAGATAGTGGGAATAGATCTCGGCACAACAAACTCCCTTCTTTCAATCGTTGAAGGAGGAGAGCCGACAGTCATTCCCAGCGCTGAAGGGGATTATTTGTTTCCGTCAGTCGTAGGTTTTTCAAAAACCGGTGAACGTCTTGTCGGAGCCGTTGCAAAGAGACAGGCCATCAGCAACCCCGAAAGAACGGTAATTTCCATTAAGCGGTTTATGGGAACTGATCACAAAGTAAGAATTGACGACAAAGAATATACTCCGCAGGAAATCTCCGCTATGGTTCTCCAGAAAATCAAAGCGGATGCAGAAGCATACCTCGGCTTCACCGTTGAAAAAGCAGTAATCACTGTGCCTGCATACTTTAACGACTCGGAAAGGCAGGCAACAAAAGACGCCGGAACCATCGCAGGTCTCGAAGTAGTCCGTATTATCAACGAGCCTACAGCTTCATCCATGGCCTATGGCTTCGATAAACTTGATTCCACGGAAAACATTCTTGTATGGGACCTCGGCGGCGGAACATTCGACGTATCGATTCTCGAAATCGGCGGCGGCGTATTCGAAGTAAAAGCAACAGCCGGTAATATGAGATTGGGCGGCGACGACTGGGACCAGAGAATCATGGACTGGCTCGTCGATGAATTTAAAAAAGCCCACGGTATTGATCTCCGCACAGACCGTGTTGCAATGCAGAGAATCAAGGAAGCTGCTGAAAATGCAAAGATTCAGCTTTCATTCGAAACAACAACTAAAATCAATCTGCCCTTTATCGCAGCAGATGCTTCCGGACCGAAACATCTCGATCTGGAACTCTCCCGCGGAAGATTCCAGGAACTGACCGCAGACCTTATCGAAAAAACTGCGGAACCCGCTATGAGAGCAATGGAAGATTCAGGCCTTGGCATTCATGACATCAACAGAGTTATCCTCGTCGGCGGTTCCACCAGAATGCCGGCAGTTCAGGATAAAGTCAGAGTGCTCTTTGGCAAGGAACCCTGTCGTGAAATCGACCCGGATAAGGTAGTGGCAATGGGCGCCGGTATTCAGGGCGCTATCCTCGCCGGCGAAGTCAAGGACATCGTCCTTCTCGACGTTACATCACTTTCACTGGGTATCGAAACTGTAGGTGGCGTATTCACAAAGCTTATCGAACGCAACACTCAGATTCCCTGCTCAAAATCAAGAATATTTACAACTGCAGCCGACGGACAGACAGTGGTGGAAGTCCATGTTCTGCAGGGTGAACGTGAACTTGCTTCACATAATAAATCACTGGGAAGATTCGAATTAAGAAACATTCCTCCCGCACCCAGAGGCGTACCTCAGATCGAAGTAACATTCGAAATTGACGCCAACGGTATCGTAAATGTAAGCGCCAAAGACCTGGCAACAGGCAACAGGCAGAAAATCACCATTCAGTCACCCACCAACCTCAGCCAGGATGAAATCGACAGAATGGTTAAGGAAGCTGCCATTTACGCAGAGGAAGACGCCAAGAGGCGTGAAGAATCACAGACCAGAAATAAGGCTAATATCGAAATCGATACTGCCGAAAGAACTCTCAGAGAACTTGCTGAGCGTATTCCACTTGAACAGCAGAGAAAACTCAGAGACTGTATCGACAGACTCCGTATGAGCCTTCAGACCTATGACACCGAAAAGATTCGTCAGGATACAAAATCCCTTACGGATACGATGTTCGCCATCAGCACCGATGCCTACCTCTCAACGGGTACCGGCAAAGTGGCAGGTCAGGAAAAAGGCGGCATAGAACTGACCGGCGTCAGCTCGGAAGAACCCTCGGAAGAAGACCTCTTCGGCTGGTTCCAGAAATAACCCGCAGCGCAGGTCTTCAGACCTGCTGTTGCAAAAACAATACCCGATTATCCGACCGGAGCCTTAAAACTCCGGTCTTTTATTTTTTATATTATAATGAGGATGATTTTTGTTTGAAATATAGTCTTGTTATCCGTTAACATTATGTTAACAGGAAGTCCGTTGTATTTTATATGTGATTAATGTAATATATATTTAATGATTATTAAGGATAAAAGGGGAGTAAAATATGATAAGAGATATTTCATCACAAAGTTATCAACAGCCTGTTTCAACACAGGCTCCCGTTGTTAAAAAAGAAGAAGCTGCACCGCAGAATACAAATGATTCAGTAGTAATTAACGACGAAAAACCAAAGAACGATATAACCATAAAACAGGCAATTACCGGCCTTGGCGGCGCCCTCATCGGAGCAGGAATTGAAGGAGTCGGTAATACAGCTTCATCAATAGTTAAGCTGCCCAGAGCTACTTTTAAAGCGGCAAAAGCTATCTGGAACACCGAATTGATCGGCCCGGTTCTTAAAACATCTCTCACGGCACTTCTTCCAGTCGCTGTGATCGCCACACCGGTTCTCACATGCCTTGGCTCAATAGGATATGGACTTTTCTCAGGTTTTGAGGATGGAAAGGATAAAGGTCTTGGCGCTACAGTAAAAGAAGCTGCTCAGGATGTCAAAAAGTTCCATACGGAAATTGCTGAGAAAGCAGTGGATTCTCTGCAGGAGATTGAAACCTTTCATCTTGAACAGGGTCAGAAACCTTATGATATTAAACTTGTGGAAGCAGGTAAGGGCCTTATCGGAGCAGTGGCAGGAGCACCTGTGGAAGCAGTTGGAGTCGGCGGACTTGCACTTCTTAAAACACCCAGACTCACCTATAAAGCTTACGAAAGCATCCTCAAAAGCGATCAGGGTCCGGTCCTTAAAACAACAGAATCACTCCTCGTTCCTTTTGCAGCAGTCCTCGCAGCACCTCTGTGCACAGTGGGAGCCGCAGTATATGGAGTTTATAAGGGATTTGGCGACGCTTACAAAGATGGTCTTGGTGAATCAGTTAAAAACAGATTCAATGACATCAGCGAATTCAATAAACTTACCCAGAAAGCTTTTGATTAATTAATGGTCGTTAACAAAAGCCGGCTTTCAGGATATGACAGCCGGCTTTTTGATTTAAAATAAGTTGAAATCTTGGATTTGTTTGTAAAATTACTGGTAATCTGATTATGCTATTGGAATCTCACTGTTTCTTTAATTATTGACAACCTCTTCATATCAACTTCCTAAAAAATTTGCTGTACTCTGGCAATGATTATCGGACAGTCAACAGAATTGTGAATGACTTACCGGCATTGGCATAATGCAGATAGTTTGAAAATCAGTCTTAGATAATAGCTGAACAATCTTTTGTAAAATCCTATCGTTTAATAAAGGTATATTACATCAGTTTGATTAAAAAAGCATAATACAAAATTAAAAAAGTGAGGATTATATATGAACTTAAATTTACCCTTTTCATCTTTTGATTATGATGAACTCTATAACATTTCAGTTAATATTTTTAATGCATTATCACCTGATTTAAAATCTCTTTTGGTTAAGCCATCGTATAAAGACAATCCTAATACCCGCGGTGGTTCTGTAATGTGGTTCGATTTTCAGGCAAAAAAGAAAAGTGATCCTCATCTGGCAGTATGGTTTAGATACACCAAGTCAGAGGGAAGGTATATTGAGGTTGCAATTAACTCGGAAAGTAAAGCCTCAAATGTAAAAATTGCTAAGAATGTTAAGAAAAATAAGTTCTGGGATTACCTGAAAAATGTTGGTAATTTTCAACTTCGTTTACATAAAAAAAATATTCTTCTTGATAGGCAAGGAAGGTTGTATGGTATTAGTGCCTATAACTATGAGTGGGTTGAACCTGCCATTTGTTTGATGAGTGAGGAAAAATTAAATGAAAGCTTAAATATAACAGCAAGCGATTTTTATGAAAAATTGTCATTGTTCAATCCGGATTCCTATGAAGAAAACTCAAAGCTAAAAGGTAAACCTTCTTGCGATAATGCAATATTTGCATTGTGTATCACCAAATATTTCGATTATGAAGTCAGAGATGTGGAAAAGCTCGCTAAAAGTTTCGAAGATATGGGGAAACTATATATGTTTTTATGTAATGGAAAATAGTATAAAGTCAGTGCAAACAAAAAGAGCGCCTTTTCAGACGCTCTTTTTTTATTATTTAACCGGAGTATTAGTTGCCGGTTGAGGTTTTGAGGACTATGCCTGAAGCTCCTGCCGACCATCCGTTGGTTACGCTTGTGAAGAACAGGTCATAGAGGGTTGTGTTGATGTTGGTGGTCTGAACTGTCCAGGTATTTCCGCCGTCAACAGTTTTAAGCAGTGTGCCGTTGGTTCCGGCTATCCAGCCTGTTGTTGAGTTGGCGAAGAATACGGAATGATAATCAGTTCCCACTGTGGGGGCTGTTGTAGGTGCTGACCAGGTGGTTCCGCCGTTTGTTGTCAGTCTGACTGTGCGGTTGTTACCTACTGCCCATCCAACTGTTGAGCTGATGAAGAATATGTCATTCAGGTTTTCTACGGTATTGGAGTTCTGCTCTGTCCAGAGAGTTCCGCTGTTTGCGGTTGTCCAGAGTTCGCCGCCGTTTCCGCATACAAAACCGTTTGTTGCACTGGTGAAGAAGATACCGTTGAGGGTCATGCCGCCATCAAGTCCGGTGTTGGCAGATGCCCAGGTGGCGCCTATGTCGCTTGACAGAAGAACTGTTGAGCTGGCTCCGCAGGTATATCCTACTGTTGATGAGGGGAAGTGAACTGCTCTGAGGTTGTTTCCTGCTACATTGTTCACTCTTGCCCATGTGGTGCCGCCGTCGGTTGTTCTGAGGATTACATAGTTACCGCCCTGTGTATTTCCAACTGCTACAACATTGCTTGAGCTGATAGCGTGGATTTTGTTGAGGGTTGTGTTGGGAACATCGGTGCTGTACTGTCTTGTCCAGTTTACACCGCCGTCTGTGGTTTTGCGGATGATTGCTCTTGTTGCGGGAGCAGCTTCGCTTGTAAGGGCTGCTTCGCCTACGCTCCAGCCGGTGTTTGCATCAGCAAAATAGAGTCCATAGAGGATTTTGCTGAATGATGAATTGGCTGTCTGATCTGCGATTGCAATTCCGGCTCCGCCGTTGTTGAGGTCTGTTACATAGAGGATTGTCATTGAATTTCCGACGATCCATCCGTTGTCGGTGACTGCGCTGAAGAATTCAGTTGCCCAGAGATCGTTTGTTGTGCCGGTGGCGAAGGTGTTCCAGGTTGTTCCGCCGTCGGTTGTTCTCTTGGCTATGCCGCCCAGAGCCACTGCCATACCATAGTTGGCATCGATGAAGTGGATGTCTCTGAAGTTGGCTGTTGTTGTTGAATTCTGTGCGGTCCAGGTTGTTCCGCCGTTTGTTGTGATAAGGATTGTTCCGTTGTTACCACAAGCCCAGCCGTTGGTTGCGCTTATGAAGTAAACTGACCAGAGGTCCTGAGTTGTTGTTGAGGTCTGTGCTGTCCAGGTTGTTCCGCCGTCGGTGGTCTTTTTGATTACGCCGCTGGCTCCAACTACCCAGCCGGTGCTTGCATCTGTGAAGTAAACACCATAGAGGTTTGTTGTTACGCCTGATGTCTGTGCTGTCCATGCAGCTCCGCCGCTGGTGGTCTTCAGAATTGTGCCTGAAGCGCCGACCACATAACCGACTGAGTTGGTGACAAAGCTTACATCATAAAGGGTGTTTGTGGTGCCTGATGTCTGTGTTGACCAGCCATTAGGACCATATCCGCCGTTGGTGGTATTTTTGATAACTCCGCTTTCGCCGACTACCCAGCCATTGAGTGAATCAACGGGGAAGCATACGCCATACAGAGTGACTGTAGTGTTTGAAACCATTTCCGACCAGTTGGTTCCGGCATTGGCTGTATAAAGAATGGCTCCGTTTTCGCCGACTGCATAGGCATCGGTTGCTGCTGAACCAATTGATACATCCCTGAGTCCCTTGGGTGCCTGAATTGACCAGTTGGTGGGAGTGGGAGTTGTTGTGGGTGTGCTTGTGGGTGTTGTTGTGGGAGTTGTTGTAGGTGTTGTTGTAGGTGATGATGTGGGTGTTGTTGTGGGAGTTGTTGTGGGTGTTGTTGTAGGTGTGGATGTTGATGTTGAGGTGGAAGTGGGTATGGGGGTGGGGTTTCCACCTGATGTGGTGTGGATGATTGATCCGTCTTCACCGCATATCCAGCCTACATTAAGGGTTGTGAAGCTAAGTCCGAAGAATGTTCCGGTATAGCCTGAGTCCTGTGATGTCCAGGTTGAGCCGCCGTTTGTGGTGAAAAGAACTTCGCCGTATGAACCGCAAGCCCAGCCGTAGCTGATATTGTAGAAGTGAATGTCATAAAGGTTTGTTGTGATTCCGGTTGTCTGCTGAGCCAGCGTTATGCTTTCAGGATTGCTGAAAAGAGCGCTGCCGTGGAGAACCACGCCGCTGTCGCCGCATATCCAGAGTCTTACATAGCTTCCGTCGAGAACGCTTGAAACTGCAAAGAGATTTGAGTCTGTGCCAGATTCGATTGTTGTCCAGGTGGAGCCGCCGTTTTTGGTTACGAGAACTGTTCCTGAAGCACCGACTGCTACGCCAACTGTTCCTGAAGTATCGAATTTAATGGCATAGAGTGCCTGGCTTGAACCGCTTGTCTGGGTTGTCCAGGTTGCTCCGCCGTCGGTTGAGTTAAGGATTGCGCCATTGTCGCCGCAAACCCACATGTTGGGGTAAGCAGTTACATCGAGGTTATAGAGGTTAGCAACGACCTGTCTGCCGTTACGATCTGACCAGGTTGAGCCGCCATCGGTTGTTCCGATGATTGTGCCGTTGTTGCCAACTGCAAAACCCTGATTTGAGTTTACAAAGGCAATTTTGTGAAGATCTTCGGTAGTGTTTGAATCCTGAAGGGTCCAGGTTGAGCCGCCGTTGGTGGTTGCAGAGATGGTTCCATTGGCTCCGCATGACCAGCCATTGCTTGAATTCTGGAAGAATACGCCTTCGAGATTATTTACCGTGCCGGAACTCTGAGGGGTCCAGCCTGCTGCGGGGGTGGGGGTGTTTACGCCGCCTCCGTCATCGGAACTGCTTCCGCATCCAGCCATGAATACAAGCAGAAACATAAAGGCTACGCAGAAGTAAACTATACTTCTTGATCTTTTGTCCATTAATTCAACCTCCTGTAGTAATTTAAAAAAACCTTTTGATAGCACTGTTTTTTACCACAAATAAAAAACAGGAAAAAGCATTACCGGGGTATGGAAGAACCCACCTCCTTACGGTAGTATGGTATACTTCACCGAATTTTGTCTCTCTCTTATTGAAAATTCTTTGTCGGTAAGCCAATTCCTGCTATATATCCGATATGAAGCTTATTACTTTGCCATCATTCCGATTACCTGATAAATCGGTAAAAATGCAGCCATCAGGATAAAAAATGTAATCAGACCCATCACAAGAATCAAAATAGGTTCAAGAGCTGCATAAAATTTTGTGATTGCTATATCAACATCAAAATCATACATAGCTGCAAGATTTCCGAGGATTGCCGGCAGTGTTCCCGATTCTTCCCCAACTGCAATCATAGAAACCATCATGGGCGGAAAGAAATCCGCACTTCCGAAGGCTGAGGCAATGGATGAACCTTCGTTTATATTATAAGCAACACCGGACATTATTCTTTCCCTGAAATAGAAGTTGTCTGCAACCTCGCCGAGAAGTTCGATTGTTGAGGCAATGGGAATTCCTGAATCCAGAAGGGTTTTCATTATCCGGCATACCCTGATAAGCATAACCTGTTTATAAAGCCTTCCAAATAAAGGTATTCTGAATTTAAGTCTGTCATAATTGAGCTTCCCCACAGGCATACTTATATAATATCTGAAAAGAAGTGAAAATGATAATCCGAAAAGCACAATCGCCACATAAAACAGCGGGTGTGAAGCTGCTGCTGAGAATTTCATAAGAACAAGGGTGGGGAAAGGTATATCACCGTGAAGAACATTGGTCAGTGTTTCAAGCAATGGTGTGAGAAACCGCATCAACAGAAAAATACATAATACGGAAAAGCAGAATACAAAAATAGGGTAGGATGTGGCAGAGCGAAGCCTGAACCTGAGATTCATTTCCTTCTCTTCAAATTCAGCAAGGCTGTCAAGAATCTCCGGCAGTTTGCCTCCGGCTTCCGCTGCTCTTAGCATAGCTACATGAAACGGTGTGAAAATATCCTTGCTTTTTGCCACAGCTTCAGAATATGATTTGCCGGCATTAATATCATCTCTTACAATATCCAGGGTTTTCCGCAGCCGCGGCTCAGATGTCTGGGCTGAACAAACTTCAATACCCCGCAGACTTCCGAATCCTGCTTTAACCAGAGTCGCCATCTGTCTGAAAAACTGTACAAGAGAATATCTGTCAAAAAAAAATCTGCTTTTTATTGATGCTAAAACTCCTGACATTTCTCTCTCCTGTTCTGTTACTGGTGGAATACCACCTGATAGCCGGTTTCGAGCTTTTTGAGGGTGGGGAGAAAAACTCTGTGGAAAACTTCATTCTTGTCTTCCCCGGGTATTCCCTTTTCTTTACAATAACGATCAACAGCCTGTTTTATGGTGAGTTTTCCCGAACATAATTCGTAAATTAGAATTTCCTCAGGCGCATCAAGTTTTGTCTCAATTATCGAAGCAGGGAGAAGAATATTTCCATCGGCTCTGTAATTCCGCTTTTCGATAACTCTAACAGCTCTCCAGTTTCCGATATTTTCCGGAGGTATTTCACTGAGGGTTGCAAAACGGGGTGATTCAAGAAATTTGAAATAATTGCTCATCACCTTGAATTTACTGAGGAAGAATAAATACCAGACTGAGAACATTCTGTATCTTTCAGCCCATATAAAATGATTTTTCACTATTGCCGCAGGTATATTTTTCAGGTTTTTTTCCATCGCTGCAAGAACTGCTTCGTAGAATCTGTTTTCAAGTCTTCTTATGGAGTTTTTATCAAAAGCCTCTGTGCTCATCTGCACATCACCAAGGCTTAATCCCTTTATAAAATCAGGCTCTTCCACTTTCAGCCCGAATCTCTCAGGATGAAGGGCTATTTCCGTCCCCGGATATGCGCCGAGAAAACCTGCGGAAGTTTCGAACACCCCGGGAGCTTCCCCGATTAACTCCACTGCAAGGTTAACGGTGTTTGCAAATGTTTTTTCGTTTTCAAAAGGTCCGCCGAGGATAAACCCTCCGACTATCATAAAACCACTGTTGTCCCTGATATTCTTTACAGCTTTTCTTACCTGATCCACCGTTATCTGTTTTCTGTATAACTTCAGTGTTTCCGGATCCCCTGACTCTATGCCTATCTGCATTTTTGCAAGGCCCGCTTTGTCCAGCGCAGGAATAAGTTCAGGGTGTTTATCCAGTATATTCACTCTTCCCTGACAGAAAAATATAAAATCCCTGCGGCTCTTCTGCCTGTATTCCGCAAGTTTCTCCGATATCTCAAGGCATCTGCCTGCATCCATGATAAATGCATCATCGATAAAATCAAATCCCACTGCTGCTGATGTTTCAAAATTGTGAATAATCTCTTCTGCCACATTTGCTGCGGAACGGAATCTGAATTTCAATCCGTGTCCTGCCTGAAAACAGAAAGTGCATGGATATGGGCATCCCCGCCCTGACACTATCTGAAAAACCTGCTGGCCCGGCATAAATTTCAGGTCCGGGAAAGGCAGGGAGTCGAGATCCTTAACAGGAGAAACAGGAGCGCCATATTTGACTTTTCCATCGCATTTGTAAATCAAACCCGGAATATCATCGGGTTTTACCGCTTCGCCCCTGATATAATCGCAAAGATATTTCAGGGCAAATTCTCCTTCTCCGGTGATAACATAGTCAAAAACTGTGTCATCAAGGAGAGTTTCTCCCATCGCTGCCGCAAGTGGTCCGCCTGCTATAAAAACAGTGTCCGGCAGTTTTTTTCTCATCAGCCCCGCAGTGTCCAGGGTAATTTCAAGATTGTCTGAAATCAGATAAAAACCGACAAACCGGGGATTCTTTTTTCTGATATAATTTTTGAGCCTTGTGTTATCCATCTTCATCATCATAGGCGCTGAAAGAATCTCACAAGAATACCCCTGAGATGAAAGATAAGTGGCAATATATGCAAGACCCATATTCGGGCTTGAAAAGTCTATTTCATAATAAAGATCACAATGAACAAGGAGAATGTCAATTTTCTCCTTTTCCCTGTCGGTTCTCATTTTTTTCAGAATGTCATCAGCTTTCAATTTCACTCTCCTCATCAACAAGAAGTGATGCAGGAAGAGTGAACCGGAATGTTGTTCCCTCTCCGTTTTTTGAATCAAGCCAGATTCTGCCGCCGTGGGTATTTATGATTTTTCTTGTTATGGCAAGGCCTGCTCCTGAACCGTCTGCAGTCTTTTCCTTTGCTCTGTAGAAGAGATCGAAAATTCTGTCATGGTGTCTTTCGCTTACCCCTATTCCATTGTCGCTGATTTCAAATTCGATATTGTTCTTCTTATAAAGAACTTTAATTTTTGTTTCCGATGGATTTCCTTCCTGTCGGAATTTGTATGCATTCGAAAGCAGGTTTTCAAACACCTGGTGCACCCTTCTGGGATCCATTCTTATTGTGGGGAGTTTATCCATTTCAACAACAAAATTGCTTTTTCCGAACTGCCACTGAATATTTACCACAATATCATTAACAAGACTGTTCAGATCTACCGCAATTTCCTCTCCGGAGATAGCCCCTGCCTTTGAAAAGTCTGCAAGGTCTTTTATAAGGGATTCCATGTTGTTAATGTTGGCATGGATCCTCTCCATCATTTCAAAAACGCTTTCGTCCGTTATCGTCTCCCTTATGGATTCATCAATAAATGAAAGATAATTATCGATAGCATGCAGAGGCGATCTCAAATCATGTGAAACAACATTAATAAGATGTTCCATTTCCTCATTCTTTTTCTGGACATTATCAAGAGTAA
>JAJTBE010000166.1 GCA_021287065.1 Bacillota bacterium
CTGCAGTTCATCAAAAAAATTCATATCATCACCATCCGGAAAATTTTACTACTATATGTTACCTCTTACATGTTGCATCAGATAAAAGTTTCCTTGTAATTGAGATGTGATATAAGATGAGTTTTGAAAAAAGTTTCCTCCGGACCTCCTTCCCAAAACTTTTGGAATTGGGGACCGACCGGGGTTTTAGGGACCGTCAGAGAGAACCACGCTTTTTTGGAAAAGCGGTTTTCCCTCCGAACCTCCCTCCTTGAAAAACAGGAGTATTGAAGTGGAAATTGGAGTAGGTTTTACTAATTCAGTGCCATTGAACTGCATGGGTGGTGCCAATGTTCCCACCCGAAATCTAACTTGTCTCCACTATCAATTGAATTATAGGGTAGATATTTCGGCAATATGGTATCATACTTTTTTGAAATCTGCTTCACAGTTTTCAAACATACGATTATCCATTCCATTAAAAAAGAACCATAGACTAAAACCTTCTATGGTTCTTTAAAATTCCATCAAACATCCTGTTAGAAAAGATTACTGAAGATTCTCGGGTTTATCCGCCCAGTTTTCCTTCAATATCTTCCACTGGCCGTCTTCCTTACGGAATGTAACGAGGCAGTGTTTCAACGGCTTGCCGTCAAACAAACCTTTTACGCCTTGTCCTTCCAGCCACAGATAACCCATATCGTCTTTTACCAGTCCGCCTTCAAACTTAATTTCAACGGCAAGGTTACCCTTAATATATTTGCCGCTTTCATCAATTTTTTTCTGATCCCAGGAATCAAACAGCTTTTGATGATCTTTGCTGATAAATGTCCTGATCTTGGAAAAATCTCCGGTTTTGGCAGTATCACGATATGAATTGTAGAAAGCCTGAAGCTCGGCAATACCCTTTTCCTGCGCAGGATCTCCGGGGGCTGCGGGGGTAACTTTGGGTTTCGGTGATTCTGTTGATTTTACCGGCGTTACCTTAGGCTTATTTTCTTTTGCCGATACATTATTCAATTTTTTATGCCCGCCGCTCTTAGCCGAATAATTCTGAACGATCCTGTATATAAACACTCCAAGACAGGCAAAGATAGCAAGAAAAATAATCCCGTAGAATGCTTTTTCCACAGTGCCCGCCAGTTTTTCCACTTTTTTCTGTTCTTCTTTTTTGGTTGCCATAAAAGCCTCTTTACATCGCTCTGACTTCTGCATCGTAATAAATTCTGACGACTCTTTCACTCTTGATCATCTCAAGAACAGCGTCTGTTGACATTTCAGCGGAAAAAGCATTGATAATATAAAGGTCATCCTTTATCTTTCCGCCAAGCTGATTAACCTTTGCCCGGTCCTCATCCTTCAGTCCGTCAACAGTCTGGACAATAAGGGGCAGAGTGGCGCCGGTCTGGGTGACGATATCCAGCAGAAGCGGATCAAGTTTCTGCTTCATCAATTCCCGATCAAACTCTTCCATATTCCCTCCAATTGATTTCTTACTAAACCTGTTCGAAAAAATCGCTCAGGCAGAAAAGGGTCTTATCTGCCTTCGAAGCTACATCAACTGAATGAAGCTCCGTTCTGCCTTCGGATTCACTGAGGTAGAAGACCTTGCTGCGAAATACTCTGGGGAATCTGCTGATTTTCTCAGGATCAGTCAGTTGTATTTCTTCTGCCGTTTCAGGATCATACTGTACAATAATATGGCTATGCCCATCCCTGCGGTTGAAAATAAGATTGTCTCCCAGAGGGATGATTTCCGGCACAAAGTCGCCTTCGATTTTAATCGGTTTAATATCTCCGCTCTCCTGATCCATCTCAAGGACCCTGAAGTGGCCCGCGCTGGTCAGAAGATTAGCATAATCAATAGACACAATCAGAGTTTTTTTCTTCCACGGTGTAAAGTCGAGAATAAACTCATCATGGGATGCAAGTTTCTTTTTGGTATTCCAGACTACATCCCTGATGAAGATTTCTCCCTGATTCACATAAAGAAGCCTGTCGTCGTCATACCAGCACCAGGCCCTTCCAAGCCCTTCTATGCTGCTCGAATTGTCAGCTTTCTCATAGAAAAGCACCTGAGCTTTTTCTTCATCGTGGATGATATTTTTTATATTTTTCTCCTCCAGCATAGCACTTTCAGGCACTATTTCGATGTTGCGCAGCAGGTATGCGGCGCTTCTGCCTTTGGGAGAAAAATGGAAATATTCGAGAAAAAGGGTAGAATGTTTCACAATGCCTTCTGAAACTTCCTTATGGCCGTCATCGTTAATATCCACCGAGTTAAGACCACTGAGGACGCCGATAAAAAGAAGTCTGTTATAAACCGGATGCCATTCGAGATGGGTAATTGAAGCTTCCTTATGTTCAAATACTTTCTGTCCCGTATCCATGTTAAAAACAAGAATAAGCCCGTGCTCATTTCCCTCTGCAGGTTTACAGGATATTTTCAGAGCGGCAAATTTACCGTTTGATGAGAGTTTTAAATCAAGAGGTGTATTAACAGTTTTAAGTTCTTCAGACATATCAACTCCGGATCCTTTCCTGGAATTATTTCGTTAAGCTTCGACAAAGCAATTGGTTTCCCTGTATCTATTTTTGAGCTACATCGAAATCAATATTGGAAATTTTCGACTTTTCAAGTGTTATTCTCTTACCGGTGGGGCTTTTTACTTCCACACTCAGGGTAAGAAGTGCTCCCTGGTATTCCCTGTCATTTTTCAGCTTTATTTTTGCACCGGTTTCGTTTATGCGGATGTATTTTATATCATCCACCTTAATCTCCTTTGTGCCTTCACTTCCGAGAATACTGAATGATTTTACGGTTACCATTCCTATGGTCTGTTCGCCGTTTGAAAGATTGATGCTGTCATAACGGGCGAGCTTTGAAGGCTTTCCTTTGTTGAAATCTGTGGGAATCATCGACTTTTCGGCTTTGGGAACCGAATAACCGGCGGAAAACTCCTTCAGATTTGCCTGAAATCTCTCGCCGCCCAGAACTTCGGGCCAGAGCAGGGGTTTGAAAATAACCCAGCCTTTGCCATGCTTTTTAACAGCTACAACTGCTTTCTGTTCGAGATTTACCACAAACACAGGCATAACGCCCTTAGTTGTCGAACTGACTCCGCTGAATTTATCCTTGCCCACTTCCATAAGAAAAACCTGTATGGACTGAAGACCATTGGCAATTTCGCAGTCTGTAAAAGGCACTGCGCTCGCCACCACGTTTACGCCTTCCACCTTACCCGAACCATAACCGCCGTTGTAAGGCTGCCCTTTTATCTTGTCCACTGAATATGGGGAATTTTCCATTCCAAAATGTTCTGCAAGCCTTGAATCGTAAAACCAGACTGTTCCGCCGGAATGAACCCAGTCCATCACAGCTTTGGCATGAGAATCCTTAAAGGATTCGGGCTTTGCCTGAATAACCACAAAATTCACAGGCTTCGTCCCCGGCTTCAGTTTGGCAATAAAATCGAGATTTCTCTCTGTAACTACTTCATACTTAATGTTTTTGTGAAGCTGCTCTTCTATGTAAGCAGGCAGCTCAGCTCCGGCAATACCCGACAGCAGATAAATAAATACAGCTGCCAGAACGGGAATCAGATTAAACAAACCTTTCCGGTTGTAATACATAAAAATTAACCTCCGTAAATGGAAAAATCGGCAAATAACAATGCCTGAACCTATAAGAAATTATACGCCGTAAATCTGATTTTCCTTTTAACAAATATTAAAGATATTGAATTTTTATGCTTATTTACAGGTAAAATTTATTTAACTTTTAAAGGTGCTTTTTTACAGGATCTTTAGATTTTTTAGGGAAATCATTCAGGCAAAAATAAAGAAACCCAGAGGCTCCGGCGAGCCTGTTAATTGCTGCCGGATTGGTTTTAATGCCGATTCCGGTTGCAGGTCTGTCCCCCTGTACAATGTTTCGGAAGAATCCGGAGTTTAAAATATAAGGGAGGTAACAGAAGTTTAATGAAAAAGATTGTCACAACTGCAATGCTTGTTCTGGCTATGTCAGGATATGCATTAGCCTCAGAGGCAATTGAACTTCCAAAGTTCAATGAACTACCACTCGTGTGGCCCTCAGTCTGGATCGTGTTCATCAGTGCATTGATCGGACTGGCATTCGGCGCCCAGTGGCTCTTGTCCCTTCTCAAGGAAAGCCCGGGACCATTGGGAATGTCCCAGGTATCAGACGCCATCAGAGAAGGCGCATGGGCTTACCTGAAAAAACAGATGGCTACAATGGTATGGTTCGTAATAGCTATTGCCATAGCCCTGTTTATCCTTTACAGTCCTATTAAGGAATTCCAGACAAAGGGAGCTTTCGGCATACCCGTATATATGGGCGTCAGCATTGCCTTTGTTCTCGGTGTGGTATCATCCTATCTGGCTGGTATGGCAGGTATGATGATGGCCGTAAGAGCTAACTGCCGCGTTGCAAATGCCGCTCTTACAAGCTTCAAAAAATCACTCTATATCGCATTCAGATCCGGCGCTGTTTCCGGTATGGCAACAGTAGGTCTGGGACTTCTCGGCGCCTGTATCATTTTCTTCATGTTCCAGGAACAGGCTATGAAAGTGCTCATCGGCTTCGGATTTGGCGGATGTCTGGCAGCTCTCTTCATGAGAGTCGGCGGCGGTATCTATACCAAAGCCGCAGACGTGGGAGCCGACCTTGTGGGTAAAGTCGAAAAAGACATACCCGAAGACGATCCCCGCAACGCAGCCACCATTGCCGACAATGTAGGCGACAATGTGGGCGACTGCGCCGGTATGGCGGCAGATGTGTTCGAATCATACGAAGTTACCCTCGTGGCAGCCATCATCCTCGGCGCTGCTGCAGGCACTATGCTCCACAACCCGCAGGCTTCACTGGCTCTTATGGTTTATCCCCTTCTTATCCGCTCAATCGGTGTATTCGCATCAATCATCGGCGTTTACTCAGTAAAAGGCAGCGATGATATGAAGATGGATCCCATGCAGCCCATCAACACCGGATTCTATGTATCAGCAGCAATCGCTGTTCTGGGCTTTATCGGAATTTCATACTATGTGTTCAACAATGTGGTTACAGTGAAAGACATACCCTGGTGGAAGTTCGCTATCGCCAACTGTGCAGGCGTTATTCTGGCTCTTGTTATCGGCAAGCTGACGGAATACTTCACATCCACAGCTTTCAAACCAGTTAAGGAAACAGCAAAAGCCTCAAGAACAGGCCCCGCAACTGTTATCCTCACAGGTTTCGCCTTTGGTATCGAATCCAGCGTATGGAGCGTCGTAGCTATCGGCGCAACAATCATTATCCCCACAATGCTCTTCCTCGACAATCCGGAAATGGCAGCATACGGTATCGCCCTTGCAGGTCTGGGCCTTCTCACAACAACAGGCTACATCCTTGCTATGGACACCTACGGACCCATCTCCGATAACGCCAACGGCATTTTCGAAATGTCAGGCGCCCTCAAAGACAGAGGAAAAGACGACAATGCATACAAAATCGTTGCAAAACTCGACGCAGTGGGCAACACAACAAAAGCCCTCACAAAGGGATTTGCCATTGCCACAGCAGTTATTGCAGCAGTTGCACTTTTCAAATCATTCCTTGCTGATGCAGGTCTTGCCCAGGAAGGTATCAGACTCGAATGGACAACAGTGTTCGTAGGCCTTCTGGCAGGCGGCGCAGTGCCCTTCCTGTTCAGCTCCTTCGCAATCACTGCAGTCAGCCGCGCAGCATTCAAACTGGTTAACGAAGTCCGCCGTCAGTTCAGAGAGATCAAGGGAATCATGGAATATGACCCCCGCAGCGGTTCAGATGTCGGCAAGCCCGACTATGGCAAATGCGTGGAAATTGCAACCTCAGCAGCTCAGAAAGAGCTTATGAGCCCCGCAATCCTCGCAATCTGCGCACCGGTTATGATCGGCTTCGGCTTCGGTATGATTTACCCCATTAAGGGAGCTGCCGCACTCGGCGGATTCCTCGTGGGCGCAATTCTTTCAGGCCAGCTTATGGCAGTTCTGCTTTCAAACGCAGGCGGCGCATGGGACAATGCAAAGAAACTTGTTGAAGACGGACATTATGGCGGAAAAGGCACAGAGTGCCACAAAGCTACAGTCGTCGGCGACACAGTAGGCGACCCCTTCAAAGATACAGCAGGTCCCGCACTTAACCCTATGATCAAAGTTATGAACCTCGTGGCAGTGCTGATGGTGCCTATCATCGTCCAGCCTATCCCCACAGCAGTTCGTATAGCTATTACCGCCATTGCAGGCATAGCTCTTCTCGGAGCTACTTTCTGGAGCATGAGAGCTTCCGAAAAAGAACCCGGAGACGCTGAATAATCCTGTAAACCGGTAAAGACATGATAAAAATAAAGCATCGGAGATTTCTCCGGTGCTTTTTGATTTTTCCCGTGCATTCCTTGTGATTTTGGGGTATAATAGAGAAAGGGTCAATCTGCCGGTAAAGATAATGTACATATAAACACCAAATTATTCCCGGAGTGTTGATATGAAAGAAGAAAAAACCAATAGTTTCATAAGCCGGGATGGTGGAGAGACACCATATGTTTTTACAATCGAAATCGGCTCCCAACTCAGATATATCGTAGAAGGCGGTTCCAGTTCCAGATTTGTGGCAGGAGTCAACAGACTGCGGAGAAGTCTCGAAAAGGAATGGGGCTTTGAGCTTCCGCTGATGATTATCAAAGAGAACCTTCTGCTAAACGAAAGAACATACCGCTTCCTCTTTCAGGACAGGGAGCTGGTCAAACGGAAAGTCTATCCCGGCAAAACGCTGATTATAGCCAGCGCAGAACGACTGGCCGAAATTCCAGGTAAAATAGATTCTGATCCCATATACAGTAAACCCTGCGTCTGGACAGAGACAAGGGACTCACTTGCACTTCAGACTACCGAACCATATACTGCAACCATCGAGACTCTTATTCTTGAGCATCTCGAAATCATACTAAGAGCTAACACAGCAAACTTCATCACCAAAGAACAAATCAGCCGTATTTTGACGGAAATCAACCATAATGATCCCGGAGTGGTTCATGATGTTCTTTCCAGAATCAACATGAACGGACTTCACACAATCATGAAAAATCTGGTTTCTGAAGGCATACCACTCACAAGCATTTATGATGTAATGCAGGCGCTCACACAGCTTGAAGTTCCTGATGAAGAAAATTTTGACATAATTACTGAAAACCTGAGAAAAATTTTCAGGGATAAAATTCACAACCACGCATTCAGCGACAGACTGCTTCTATTTACTATGCCCGACACAAAACTTCAGTTGTGGATATACAGCAAAACAAAAAAAGGCAAACTCGACGAAAAAGATCCCATTATCAAAAATATGATATCTGAACTGGTTAACCTCTACATCTCTTTCCAGGGCAAAGGATTCAGACTTGGAGTCATCTGCTCATCACAAATCAGACTGACCCTCAGAAGACTTCTCGAAAAACATTTGCCCGATGTGGTCGTTCTTAAACCGGAAGAAATTGACCCTGAAAAAGATATCATGGTGATAAAAAAACTTGATGCCAGCGGTTTTAAAATCTGGTTCAACTGGAGATGGTTCTGGCTCTTTGCATCAGGCTCCGAAAAGCGCGAATTCCAGGCTTCACTCAAATCATTATTTGAAGTGCTTGAACGGAGAAACAACAAGCTCATGCTCAAAAAAGCCCAGCTTGAAATTGCCGGCAAAAACGACGCTAAATCCAAACCGAAAACAGCACAGTTCAAGTCGGAAAATCTGCCTGCAGAGCCTGGCAACTATCTGCCTAAACAAAAAATAGCCCTGTTTTTCCATATCTGCTCCACCGATTACCTCGGAGAGGTTTTCCATTATCTCAGTATGCGTGAAATTGCGGTGACAGCAAGGGAAATGATGAGAATTCCCTCTTCTGCGGCAGCCAAACGAAACAATATCCTCGATACAATAGACGAAATCAGGGGAAGATGGCAGGATCCCACTGTTGTAGCGGAATACCTTCACAATATACTCACTGATGAAGGAGAACCCGTATCCCTTTCACCGCTGCAGAAACTTGCAGTCCTGATTTCCACCCTGTCACCCGGAGCGGCGGAAAGAGTCTATTCAAAAGTCCTTCAGGATATGTCACGGGGCGATCTGGAAGAAATTGCCTTCGACTCATCAGATTACAAATTCTCGTCATCCCTCGAACTCCGCGTCAGCGTTGTGGAAGATTTTATGTGGTTCTATAAGGGGAGCTATCAGCCCTCTGCCCCACTGTCAGCATCACACTGGCTTGGAGATCTTCAGAGAATTGCCCTGCGTTCACCAAAAAAAGCTTCTATGGCAGTCAGGGATATATGGCTCGAAGGAATAGGATTGCTGGAACGCTTCGATCATTTTGTCTTTAACGATCCCAATTATGCTTCCTTATGGATGAAACGGTACATCACTTCCAAAAAGGAAAATACGGTAAACCTCACCATAATAGAAAAGGCAATGATCCTCATAAGCGCTCTGCCGCCGGAACTGGCTGAATCGGTTATAAAAAGACTGGACAAAACCTGGCAGAAAGTAATGTTCTGTCTGCCGTCAACACTATGCCGCCAGCCTGAAACAACCGGCAAAATCCTGTATCAGTTCCTGTCCCACTACTACAGTGTTTACAACTCGGCAAACATCAAAAACGACAAATTCAACTGATGAAGTGATAAATCTTCATAAAACCACCACACCAGAGCCTTTAAAAGCTCTGGTTTTATTTTACACCGGAAAAAACTGCCTATACTTCGGAAAATTCCCTTACATAAAGATTAAGAGTCTTATTCCTGAAAGGAACCTGCTTTTCAAGACCGAAACCAAGCCTTTCCAGCAGAGTATTTGCACCCCTGTTTGTAGTGTAGGTGGTAACCTTAACCTTAAACATTCCTTTGGTTTTCAGCCATTTCAGACATTCATCAACAAGTATGTCGGAAATATTCTTTTTCCTGAAATTTCTGTCTATTGCAATAAAAAGAAGCTCAGCGTCAATTCCGGAAACATCCGCAAGATTTGAGTAAGTGGCTGTCTCCCACAACTCGCCGACGCGCATGGGATTTCCCGCAACATAAACAAAAGAACGCCACAAAAAAAGCAGAAAATTCCGGCTCAATATCTGCCTGAACAAAACCGAAGAATCACTGGTAACCGTAATAAAAGCTTTTACCCCTTCCCCGCCCTCTTCTGTATCTTCATCCCAAACATAAGTGGATGTGGTGTCCAGTTTTATCATTGTCTTATAAAGTGCCGTCATAAAAGACGCGCCAAGTTTGGGAAACAAAGCTCCGGGAATATACTCCGTATGGAGTCGAATCACTTCCGGTATATCTTTCTCTTCAAGCAGTCTCAGCATACACGCCCAATCACTTACTGCGGCTTATAATCCGGATTTGGCACAAATTTACCCAGTTTGTGGGCATCGTGGGTTTCGTTGTATTCACCCACCTCATAATAACCTTCAATCTGACAGGCAGGCTGGCGCGAACCTATGGAAATCTCCTGTTCGCCGGAAAACATATTTCCCTCATACTGCAAAGTAACAGGGTTGAGATGACGGGGCCTGCATATCGCCGCCTCCACATCAATAGCTCCCCCAAGAGGCTTCAGCTTATACACAAATCCGCCCTTGCCTGCAAATTTGGCAGGAACCATCGCATTATCGCAGCTTCCCCTCAAAGCTGAATTAGCTGCATCATATTTGCCATCCTTATCTACTTCTCTCTGATGGCGTATTACATCAAAATCAGAACCGCCCTTTGCAGGAATGCCGTTTTTAAACACTTCCTCAGGCGGAATATTACAACCGTAACAAACACTGGAGTAAACCACAGCATTGGGATATTCCTTTATCAGATTTTTCATATTGGCAGTCTGATAATCACAATAAGCAGAATCAAATTCCGCATCAGAAGCAAAATTCTCCCTCATCGGTCTTTCAGGAAGCTGAGCATTAGCAGAAGACTCACCTGCAGAAGCCTGAACGGAAGCTCCGCCGCCGGAAACCTGAGCATCAGCCCCCTCAACAGCTTCTCCGTTATGAAGAACTTCAACATCGGAAATACTACCGGCACCTGCGGAAAAAACAACAGAATCCCCTCTGACAGGAACCGCCGCCTCAACCTTAACCCCGGCACTATAATTCCTCTCAACACTACCCGCAGAACAAAAACCAAAAATCTTCCCGATAATTCCAGCCATAAAAACACTCCTGAATTTACTCCGTAACAGTATAACATTCATGTTGTAAAATTGCAATGAAACCCTAATTCATTGATAACTCATCTTTTTTTTGCTATCATGTTTCTACAGACAATAAAATTATGATCAGGCGGGGATTTTTATATGAAAAAGATTATTTGTTCTGCAGCTGTGGCCCTATGGGCTTTGTCAGGTTTTTCGCCGGTTGATTCGGTTTTCAACCAACAGGCAGGTTTTACCGGTGTTAATGCGGTTTATGCTGCGCCTAAGAAAGCGCCGGAGGTTAAAAACTCTCCTGAGAAGGTTGTTCCAAAGGAGTTTTATACACCAGAACAGATTCAGGCAAAAGTGCGGAATCTCGAAAGCCTGAATCTTCTGAGAGCTTTAAACCTCAATCCCGACCAGATGAAACAGCTTCTGGTTCTTCTATACGATTCAGGGCTTGTTGAAAAAGAAGTGTTCCTTGGGTATAAAAAAGAAAGTTATAAAGCAATGCAGAAACTCAACATGCTTGAGGATAAGATCAACAAAAACGAGGGAATTGACATAAAGACCGAAGAGTCTGTATGGTTCGCCCTCGGTACCCTTTATGAATATGAATATGATCGCTTTATCACAATGGAAGAACTTCTGGATAAATCAAAAAAAATCCTCAATGAAAACCAGCTCAGAATTATCTCCGAATATATGCCCTGCGTTATTCCCTGGAGTACAGTAAAAGCTCCTGAAAGAATCGGCCAGTCGGGCAGCATCGCCAAGCTTGAAATCCTCCTTGATACGATGAGAACACTCAAAGGCAAAGCCTATCAGGAGGCAAAACGGAATTATCTGAAGGAACTGGACTGGCGCCTGCGGATAGACCGCCACGAAGATGACCATACAAGGCAGATTCTTGTTAGGGAAATCGACGGCAAAATCGATGAAATATGCAAACTTCCCGACAGCGAATACCAGATCAGAAAAACCGATCTCGCCCAGAGCATCAGACCGCCGGATCTGGAAATCCTCCCCCCCAGAGTCGGCGAAGAGCTTGACGAATACATTGTCGAATACATCCTCAATCCGGCAAATATCAAATATCTTCAGATCCAGCTTGAAGCACAGGGCATAAAGGATTATCCCAAACCCGACGATCAGGTTGATGATGATGTGGATACAAAAGTAGATCAGAATTCACCCGGCGGATTAAAGGACATAGACAACGACTAAAAGTTCTCACCGGGAGCCGGGCATTCCCATATGATTACCGAAGAAAACCGGATAAACTCAAACATTGATTAAACAGCATCAGATCCGACGCCACTGAATTAGTAAAAACCACTCCAATTCCCAGCCAAATACTCTTGTTTTTCAAGGGAGAAGGTTCGGAGGAGACCTCGCTTTTCCAAAAAAGCGTGGCCTCCTCTGACGGTCCCCAAACCCCAATGCCACTGAATTAGAAAAATTCACTCATATCCACAGTCCAATACTCTTGTTTTTCAAGGAGGGAGGTTCGGAGGGCAACCTCGCTTTTTTAAAAAAGCGTGGTTCCCTCTGACGGTCCTAACCCCACGGTCCCTGGTCGGTCCCTAATTCCAAAAGTTTGGGATGGAGGTCCGGAGGAAACTTTTTCAAAAGTTTTCTCCGGGAGCTGGACAAACCGACACAACCCTCGTGAACGATTAGATAAATCTATGCCTTAATTCATGGGCATTGCCCCAAACCCCAATGAATTAGTAAAAACCACTCCAATTCCCCAGCCAAATACTCTTGTTTTTCAAGGAGGGAGGTTCGGAGGGCAACCTCGCTTTTTTAAAAAAGCGTGGTTCCCTCTGACGGTCCTAACCCCCCGTCGGTCCTACCCCCCCGGTCGGTCCCCAATTCCAAAAGTTTGGGATGGAGGTCCGGAGGAAACTTTTTCAAAAGTTTTCTCCGGGAGCTGGACAAACCGACACAACCCTCGTGAACGATTAGATAAATCCATGCCTTAATTCATGGGCATTGCCCCAAACCTTAATGAATTAGCAAAAACCACTCCAATCCCACAGCCAAATACTTCTGTTTTTCAAGGAGGGAGGTTCGGAGGGCAACCTCGCTTTTTTAAAAAAGCGTGGTTCCCTCTGACGGTCCCCAAACCCCACGGTCCCCCGTCGGTCCAAATCCCCCCGGTCGGTCCCCAATTCCAAAAGTTTGGGATGGAGGTCCGGAGGAAACTTTTTCAAAAGTTTTCTCCGGGAGCTGGGCAAACCGACACAACCCTCGTGAACGATCAGATAAATCCATGCCTTAATTCATGGGCATTGCCCCAAACCCCAATGCCACTAAATTAGTAAAAAAGCTCCAATTCCCATCCAAATACTCCTGTTTTTCAAGGGAGGAGGTTCGGAGGAGACCTCGCTTTTCCAAAAAAGCGTGGTCTCCTCTGACGGTCCCCACCCCCGTCGGTTCTACCCTCCGGTCGGTCCCCAACCCCACAGGAGCGGAATCAGTTTTATGCCACTATTCACCCCATGTTATATTGAAACTTACAAAGCGGGCCTGCTTGAGGAACGAATCAGGCAGGCTCAGTTATATATGGAATCCTGCTGCCTTTGCCCCAGATACTGCCGGGTAAACAGACTTCAGGGAGAACATGGATTCTGCAGGACAGGTCAGGAAATAAGGGTTTCAGGTATAACTCCTCATTTTGGAGAAGAATCCCCCATTTCCGGGATCAGAGGCTCAGGCACAATTTTCTTTGTTATGTGCAACCTGGGTTGTGTTTTCTGTCAAAACTATGATATATCACATCTCGGCGGCGGAAACATTCTTTCAGCAGAGGAACTCGCTGATGCAATGCTTCTTCTTCAGGCAAAAGGCTGCCATAATATCAACTTTGTTACACCCACCCATGTTATTGCAGGAATTCTGAAAGCTCTGACTTTTGCTGTAAAAAAGGGACTCCGCATTCCTCTGGTCTGGAACTGCGGAGGATACGAATCCCCGGAGGCTCTCGCACTCCTTGACGGAATCATCGATATTTATATGCCCGACTTTAAATTCTGGCACGAGGAAAAAGCTTTGAGATACTGCTATGCCGCAGGTTATCCACAGGCAGCCCGGAATGCGGTGAAGGAAATGCACAGGCAAACCGGAGATCTCAAAACAGACGCAAGAGGCATTGCATACAGGGGCATTCTCATAAGACATCTTGTTATGCCCGACAATGCAGCAGGCACTGAAGAGCTTGTCAGGTGGCTTTCATCCGAACTTTCACCGGATACTTATATAAATATTATGGATCAGTACCGCCCCTGCTTTAAAGCTTCACAATTTCCTGAAATCAACAGAAAAATTACGGCAAAGGAATATGCAGACGCAGTGGAATGGGGAAAACAGTCAGGTTTGCGGATTGATTGAAATAACACAGGATTTTCCTTAACAATCGGTAAAATAGCTATAAACTTCCCTGATGGAGATTTTTATGGCTAAAAAACGCAAACACCACAAACCGGCTCATTCCGGCAGCAAACCTGAACAGAACAAAACAGATAAAGCTTCAGCTTTTGAAATTCTCCTCACAAAAGACCCGTCAGTCAGGGAAATCTGTGAAAATTACAACAGAACAGATCCCAGGGAAAGAGAATCTTTCCTGAAACAGATGGGCTTAACCATTCATAATGCAGATGAACTTGGAATTATGACAAAAAGCCATTTTGTAATTCCCGGCTACACAAGGTTCGAATGCACAAAATGCGGTGAATGCTGCCGCACTGCCAGAAAAATTTCCACTTTGAATTACGAACCCTGCCCCTACCTCGACCCTGAAAACCTGTGCACAAAACACGACGACAGGTATAATGTTTGCAAATGGTTTCCTTTCTGGATTTTCCGGGATGATAATCTTGGACTAATCCTCACAATCAAACCTTTCTGCTCCGGTTATATGAAAGGCGGACTTGTGGACTACGGCGCCACAGTAAAAAAACTTCTCAACCTTCAGGCATCCTTCAGGGGCGAATCCGACGGAGCAACAGTTATTCACGAAGTCATCTATCTCCCAACAAAACACCGCTGGGTATTCCCAACAAGGGAAAATATCGATGAACTCATGGAATACCTGCGGAAAAATGATATTCACAGAAACGAGGAAGTAGAAGACAGAATCAGAAAAACGGAAAACAGGGCTGAACTTGAGCATGCCCACACATACACATCCGGGCTGCTGGGAAAAATTACCGATCCTCATCTCACAGTTGATGAATCAGGAATAATCAGCGATGTCAACGAATCATTCTGCACCCTGTCGGGAAAAACCCGCAGCGGACTTATGGGGACAAAACTTTCACTGCTTTTCGAAGATCAGGCAAATGTTGATGCAGATATTTCCAAATGTTTCCTTAAAAACAAAATCACTTCATCCCCCCACAAAATGCTGTGCGGAAGAGAAACTCCCGTTCCGGTGATACTCAATGCCCTCGTTTACAGAAGCAGAACCGACGGCTTGGTTCACGGAGCGCTTGTATCCATAAAGGAAGTTGATCATACATTATTCAGGGAACTGATCCAGACCCAGCATTATGCAAGAAGACTACTTGAAGCAAGCCCTGATTATTTTGTTGTTATAGATAAAGACGGAATAATAACAGATGTAAATGAAGCGGCGATAAAAGCAACCGGATATACGAGAGAAGAATTGTCAAACTCCGATTTCAGCCTGTATTTTACTGATCCGGCACGGGCAAAACAGGGAATCGCCCTTACCATCGGCAACGGACAGGTCAGGGATTTTGAAATGGATCTCCTTACAAAATCAGGCAGCGCCAAACCTGTCTCTTTCAACGCCAATGTTTTCTACGATGTGGACGGCTCATTTCAGGGTATTTTCGCATCTGCAAGAGATATAAGCGACCTTCGCAAAATGATCCGACGCCTGACTGAAGCTCAGAACTATGCCAGAGGGTTGATAGAATGCAGCCCGGATCTTATGGTTACAATAAACCGCAACGGAATCATAACTGATGTAAACGAAGCTGCGGTAAATCTGACAGGACAGGAGAAATATCAGCTCATAGGAAGCTATTTCAAGGATTATTTCGACGAGAAGGAAAGAGCGGAAACGGGAATCAACAGAACATTCAGCGAAGGAAAAGTAATCGATTACAGACTCAATATTATAAATTCATCGGGGACTATAATCCCTGTAACCTTCAACGCCTCAATCTACCGGGACACCCAGGGGGTAACCCAGGGAATCTTTGCAGTGGCAAGGGAATGCAGACCCTGATCGAATACCACTGAATTAGTAAAATCCACTTACCCCCCAATACCACTGAATTATTAAAATTTACTCCAATTCCCAACCCCATACTCCTGTTTTTCAAGGAGAGAGGTTCGGAGGGAAACCCGCTTTTCCAAAAAAGCGTGGTTCCCTCTGAGGGTCCCAAATCCCCACGGTCCCCGGTCGGTCCCCCAATTCAAAAGTTTTGGGAAGGAGGTCCGGAGGAAACTTTTTTCAAAAAGTTTTCTCTGGGAGCTGTGGCAAACCGACACAACCCTCGTGAGCGATCAAACAAATCCATACCTTAATTCTTGCGCATTACCACTGAGAGTCCCCAAATCCTCCGGGAAGTTTTCACGGCAAATCCGTATTGTCTTTGCCCCTGCCGGTTTCAGGAGTTCTCATATAAATATCCATAATTACATTTTCCAGTATCTTGATGCTTTTAACCGGTTTTCTGCCAAAACCATCCCTGCCGTCATGAATCTGGGACAAAAGCTCAGCCGGAAAAGCTTCATTCTTCTCAGGTGTTCTGAATCTGCACAGAACTACATCCCCGGCATCAACATTTTTCATTTTCACGCCTTCCAGCCTGTCCTGAAGGCTCAGCGCCGGATTGTCATTTTTCTCCTTGCCCTGGGCATCCTTATCTATATCTTTCAGATAAAACATATCGTCAGTTTCGTTCTGATCATTGTCGTCCTTATCATCTTTCAGTTCTGTCAGAAGAAAACCCCATGGTTCCTTCCTTTCGGGGAATATGGGATCCGCCCCCAGATAAAACATAGCGGCAAGCTCATCGGCAGTTTTCAGCTCATTAAAATAATAAAGAATCAGAAGAGGCGTTATTTCCGGACCTTCGCTGTCGTCTTTTGCCACAATCAGCGTTCCTCTGTCAGGTTTTTCCCGCCTGTAAATATTCAGAAGCTCCGAAACCCCTTCCTTCATATTATTAACAGTCCTGTTGGGAGGCGGCGTCTGTGTGCCCATGGAAATTTTTGTAAAACCGAAAAACCCCGGTGCAAAAGACCAACCGCAGATATTATATAAACCATACAGAACAACAAGAACCATAAGGGGAATTTTCAACGCTTTCCACGGAATCCTCATTATCAATAACGCTATAAACATCGCCGCAATGCCGTTGATGGGCATAAAATACCTTGAATCATAAATAGGCTGAAAATACAGAAATCCTATACCAAACAACATTGAAACAGGCAGAACCGACGCTTCAGCTTTTCGTCCGCTTCCCAGGTAATAAAATACGATTGCGGCAATCAGCAGTATAAAGAAAGGCACTCCAAAATTGCGGTAAATCAGAAAATCCACAAAGAAATAATAAGGAGTCCGCAAAGGCAGAAGCAGATTATACTGAACATCCCAGAACCAAATACGGTAAATTTCCCTCATAGGGATCACATGCATAATCACAAAATGGGCAGTCAAACCAAAAAATATTGTCAGACAAAGAGATAAATTCCTCACAGCCTCCGACTTCAGCTTTATGCCAAACCGGAAGTAAATCAGCACAAAAAGCAGAACAATCACGCCGACAGAGACATACCAGCAGGTTTCCACAACACCGGCATTATGCATTAGCTCGGTTTTGGAGTAAATATATCGCAGAATGCCGAAGAATAAGCCAAGAACAACAGCAGAAACCAAAGGAAAGAGCAAAGCTCCCTTCCGGGTTTCCTGATTGCGGAAAGCTTCATAAAGAGCCTGAACGGCAATAATACCAACAGGCAGAATCACAAAAGGCAGAAATGACCACTTCAGAAGCATGCCAATAGTAAATGAAAGCGCGAATAAAATACTCCACTTTGTATTAATGAACTTTTCACTCTTATAAAGGCAGTAGATGGTAAGGGGAACCATAGCAGCCATAGGTGTATCAACGCCTACCTGCCTCGAATAGTAGATGGTCTGGGGAATCACTCCCGCAAGAAAAGCGCTGAAAAAGCCGATGTTTTCATTCCAGAGCCTTGAAGCCAGCAGATAAACGGAAAAAATCATCACAACCCAGAAAACGGACTGGCTCATAACTGCCTGAACATAACCTTTTCCCGCTGCAGTATAAACAAGAGCGGTTATCTGAAATGGCAGCGGCGGATAGAAATTCCCCCTGTTTATCAAAAAGGAAAACAAATCCCCGTCAAGCAGGCTTGCATGATACTCCTGACACATCATCAGATAAACAAGATTGTTCAGGATAGGAAGTTTTCTGTCCCAGAAAATCCACAGAAAATTAAAAGCAATAATAAAAGCTGACAGTAAAGAAAGCAGAGCGATATGTATTTTCTGAGTAATTTTCATATTAACCGGGATGAGTTACTTGTCTTTGGATGGAATCAGTCCGCCCCTCTTCTTGATAGATGAAATCGGACCCCGGACGGTCTGAAGAGCGCGCTTTTTGTGATCAACCTCAGCATCGGTAAGCACATTGAGATCCCTGAGAATATCCAGAAGACTGACGATAATTTTGCCGTAAACTTCAGGAGAAGCAGTGGCAGATGTCATATCCACCGGACTCGTTATCTTTGCCCCTGTTCCGCCCTGAGCATCCCTCACAGCTTCGAGAAATCTCTTCATCTCATTGCGGTTCTGACTGGTAAATTTAAACTCTTCATCAGGAGTGGTGATAATCAGGGTGTTTTTAAGAATACCCTTTACCATACGGGTGTTTTTGATGTCGGCATGTTTGTATTCAACCCACTTAGCTTCACCATGATGAGCCTGTGAACTCTTGTAATAAAGAATAAGCCTTTTGTTGGTGAGGGTGAGAATAGTACTGACCTCCACCTGCTCCCCTTCTGAATAAACACGGAAGGAGCCGAGGAAGTTATCCACAATCAGTTCCCCTTCGTCAAGCTTGCCTTTAACCTGAGCGAAGAGATTGTCTTTTACATAGTCGGCAATATTACAGCCGATTTTTTCACGCAGTTTATTAAGGTTGTCCCTGATTATGGTATATTGGTCGTCAAAAACCATACCATGATGGAAATAAAGCTCCAGCGCCCTTACAAAGTATTTTTCCGCCTCTTCAAGCTCGTTGCGCTGAAAATGAAGTATGCCAAGATTATTGTGGACTTTCACATTTGTGGAATCAAGCTCCAGAATCTTCTTATATCTCTCTATAGCTTCTTCAACACGCTTGTTTTGAATAAGCTGTTTGCATTCGGACTCAAGGTTTTCGATCTCTTCACGGATCTCATCATGTCCCTTGCCCTTTTTCATTTTCTGGATAGCTTTGAGGTTTTCATCAGCATCAGCAAGCTGAGGATCCAGCTCAAGAGCTTTTCTGAAATAACGCTCTGCTCTGGCAAGCCTGCCTCTAATCAGATAAATGGAACCGAGATTGTTATAAGCTGCAGCATTATCAGGATCATCCTTGAGGATTTCCTGCAGAATCTTCTTTGCCTCAGTGTATTTCTGCTGCCGAAATAAAATCTGGGTCTCTTTCAATCTTGTCTTAATCTGTTCTCCACCGGAAATTGGCTGCAATTCCGAATCCTGGGACAAAGCATACACCCCCCACAAACCCTTTTATCAATACTTCTCTCAAAGGGTCAGGAATCCTCCGGTTTTTCATGATTTTTTCACAAAATTCGAAATTTTATGCCAAAATCCCACGGAATTTACTCCGTTTTGTCAAAATCCCTCGGAAGCTTGCCTCCAAGATACTTTGCCTCCATATATCTCAGAAACCCATGAGCCAGATTAACATCGGTTCTTCTCAAATCAGCCGATGCAATTATCCGGGAAACATCAGACAGAGTTCTGTCCTTACTACCCCAGGGCGGAAAGTTGATCTTTCCGAAAAACTGCTTAACATGCTCATTCAGCGAATTTATGCCGCCCTGATCCGCTTTCTCCTTACATACTTCCTGATTCCCCTCCAGCATCGCCAGATAAAGTTCATAACAGATCACCATCACAGCCTGGCTTACATTCAGCGATTCAAATTCGGGGTGGGATGGTATAGTTATATACCAAGAGCAGCTTTTCAGATCCTCATTTGAAAGCCCCGCTTTTTCATCCCCAAAAACGATAGCGGTCTTCACATGATTATACTTTTCCGACAACTCCTTAGCCATTGCCCTCGGAGTGGTCCACATGTGAAGCCTGTCCTCTCCACGGCGGCTCGTACCAAGTATTAACTCATAATGAGGAGCCAGTTCCTTCAGGGAATCGTAAACAGGCGCATTTTCAAACAAAGGTGACGCATAACGGGCGTTTGCAAAAGCTTCCTCCCCTATTCTGCAGCGGGGTGAAACCAAAATCATATTACGAAGCCCCATGTTCATCATAGCACGGGCGGCGGAACCAATATTCCCATCGTAATATGTACCTTTTAAAACTATTGCTATATTATCCGGATTAATCATAACCTGTTAAATTTTCGACTAAGGAAGGTTTTTTCTTTCAGAGAGATAAAAATAAACAATGTGGTTTCCACAAAGAATGAATTAAAAAAATGGCATAAACAATACGGCAGGGGGAACATTGGACGAAAATTTACCCGAACCTCAGGAGAAAAAACCGGTTATCAAATGGATACTCCTTATAATTTTAACCGGCACAGGAATTTTCTGCCTGTACAACCTGCCACCCACATTTTTCAAAACAAGCATGGACAGCGGATGCTATACCCAATGCAGAACCAATCTCAGAAGGATCGGCACTGCATTAAAACTCTACGCAGAAGATAACAACGGCAATTACCCACCAAACCTCCGGATGCTCACCGGGAAATACCTTAAGGAAATCCCGCTATGCAGCGAGGCAGACAAAGATACCTACTCACAGGATTATCAGTTTTATAACAACGAACAGGAAAAAATACACAGATACACATTTTACTGCAACGGCAAATGGCATGTAAGAATGGGAATAAGAGAAAACTACCCCCAGTACACTTCAATGGATAAATTAATTTCAAGATAAAATTAAAAAAGAGGTGCAAAGGGATGTTCCACTCAGAATGGGACAAACAGCAATTCATGAGAAACGCAGGCTGCTGCCTGTTTGTGATTATTGCTTTTTTCACCGGAATTTTCATCTGGTTTTTTATAATTAACCCCGGAAGATTATATAACGACTGCAAGAGAAATATGTCAAGAATCGGCGCTACTCTCAAAATATATGCCGCAGATAACGAAGGCAATTATCCAACTGCACTTAATATGCTGAACACTTCGGGAATGGGCACTATTCCAAGCTGCAACTCCTCAGGGCATGATTCATATTCTCCATCTTACCAATACTATAACAACAGCAAAGACAAAATCCACCGGTACACATTTTACTGCAGCGGATACAACCACAGTAGATATATAATGTTTGAAAACTACCCCCAATACACATCAGAAAAGGGGCTTATCGCAAGATGAATATGAATAAGGAGCTTATCCCAAAAAACGTGGTTCCCTCTGACTGTCCCCAAATCCCGGTCGGTCCAAATCCCCCCCGGTCCCTGGTCGGTCCCCCAATCCCAATGAATTAGTAAAATTCACTCAAATCCACAGTCCAATACTCCTGTTTTTCAAGGAGGGAGGTTCGGAGGGTAACCTCGCTTTTCCAAAAAAGCGTGGTTCCCTCTGA
The DNA here is from genome assembly GCA_021287065.1 of Bacillota bacterium. GTDB lineage: Bacteria > Vulcanimicrobiota > JAJTBE01 > JAJTBE01 > JAJTBE01 > JAJTBE01. The sequence goes on from JAJTBE010000166.1 coordinate 21,060, forward strand.
CGGTCCCCAAACCCCGGTCGGTCCAAATCCCCCCCGGTCCCTGGTCGGTCCCCCAATTCAAAAGTTTTGGGA
>JAJTBE010000025.1 GCA_021287065.1 Bacillota bacterium
GGAATCTGCTCTTCAATAAACAGCGAAAACGGAAAATTCAGACTATACTCAACTGCAGATACAGTAGAGTTTATCCGTTTAGTTACAGAAATTTCTCTGAACAAGACAACAAAAGTTAAGATTAATGGCAAGGAAACCGAATTAAAGGGAATAATTGCTACTAACTCAAAAGTGGAAAGCATTGATGGACCAGTCATAGTATCAATTTCAGGGCAGAAGGAAATAGATATCACACAACTTAACCCAAACATTTCAGTCTATACAAGAATAAAGTCAAAAAACATAAGAATCGGTGAAAGAATCACATTAATGATTGAAGTTGAAGATAAATTTATTTGTCCAGTGTGCAGGGTGATTTTACCGGGCAATCTAACAATTTCAAGACATGGTGCAAATATTCAGAAGATGGATTTCCCAATAAAAACAAAACGCTTTGGAAAATTTACCCTTGACCTTGAAATATTGGCTATAAGAAGAGGAAAAGGGAAGTTAAAGATCATTGTCACAGATATGTACGACAGTAATATCTTTGGTCTAAGCAATGATATTATAATTTTCAGTGAATAACTCAAGGAAACCAATAAAGATCAGTTTATCCGGTTATGGGATGCTGAACTGTTATCAACATATGCTTACCAATTATACAATAACATGTTTTTCCATGCTGTCAAATAATAACTTTATGTCAAAAAGTTGAGAAATTTTAAAGGTTTAATGTTTTGGTTGTAGAATCAACCAATATACAGATATATTATATCCCCGGAGAAAAAAAAATGACAGGAGCCATCCTGTGGCGGGGATCCTCCTGAAAACGGAGGTGAAATTGAAGCCTCTTATTCCTGTGTGTCAAAGAAATAAATATCGAAAAAAATAGGAGGATATACAATGAAAGGTAAACCATATCTGTACGTGTTACTGGTTTTCGCAGCATTTTTTCTCGCAGTATTCAGTTTTCCGGGCTGCGGTTCGTCATCTGGTGATTCAGGTGATTCAAATGCAGATTTTACAGGTTTATGGAGGGGAAATTCAAGTTCAGATGCTGACAATTCCCATCAGACCGTAGTTGTTTTGATGGAACAAAGCGGTGTTAACTTAACAGGAAAAGCCAGCGACAATAAAACCAGATACACGCTTACAGGAACAGTTACGGGATACAATGCAGAAATCACATTCACCTCTGAGGACGGAACCAAAGTTATCAACTGGGCAGGGGTTATGTCAAGCGACAATAAGCATATTAAAGGTACATATTTAAGTCAGGAAAAAGACGGTTCAGGAGATATAAGCGTTGCTTACTGCGGTTCTTCTTCCAGTGCAACTCTTGCAAACCAGTATTTGTTCGAACAGGAATTTAACGATCCTTACGGCGGACAGGATAATGAACTTTTTATTGTTACCAAAAATCAACTGGATGTTATATGGAGTGTTTCACAAGGCGAAATTTGTTCCCAGTGGATGGTTGGTATCGGATTGGACCATAGCAAACAGAAATATATGGTTAAAGACACTATGGCAACATCCGGCATGCCATATTATGTTATTCTTCTTCAGGATTCAAGCAGCCCAATTGAAAATGTTGTAAGAAGCTATTCCATGCCATTCCAGACAATGGACACAAGAATAGTTCCTTTTGACGACACAATGGGCATTGTTCATGCAATGGAAGAATCCGAAAGTGCTTCGTATCTTTATCAGGTGGATATGAATTCGGATTCAATCCAGAGATATGCCAATTCAACCAACCCCAACTGGCAGACATACGATTCCGATTCAAAAACGGTTGCCTATGTTTTCATCAACGACGACCAGTATGAAATCAGAACCCTCGATGCCACGGATGTCAACGCCCAGCCCACAACAATCAAAACATTCTCAAAGAGCACCTATAAAGGAATGCCCAGATCACTTAATATCCAGCCGGGCCTCACAGGTTATATGACCTATCAGATATTCCTGGATGGTAATGTTGAAATTCACCATCTGAACATGGCTACCGGTGCTGATGTAATCGTTCATAAACACGAATCAAGCAGCGATATGACATTGTATCCCATGTATCAGCAAAATGGACAAATTGGATATTATACAGGAGCGCATGTTTATGAAGTAACAACAGGCGGAGATTCAACCCAGTTGTTCAAATACCCCTCAATCCCCGAATCAACCTCAGCACAGTTCTTCTATAGCTGGTAAACCATTTCAGCGAATAATGTAAAAAAGAGGCTTCCCTTATAAAGGGAAAGCCTCTTTTTGTTATAGTTAAACAGATATGTCTGTTTTTTAGCTTCTATGCCTTTTTCTCCTCAGGCTTTGCGTCTCCGCCTGCTTTTATGGGTCCCCAGGGGAGGACTGGTTCTGTTATCTGGAGTTTGCCTTCCTTAACGAGGAGTGCTTTTTCGATCGCTTCGTTGGGGTCAACCATTCCCTGTCCCTGATCTTCCGGTTTGTAGCCGTCGATTTTGTCGGCGGTTGATTTCAGAATATCAGCCACCTCATAGGGTTTCAGGTTGGGGTTTGCGCTCAGCATCTGAGCAACCACACCGGCGACAAAGGGTGATGCCATTGATGTGCCGGGCATGCCTGTGTAGGTTTTATCAACCAGCGGCAGGCTCAGTGTGGCGTTGAAAAGCCTCTTTATCTCCTTGCGGGCGAGCTTGGGATCCGATTTCCATTTTTCGATGGTTGAATCGGCAAGGCCAAGCAGTCTGAGGGATTCGTCAGGAACTCTTACCAGAGCTTCATCAGGCATCTGGGAGAACCATTTCATCGTTTCCTTCAGGTTGGTCATTCTCTCTGAAGTTGTTTCAGCGCCGGTTCCGGGGGACAATGTTGAAATAATGGCAACGCCTGGAGCTACCAGATCAGGCTTCATCAGTCCGCCGGGCGTCGGACCACGGCTTGAGAAATTGGCGATTTTATCATCTTTGGGATCCGGGGTGTTCATATCATCTGCCGCACCAACGGAAATAGCGTGGGGGCTGTCGCCGGGAGCTCCTACTGTTGAGGGTCCGGGGCCTTCGTTTCCTGCTGCTGCAACAACAACTATGCCAGCTTCGTATGCTTTTTTAACAGCCTGATCGGTGGGATCATTCTGATAATCTTCTGAAGCGGTGTGTCCCAGAGACATATTAATAACACGGATGTTAAATTTTTCCTTATTCTTTATGCACCATTCGATAGCTTTGATGATGTCGGAAGTTTTTCCTCCGCCCTGTCCTGCAAGGGCTTTGAGTCCGATAAGTTTAGCTTTTGGTGCGGGAGCTTTATAAAGACCGTCGCTCATCATACCTGAACCTGCAGCGTCACCGGCCACGTGTGTGCCATGTCCGTTGTCGTCGTAAGGTATTTTCTTGCCATTGACAAAATCAACGAATGCAACGATTCTGTTTTCAGGGCTTATAAGGTCGGGGTGCGGATATATGCCTGTATCGATAACGGCGATGGTAACTCCTTCGCCCTGATACTGCCTTGTGAGTGGAGTATCAAATCTGGGCTGGGTCATAACCGGGCGATCCTTGAGTGAAAGATCTTCGGTTTTTTCGCCTGTTTCGCTTGTTCCGACAGTGGCATCCACAATATTTTTCTCCCAGGGTTTGGAAGGAAGCCAGGACTTTTCCTCATCGACAAACACATAATAGCCTGCTTCTGTAAGCTTTTTCTTTGTGCTGTCGTCTATGTTTGCAACATAACCGCCAATGAGGGGAAGTTTTTCCTGAACGGTGACATCAAACTTACTCAGCTGATTTTCTTCGCTTCTGAAAATACCACCTTTTTGTGCTTCAATAGCGAGCTGTTTGGGTGGTAAAATAACATACTGCTGTGATTTGGCGGCGCTGGAAGTGAATGAGTCCTGTGCTATGGACGGTTCTGCTTCCACCGGGGGCTTGGGTGCAAATTTGCCCGGAGTGAGGTTTACATTGGGCTGGAACCCTATATTTCCAAGATTATCTATGCTCATGGAAAAGCTCCTCTCTGTAGTGGAATGGTCCAAAAAAGATTACATTAATCCATTTTGTATGATGCTAATTTTATCATACGACACAAGTAACGGCAACGGTTTAAATGTAACAATCATGTTAACGGATATAAAAAATCTGATTTAATATTTACTTTACACATGATTCGTGTGATAATAAAAATGACAAGTAGCGAACAAGGAGGAAGTTATGATTGGATTTCCTAATTTCCAGATGATGGGAATGCAGCAGAATTTTGGCGCTATGCCGATGATGAATGCAGGAGTTTCTATGGGAGCTTCTGTTAATATAGGCGGTCTTTCACTTGGAATGGGCGTTGGAATGGACGCAGTAAGTATGTCCCCCTCAGCAATGATGATGAGTGCATCACCCTTTGGCGGCGGCTATCAGCTTCCGATGATGGGAATGAGCGCCGGAATGGGTATGGTTCCCGGAATGTCGTCTATGCAGGGAATGCAGCAGATGCAAATGATGCAGATGATGCAGATGATGATGCAAATGATGATGATGATGGAATCATCCGGAATGGGCGCTATGATGATGGGAGGCGGCGGAGGAGGCCTCGGCTATCCTCTTTCAATGAGCATGCCCGGTATGGGTATGGCAGGCCTCGGCGGTATGAACGCAATGGGCGGCGGATTCGGCAGCCCGTTGGGAATGATGCCCCCCTGGGGAATGAATATGGGCGGAATGCAGGGTGGTTTCCAGAATATTAATGCCAACCCGGCACTTCAGATCCCCAATTTCGGAAATAATGCAAACAAAGCCCAGATAGGCCAGATGCTTGATGTTGCAGCCCAGAAATACGGAATTCCTCCGAATATTCTCAAAGGCGTCGCCTGGCAGGAAAGCGGATGGAGATCAAATGCTTCATCATTCGACGGAGGACATGGCAAAGGCGTAATGCAGATTGACGACAGATTCCATAAGTTTGCCAATACCAATGCAGTTTGGGATCCCGCTCAGAATATTGAATACGGTGCAAAGTATCTGCATGATCTTTATGAAAAAACCGGAAGCTGGGAAGGAGCGTTGAAACGCTACAACGGCGGTTCCGACTATCCCCCCAGAATTCTTGCACACGCACAGAACCAACCCTGGCAGAAATATGCATAATCCCCTATGGGATAAAATATAAGTCAAATAAAAAAACCTCCGGATTCCGGAGGTTTTTGTTTTATCTGAAGTTGATTATCTTCCTTTTACATCCCACTCAAAACCGAATGATTCCGGAGGGACTCTTACTTCGTCAGGTTTTTCCCTGTTATAGACTTCACTGGCGATGGAAATCATCTGGGTATCGTCTTCAAGGGAAATCCATCCGTGATATACTCCCGGAGGCACTGTAACCAGAGCCGGGTTAAGGGATCCGGTGACAATGGTAACCTTTTCCTTATAAGTGGGTGATTCTGGGCGATCATCATAAAAATTGAATTTCGCTGAACCGTGGCTTATAAAGAACCAATCCCAGAGAATTTCATGTTTATGAAATGCCCTGATGGATCCTTTTGCCATGTTACCCACAAGGTAAACCTGTCCGAACTGGGTGAAGTGGGGATCCGTTGATCTGAGTATCTCTCTGAGATATCCCCTGTCATCCATATGGGTGGCGAGGGGCACAACGAGAAGCCCTTCTATTTTGGTTTTTTCCGCTTCAAATACAGCCTGCATATATACTCCTGAAAGTTAAATGATTTCTACATTAGCTCTGGGGAGAGTCCATTTGGTTCCATCTCTGAACTCAATGTCAACAACTCTGACTTTGGTTTCGGACTGGACCTGCATGAGTGAAACCGGGAGGTTAACAACTTTGGCAAGTTCGCCAAAACGGGGTTCGCGGATAATTCTGACTGTTGAACCGATCTGCATGGCACTGTGTGTTGCATTTTCGGTTTCAATTTTGTCAACAATTTCCGGTGTGGAAATCAGAATTTCAGGCCTGATAACGCCGGCACGGATCTGGGTGGCTCCATTGATGGAGGCTTTTCTTCCAACTCTTTTTTTCAGGAGGTTGAAAGTTTTGTCTGCCATACGGATTTTTCCGAAGCCTTCGGTAACAACAAGGGTCAATCCAAGTTCTTCCGAACCGGTGATTGCTACGCCAAGGTCGTATCCGAGGAACTTGCGGAGGTCTGCATCGTCGAAACCGCCGCTGATAAACCCGATTACGCCTGCTTTGATGGCTGCGTGGATTGTATCAATGGGAACCAGCGCTCCGCCAAGCAGAACTTTGCCTTTGTGGGCAGATGTAATTTTGTCAGGAGTGATAATGGCGTCAGGGTCGTCGGTGATAGCCATAAGTTCGCCGACTTCTTCCCCGCCAACGCCGAAAATACCCTGAATGTATGTTCCGAATGACTCAACAACCACACCCTCTTCATGCATTACCTCTACGACTTTTCCGTCGATATAGGCTTTTACCTGAACGGGGATAGCCGGTGCCCTGACCAGAACCTTTCCGGTTGTGTCGGAAATATGTTCAACGGTTCCCGAAATAGGGCTTAAACAGGTATTGGTGAAAAGTCCGAAGAAGCTCTTTGACTGTGCAAGAACTTCATCTTTGTTGATAAATTCGTTTAATTTCTTCTTAATGGACTTGGGCACTTCAGACGCCTCAACTCCCAGCTTGTTGGCTACATTAACCAGTTCCGGGTTTCCCGGGAGTTCGGTTCTTGCCACGATAGTATCGCTTTTGACTTCGTCGCCGACTTTAACTTCTACCCGACCTTTCAGGGGAAGGCGCCTCTCTTTGCGAAGCACCATCTGTTCAACTACCTGTAGTCCGGGAGTATAAGCATGAGCCATTTATTTGCCTCCTTGAAATGGGTGTCTCCAAATTTCCGTTATGATTCTTGGAAAAGATCAATTTTCCTTTTTTATATTGTCCTTAATGAAACATGTAAGAAAGGAGTTTATGTTTGATCCGTAGAATTAATTTCCGTTTTCAGTACCCCCTTATTTATTTTGGCGGGTAAAAATGAAACAAAGGATTTAAGGATGTCTGAAGAAGAGATTGTAAGACGAATAGTCAGAGAAGTCCTTGAAAAAATTGAGAAAGAAGGAAAGGAAATGACGCAGGGAGAAGCCTCCGGCAAAGTCATATACTGTAACTATTCCAACCGCCACTGCCATATTTCGAGAGAAGACCTCGATGTGGTTTACGGTAAGGGATATGAACTTACAAAAATGAAAGACCTGTGCCAGCCCGGCGAGTTTGCAACCAACGAGATGCTCACCATAGTCGGACCCACAGGCGAAACCCTTCCCATCAGGATTCTTGGCCCAATAAGAGGGAAGACCCAGGTGGAAATTTCCAAAACCGATTCATTCGCCCTCAAGATCAAAGGAGTGCCTGTAAGAGAATCAGGTAAAGTGGAAGGAACCCCCGGATGCGTTCTGGTAGGTCCCGCCGGCGCCGTAACCCTTAAAGAAGGCGTTATCGCAGCTATGCGTCATGTCCACTTAACTCCCGAAGATGCTGAGTATTTTGGAGTTAAAGATTCCGAAATGCTTAAAGTCAGACTTGAAAGCCCCGACAGAACTCTCGTTTTCGACAAAGTCGTAGCAAGAGTAAAATCATCATATGCCCTCGAAATGCATATCGATGTTGATGAAGCAAACGCCGCCGGCGTAGGACAAAATACACCGGCTTATATCGTTAAAGAATAGTAAACTCTGGAGGTGTCAGTTTTGAATTCAACTTATGAAGCTCTTGGACTCATAGAAACCAAAGGATTTGTGGCCATGGTGGAAGCTTCCGATGCAATGGTTAAAGCAGCCAATGTGAAGCTCGTCGGCTACGAAAAAATAGGCGCAGCCTATGTTACAACAATGGTCAGAGGAGATGTGGCAGCAGTAAGAGCAGCCACCGATGCAGGCGCAGCAGCAGCCCGTAAAGTTGGCGAGCTGGTAGCGGTCCATGTAATCCCCAGACCCCATAGAGACCTGGATGAAGTTCTTCCTATCGGACTTCCCAAGCCTAAGGAAAAGAAAGCCTAACTAAGGCGATCCGAATAACCGACTTGAAAACTTAAAGCCGGTACAATCAGTTTTGGCTGTCCCGGCTTTTATGGTTATTTTGTGATATGAATAATGATTTTATAGTAGAAGAAATTACCCGTCTTGTGATGGAAGAACTGTCTAAAATGTCAGGACTTCCCCGGACACCGGTTTCAACACCTGGCGGCATAAATGTCCTCGTTATTTTAGACGAGGAAAATGATGATGTGGGAGAACTTTTCCAGAGCCTTTCCAAAGTTTCCGGCGGAGCACCCCATTATCATATTTACGCGCCTGAGCATCTTGCAGGACAGGTAAAAGCATCAGCAGGATTCCTCCCATTTACACCCGTCGAAAACCTGAAAAGGCATCAATACCGCAAGTATGTAGCCGGGTTCGACAGGGTTGTTGTCCCCTATCTAACAGTTAGCACACTGGCAAAGATAGCAGGACTTATCGGAGACGAACCTGCATCAGGTTTGTGCATCCACGCCCTGATGGCGGGAAAACCGGTTACGGTATGCACGGACGGGATTCACGCGCTCAACTATTCTTCTGTGGGAACAGGCAACAAACTCATGGGTATGATCAGGGATCATATGAAAGCTATAGAAGAAATGGGCGTAGAAACAGTCCAGCTGAAAAGCCTGACCGAAAAGTTTGCGCCCGCTCCGGGACAACCCGTCCAGCCATCCCCTGCCCCGTCAGTAAAGGCAGTGGTAACCAATGATGATGTAATGGTGGCAGTAAACCAGAAACAAAAAGCCCTCTACTTCCCATCAGGCTCAATAATAACCCCCCTTGCCAGGGAAACCGCAGATGCCTATGGGATAGAGATACATATTGTTTAGCTGGTTGAAACCGGATAAGAGGTAGGATTTCCCCTGACCACCGGGCTGAAGCCCGGTGTTTATACCAGTGGTAAATCATTTGTTTAAAATTTAGCATATCAATAACTCGAGGGGGTCCATTATGGATATTTCTAAGGATCAGATTGCCCTTATTGTTAAGGAAGTTCTTGATAAATACTCTGGTGGGGCGGGAGCTCCGGCGGTTCCTTCATATGGAGGAAGAAACGGGATTTTCCCCACTATGGATGAAGCTGTGGATGCGGCGGAAATTGCTCAGAAGCAGTTTATTAAGCTGACTCTGGACACCCGCAAACAGATTATCGAATCCATCCGCAGAAAATCTCTTGCCAATGTCAGGCTTCTGGCGGAAATGGCCGTCAGTGAAACAGGCATGGGCAGAGTTGAGGACAAGATTGCCAAAAAGACAATAGCGGCGACCAAGACCCCCGGCATAGAGGATCTTGTGCCTGAAGCCTATACAGGCGACGGCGGTCTTACACTTGTGGAGCATGGCCCCTTTGGCCTTGTCGGTTCGATTACACCCAGCACCAACCCCGGTGCTACGGTTATCAATAACACAATTTCGATGATTGCTGCAGGAAACGGCGTTGTTTTCAATTTCCATCCATCAGCAAAAAGAGTCAGCCAGAAGGCTCTCACTCTTATGAACGAAGCAATACAGGAAGCGGGCGGACCGCCCAATCTGGTTACAACCGTTGAAAATCCCACTATGCAGACAAGCGTTGAGCTTATGAAGCATAAAAAGATCAGACTGATGGCAGTAACCGGTGGCCCTGAAGTGGTTCATACAGCTATGACCCAGTCAGGCAAGAGAGTCATCGGCGCAGGTCCGGGCAATCCACCTGTGGTGGTTGACGAAACCGCAGATCTCGATCTGGCAGGCAGGGAAATCGTCCTCGGTGCATCTTTTGACAACAACATTATGTGCACATGCGAAAAAGAAGTTTTCTGCGTGGATGCGGTTTGTGACGAACTTATACGCAAACTGCAGGATAACGGAGCGTTTCTGCTCAACGCCTATCAGACTGATCAGCTTACAGCCAATGTAATCAATCCGGCGCAGGTTGGACAGAAACACCCTACCGCCAACAAAAAGTTTGTTGGTAAAAACGCTTCTGTTCTTGCAAAATCCATCGGGCTTGACCTCCCGTCCGAAACCAGGCTTCTCATATGCGAAGTCCATCGGGATCATCCCCTTCTGTATGCCGAACAGCTTATGCCTGTTCTTCCCATATGCAGGGTGAGAAATGTGGAAGAAGCTATCGAACTTGCGGTTCATGCAGAACACGGATTTATGCATACAGCGTCAATGTTCTCAAAAAGCGTAGAAAACCTTTCCCGGATGGCTTACAGAATCAATGCAACCATATTTGTAAAGAACGCAGCGACTCTGGCAGGACTGGGCGGAAGAGGCGAAGGACATACGAGTCTTACTATTGCAGGTCCCACAGGAGAAGGACCCACATCGGCAAGATCCTTCACAAGATACCGCAGATGCGTTCTCGTGGATTATTTCAGAATTATTTAAGTCTGAAATCAAGCCAAAAAACGAAGTTTTTATAAAATCACTGCTTATGAAATCAGGTAAGTAGTGATTTTTATTTATACCCCAAGCCACTTTTCCACAAATGGCATGATTTTCCGGCGCATCGGATCATCTGCCAGCGCTCCTGCGATCATCATCGGCAGGCTTGCCGTCAGGGGTCTGCAGTGGCTGCATAATTTTATTTCTACGGATTTTCCTTCTGCGTGTGCTTTTCTGAGGCTCTGCATAGGTTTGCCGTTCCAGATATCTGCTATACTTTCTTTACAGGCATCTCCGAGTTTATTAATATTATCAAAATCAACGCAGCAGGGAACTACCGTTCCATCCTGAGTTACAACAAGGCTTTTCCACAGATAGAGGCAGGAAGCGTTTTTTTTACTTTTTTTCTTTACCGCATCAATTTCCGGATCAAGTCGGTCTGTGTCAGGATCAAAGGGTATGTATTTTTTTATTCTCACTGCGTCTGCACCGGAATTTTTCCAGAAATCGAGGTAAGATCGGATTTCCTTATCTGTTTCAGTAGTATGAATCATCTGAATGACTGTATAAATTTTCTTGTTGACAGAGAGAAAATGCCTGATGTTTCGGAGGGTTTTGTCAAAATCCGCTCCTTTTCTGATTCTTTCATAAAGCTCAGGATTTGACGAATCAAAGGATATATTCAGAAAATTCAGCCCGGAGTTAATCAACCTGCGGGAAATATCCTCATCCATCATAGTGGCGTTTGTGTTGAGAACGGTAAACAGGTTTCTTTCACTGCAATAACGGATCAACTCCGCCCATTGCGGATTGAATTCAAATTCACCGAAAAGGTCGAGATCTATGGTTTCTATATAATCTTTAACCTGATCAATAACATGGGTAAAAAGCGAAATTTCCATGCTGCCCGCAGATCTGGTCATTTTTCTCCGGGGGCACATGATGCAGTTAAGGTTGCAGAGATTTGTAAGTTCGAGAGTAATAAAAGAGGGCAGCGAACGGCAATGCGTCCTGCCCGTCAGATATTCATAATGCTGGCTTATCCGATTGAAGAGATAACGGGGCGACAGAGTGTATCTGCTGATTAAACTCCTGTTATCCCCTTGCCTGGGCTGTGGATTCGAGGACCCAGATGTAATAATTTTCGTTCCACTCCTTCACTTCCAGTGTGGCAACTTCGGGTGTTTCAAAGGAGTTCAGTTCGATAAGGCGTTTTTCAAGCTTTTTCAAAAGTTCGATGCGGGTTCTCATGATAAGCATGGACTCAGACTGTGTAAGCGCTTCACCTTTCCATCTCACTTTGGTTGTGATTCCGGGCAGAATGTTGCAGCTTGCAATAAGTCTTTCGTGAAGCAGGGTATCTGCTATCAGTTCCGCTTCATCAGGCTTGCAGGTGGTCATTACAATTCTCATTTTATGAACCTCTCATCCTTATCCTTATAGATTGCATATTCTCAACTAATGCCAATTATCCTTCCGTATCAGGGGATGTCAGGTTCATATACTACCCTGTCGAACTCGGGATGTATATAATCGCTTCCGATTTTTTCATGTTTGAGAAAAACCGTATTCCCCTTTGAGAACAACTTCACAGGCATATCTTTTGACTGCATTTCAAAAGCAGAATCCTCACAGGCACAGCCTATTGCTTCCATAATCGGGCATCTGCGGGTGGTTGAAACATAGGCGTAGGGGTAATAAAACGAAAGAGGAAGGCTACAGTCTTCCGATAGCTGGAGGTCTATTCCCTGAAGGAGCAGATCAAGCTCAAGCCTGATTACACCGGCGGATTTGAGAAAGTTGAGCAGCTCGGGAATATCCAGATGATTCTTCCGTGCTGAAATATACGCATTGGGATTTGCTTCTTTAATAAGTTCGATTCGGGGTCCTGTTTTCTGTTTAGCGAGAAGCCTGCCGGCAACAAGAGGAAATCTGTTTCCGTATTTTTCGGGGATATACTGAAGCATTCCCCAGTCTGAAACAAGAATTTCCGGATAATATTTTTTTCTGTCAAAGTGCTCAAGGATTTTGTCAACAGCAGCTATGCCGTTTTCCGGCAGAAAGGGAGTAACGAATGTAAAATTAAAATCGTTTCTTCTGCAAAAAACAGCAATTTCATCAACGGTATTAACTGAAGGAAGCCTGCGCCAGCAGAATTCAGGCCCGAAATAAATTCTGGAAAAACCTTCCAGTTTGTGCCGATTCTGCAAAAAAGCACTTTCCACAGGGAACAGAACAGCCTTCTCACCTTTAAACCAGGGGAGTTCTTCATCAATTGTTCTGGCTGGAAACATCATCTTATTCATTGCAAAAAGTTTAACACAGGTTGAGTCCGGTTTCAACCCACAGGTTTTATTGCATTTTAGTTTTTGAATGAAAGGAATGCAAGGTTTAACGAAAAATAGAAAAAGCATAATATCGCGTTAAGGAGTTCAGTATGACACTTCCGTTTAAACCCGAATTTGATTTTATATCGGACAGAGCTAAAAACATAAAGAGTTCAGGCATCAGAAAAGCTTTTGATATGGCTGCCGCATTGAAGGATGTTATCCACCTTGGCCTTGGCGAGCCTGATTTCGAAGCTCCCGAGGAATTAAAAGCACTGCTTAAAATGGCTGTTGATGACGGGTTCAGCCACTATACACCCAATGCGGGAATGATGGATTTCCGTATTGTTCTGGCAGAAAAACTGAAAGAGGAAAACGGTATAGAATATGACCCCGTCAATGAAATCATAGCAACGGTGGGAGCTATGAATGCCATACATCTGGCTATTCTCTGCCTCGTTAACCCCGGCGACGAAGTTCTGCTTCAGGATCCTGCTTTTGTAGGGTTTGAACCCTGTGTGATTATGTCCGGAGGAGTACCGGTAAAAGTACCCCTCAGAGAAGAGTTTAATTTTGAAATTCAGCCTGAAGACATAGAAGCCCGCATAACACCTAAAACAAAAGTTATGATAATAAATTCCCCCCATAATCCTACAGGAGCTGTTCTGCAAAGGGAATCCATGGAAAAAATAGCTGCGCTGGCGCAAAAACATGGAATTTTCATAATTTCTGACGAAGTTTACGAAAAACTGGTTTATGACGGACTTTCACATGTGAGTTTTGCTTCACTGCCGGGAATGAAAGATCAGGTCCTCACAGTCCAAAGCTTCTCAAAAACATACTGTATCTGCGGCTGGAGAATAGGCTATGCAGCAGGACCATCATCCCTGATCAACCAGATGATTAAATTCCAGCAGTTTGACGCGGTTCACCCCCCTGCTCCTATGCAGAAAGCAAGCATATTCTTTGTGAAAAGATCCAGAGAATTTGTGGAACTGATCAAAAAGATTTATGTTGCAAGACGCGACTATATGGTGGACAGGCTGAATTCCATCGGCGACTATTCCTGTGTCCGCCCCCATGGAGCTTTCTATCTGTTCCTTAATATCAAAAAATTAGGCTATACATCAGAAGACTATACAAGATTTCTGCTTGAAAAATACCGGATAGTAACAGTTCCCGGCAGCGTCCTCGGTGATGCAGGGGAAGGCTACATCCGTATATGCCTTACAGTGCCCATTGAACAGATTCAGGTAGCCTGTATAAGACTTGAACAGGCAGCTAAATACGCACTCAGCGGAGCTCCTCTGTTCTAAGTCAATTTTATTTTGGTGGTTTTTTTAATGAATTGTCCCAGTTGTGGTAAAACTATAAAAGAAAACGCAGCTTTCTGCGTATTTTGCGGTTCGAAGGTGTCTGCCGGCTCATTTGCCATACCCGCTCAGACACCTGTAAATCAGGTGGTTTCCTCCCAGTCTGCTCAGCAGACTAAACCGATGATTGACAGTCAGGGCGGAAGAAAACTCCTGAATAACCGTTATGCTATTGAAAAAGAGATAGGCAGAGGCGGTATGGGAAGGGTCTATCTGGCTCTTGATACAAAAATGGACGGCAGGCTTGTTATCAAGGAAATGCTTCCCCAGGCAGCCGATACTGTAAACCGGGCTTATCTGGAAAAAAGGTTTATAGAAGAGGCAAAACTACTGTTCAATCTCAAACATCCGGGCCTCCCCGGCGTTCTTGACTATTTTGTGGAAGGTTCAAGCCTGTTTCTGGTCATGGAATTCATCAACGGAAAAAACCTCGATGATATTCAGAAAGACTTCAGACACGGACAGGTAGATTTGGAAAAGGGCCTGAACTGGATGAAGCAGATTATCGATATTCTGATTTTTCTGCATAATCAGGTCCCCCCTGTGGTTCACAGGGATATTAAACCTGCCAATATTCTTCTTACCCCTGAGGGAAAGATTTATCTCGTGGATTTCGGTGTTGCCAGAACAATAGGAATTCAGTCTGTAACCCAGACAGCAGTTGGAACTTACGGCTACGCTTCCCCGGAGCATTATTCGGGTAAAATCGCCCTTTCGTCTGATATATACAGCCTCGGGGCAACTTTCCATCATCTGTTTTCAGGTGTAAGCCCCCAGGAAAACGATCCCTTTAAGTTTACGCCTCTGTCCAGATACAGAACCGATATTCCGGAAGAACTGGACAGAATCATCATAAAAATGACCAAACAGGAAAGGTCGGAAAGGTATTCCAGAATCGAAGAGGTTTTAAATGATCTCAACGCCATTGGCTCCGGAACTCCCGCACCACTTTCCGCCTCTGCCCCTGTTATGCCGGTTGCACCTCCTGTGCAGATAAGGCAAGCTGAACCGGTTGGGCCTGTTATTCCCCCTGCATCCGTTCAATCTTCAAAATCGACACAGATTGCTTTTGAAGCTCCACCTTTAAAAGTGAAAGAGTATGCAGAAGATAAGGGAGCCGCTAAGAAAAAGAATCAGGAAGAGGAAAAAAACGAAGGAAAGAAACCTGTAAAAACGATTCTTGCAGTAGCTATTGTTCTGTTTCTGATTTTCGGAGTATGGACTATTGCCGGATTAAGCAGAAAGGATCACAGACTTCAGGTAAAAGACGAATCAACCGCAAAGGTTGTGGCTGTCAAAAAGAAAGATAAGCTGATTACATCACCTACACCTTCTCCCCTGATTTCCGCCACGCCTTCAGCTTCCCCGTCGCCATCTCCTTCGAAAACGGAAGCTTCACCGACTCCTGAGGAGAATATTCTTGCGGAATTTCCCGAAGAAACACATCCACAGGCTAATGAAGGCTATTTTATCGAGTGCGGCAGTTTTGATGCTCCGAATAAAGCTCTGGAAATAGCAAAAAGGCTCCGGGCTTTTCAATTTAAGCCCACACTCGGAAAAGAAAACGGTTTGATAGTCGTTTATGCTGCAAATTCTCAGAATCCCATTGATATAGCTAAGGATTTCGACAATCTCAAAGCAAACGCGTTCAAGCCGATTATCATAACCTATAAATCAGGTTCAAGGCAGGAACTGGATCGAAACGATGCGGAATTCCAGCAGCCTCAGGCTCAATCTCCGACACCGGAGCCGTCAGCTACTCAGCAGCCTTCATCGGTGAATGACGGAAGTCAGTCGGACAAATAAAACTAATTCTGCAAATTTACAATCGGCAACACTACCGAAATCAAAAGGGACTTATGATACTGCAAATCTGCACTTCATAAGTCCCATTGTTTTTTATTGTTGAACCACTACTGAATAAAGTCGAAAATCACCCATTTACCTTCTTCTTTTTTGAGGAGAAGTTTATCTCTGGAATCTTCAGTGGAAGTTTTCCCGTCGCTTGTTACTTTAGCTGAATAAGTTGCTGTTACTTCAACAACTCCATTGCATTTTTCCGCTGATGACATCTGGATTTTGCCAAAGGAAAGCGAAACTGATTTATCTTTTACTGCACTTGTCATAACCAAAGCGAGTCCGAGATTGTGGCCTATGCCTTCGGGTGAGTTTGAATCAGCAAATTTCTTCAGGATATCCACTGAAACAATATTCATTATATTGTCCAAATCCCCGGCCTGAAGGCATTTGTAAAATGCTCTGGCTGTTTTCTGTGCTTCAGCCTGTTTATCAAAGCAAGCTTTAAACTCCGGAGAAACTTCAGCTTCGCAAAAGCCTGCCTTTGCAACTGTAAAGATAAAAAACAGAGCCAGAACTACCGCAAATAATTTTTTCATAATAAATACTCCTTAAAATGTGAGCATTGAATTTACTGTGAATTGTAGAAGTACTTGAGTTATTTATCAAGTGTTAATCAAATTTTAACATTACGGGAATTGTTAGACCTTTTTTGTCCTGTTATAATATAAATTAAGAATTGACTTTTAAAGTCATGAAGGAGCAGATGAAAACTATGGATATGAAAATTTCAGGCAACAGCATTTCCTATTCGAATGGAGGTTATGCAGCTGAACCGAAAGCTACGGTGAAAAATGCAAACACCGAGCCACAGGACAAGATTCTTATTTCAGGCTCATCAAATTCAGTAAATGATATGAAATCCGCTTTATCAGAATTCGGGAAATCCGGAACCCGGATTTCCAATCAAAACCCACCACAGGATAAAAATGCGGAAAGACTTGGTATATGTCAGGCTATTATGGTAGGAGTCAGTCCTATGATGGCAATGACAGGTGTATTGGCAGCTCTGATCGGAGGACCCACCACATTGGCAATCGGAATGATTGCAGCATCAGGAATCGCCGGAGTTGCATCATACATAGGCGAAGGATACTATGCCTCAAAAATGGCGGAAAACATGCCAAAACAGGCTTAATAGAGATTCGAATATGCAGACAGATATAGTATCATAAAAACTATGTTTGTAATAATCAGCGGTGAATAAACTGACAGAAAAGTTTAAAGAAGCTGTTTTAACGCAGCTTCTTTATTTTTTATCCATATATTTCTGATAATAATATTTGCCGAATCTCGGATTGAGAGTTATTCTGTTGTAGTCGCCGTTTCTTGCAAAAAAGATGTGGTCATGAAGATAGAATTCGTTGAGAATTCTGATAAGCTTATCTCTGTAGGGAGCTTTATCAAGGGCGATTTCAACGGAAACCCCCATCATATGGGGCCTCATTCTTTCAGGGACAAGTCCTCCGGTGGATGTTTCAAGAGCTTTGCTGTTTAGGGCATTGCGAAGGGGAATTCTTACCTTCGGATTTTTGGTTCTTCCCCGGTAAACCTCAGACAGTTCTTTCAAAAAGCCTGCCATTTCCGGTGTAATATAATAGTTGAACTTTTTTCTTTCACTAACATAATCGGCGGGCATTCCCTCAAATTTTCCAAGCCCTGCGTCAGAACAGATACCTTTGGGGATTCTCACCAGTCTGCCTTTGTCTATGCCTTCTTTTATGGAATCATAGGAATCGTATATTTTCATGCCCTTGCATTCCACATAATCCCACACACTGCCCCGGTACCTATCGATAATACTGTTCAAAACTTCAGTGCTGACATTCTGGGAGCCCCAGGCAGCTATAACCTTCCACGGGTATATGTCCGATTCGTCTCCGAGGGCAAGATGGCCGTTGTGAGCGCCTGTAACATCGCCAAAAACAGTACGCAAGCCGTTCATCATCTCCCGGCTTCTGTAATCATTCCATAGGGAGATATAGGAAATATTGTATTTTTTTATCGCATCTATAATTTCAGTCTGCGTAAGTTCTGAAGTGGGAATTCCTCCTGCAACTCTTTTTATATAGTCTTTCAGAATATCATTATTGTTAAGGCCGCCATTGTGATAGGCTGATATGGCAAGATCCATCCTGTTGCCGTAGTTTCCATACAGCAATTTAAGATAGACAACGGCATCCTCGATGTTACATTCGGGGATAAGCCTTTCGTCGTCGATTTTCAGCTTTTTCCTGAGTCTTTTGTGTTTTTCCGCAAGATCGTATTTATCAAGTTCAACCTGATGAACCTCAAGGGCTTTCAGAAAAATATTCCATCCGAGATGTCTGTATAATGCTTTATACCTCGCAGCTTCCTGTTTATGTCTTCTCAGATACGGTGTATAAAAAGCATGGGCTGTATGAACTGCGCCCATACTAAGCTGCCCTACCCCGACGCATGCTGCCCAGGACCTTCTGTTTACGCCTCCGGAATTTTCCCAGGTAATAACAGCTTCAACCATTTCCGGAGGAATCTGGTGAAGTTTGCTGGTTTCCCTTATCAGATCCCTGTATTTTGCCGTTACCCCCACATTATTATTCATATTGTGGGCAAATGTGGTTTTGTACACAACCCAGTGGTAGGCAAGAACCGATCTCGCAGCCTGCAGTTTTTCCTCTTTTGAGTATTGGGGACAGATTGCATTGATAGCGTTCCACACTGTTTTTATCTCAACGGGAGTGTATTTTCTTCTGTAATAGTAGCTGAGATAGCCATCTCTCTTTATCTCAAAAAGTTCTGCCTGATCAAAGTCTTTTGTTTTTATTACCGGAATCGCCGATTCGTTTCCGGAAATTTTTTTATCATCCGGAGGCTTTATATCAGAAGCTTCCGGCTCGGAAAAAGCAGGTATGGATGACGATGATACCGCAGATGGAGTTTCATCCTTATCCGTCTGAGGGATTTCAGTTCCATCTTTTCCTGCGCATCCAGAAAAAAAGCATAACAAGATAAAAAGAAACAAAAATAAGGAAAGTCTGTTCGAAATTTTGCCGATAATCTTTGGCATCCCTATCATAACTCCAGTTGGTTCAAAAAGTGCAGAATTAAAGCATAAAGTATTTTATATAGAAATAGACGACAGGAGCGGTGAACAGGAGCGAATCGATTCTGTCCATAATTCCGCCATGTCCGGCAATGGCTGAGCCTGAATCTTTGGCATGAGCATCTCTTTTGAGCACTGATTCCCAAAGGTCTCCCAACTGGGCAAAAATCCCGCAGAGCGCTCCGATATTCAGAATATCAGTAGGCATCAGTTTCAACGGCAGTCCTATCAGAAAAGCTCCTGCTATGGCGCCGAGCATTCCTCCGATAGCTCCCTCCACTGTTTTACCAGGGCTTATTGATGGGCATAATTTATGCTTTCCGAAAAATTTGCCCATAAAGTAAGCGCCGGTATCAGTCAGACTGGTTGCAAACACGAGAACCAGCACGAAGCCGGCTCCCTGATCAATGGTAGTTCCAAGAAATTTGAATGCCCCCATGGTTCCCGGAATAACCATTTTCCTCATATAAATCATATAGCAGAAGAACCATCCGAGATAAAATATCCCCAGAATAGTAGCTCCCACATCAAGGAAAGACGATACATGAAAACCTTTTCTGAAAATATAGAAAAGTATAGTAATCAGAGTTATGGCAAAAAGCAGTGGCGGCAGGTATTCTTCACTTCCAAAATAGGCAAAGGGCATAAGTATGAGAAGAGCAAAAAAAGCCATCGTTTTCGATGGCCTGATTTTATGCCTGTTGGCAAGAAAAATATATTCATTCATACCCATGCCCGAAAGGACAAGAATGTATAAAGCAAGAGGCAGTTCTCCCCATATTATCAGTGCTATGGAGAAAGCAGCCAGCAACAGCCCGGTTATTATTCTCTTGACCAAGTTTATGATACCTGCATTCTATTTTTGGGGCATGACGGGAGGACCGCCGCCAAAGCGCCGATCTCTTCCCTGATAGTCCAGTATCGCCGTCAACAGGGTTTTTTTATCAAAGTCGGGCCAGAAAAGATCTGTAAACCAGAATTCCGCATAGGCATTCTGCCAGAGCAGGAAATTGCTGATTCTCAACTCCCCGCTTGTACGGATCATCAGATCCGGATCAGGGAGGCCCTTTGTATAGAGGTGTTCTGAAAACAACTCTTCTGAGATTTCTTCTGATGTGATTTTGCCTGACTTTACATCTTCAGCGATCTGTTTTGCAGCTTCCAGAATTTCATACCGGGATCCGTAATTGATGCAGACATTGAGCACCATCCGGTTTCCATCTGCGGTATATTCCGTAAGCTCTCTGAAAGCTTCGAGAACACGGGGGCTAAGAACATCGGTTTTTCCGATTACTCTGAACTGAACCCCGATATCTTTCATCAGCTCTTTTTCAGAATAGCAATAAGATTCGAAAAGTTCCATCAGAACATTAATCTCTTCTTCGGTTCTGCGCCAGTTTTCACTGGAAAATGCATAAACCGTAAGCACATTAATGCCCAGCTCGCAACAGGCAACCATAACCCGGCGGAAAGCCATAACTCCTTCGGAATGGCCCATAAAGCCGGGAAGCCCCTGAGCTTTTGCCCAGCGGCGGTTTCCATCCATAATAATGCTTATATGGCGTGGAAGCCTGTCGTAGTCGAGCTTCTCCAGAAGTTCCTCTTCAGTGAAATCCTGATAGGCGGTTTTACTCAAGTCACCCGACATATTTATACTTCCATTACTTCTTTTTCTTTAGCTTCGAGAACTTTATCGATCTCTTCGATCATCTTTTTGGTAAGTTCCTCGAATTCAGCCTGTCCGCGTTTTTCGTCGTCTTCTGTGATCATGCCCTCTTTCTGCATTTCCTTGAGCATTTCCATAGCATCGCGGCGGACATTGCGGACCGCAACCCTGCCTTCCTCGGAGCGCTTTTTGAGCTGTTTAACCAGTTCTTTTCTGCGATCTTCAGTGAGCGGCGGGAAAACCAGACGAATAATCTTTCCATCGTTGGAAGGATTGATTCCCAGATCTGATTTCTGAATTGCTTTTTCTATATCAGCCAGCACACCTTTATCCCAGGGCTGAATAACGATCATGCGGGGTTCAGGTATCGAAACGCTGGCAACCTGCTTAATGGGCATTTCCTGTCCATAGGCTGAAATTTTTATAGGTTCGAGCACAACGGGAGTAGCTCTTCCGGTGCGAACCATCATGAAATCCTTGCGCATAGAGTCAATGGATTTCTTCATTCTATCCTGAGTATCGTCATATAATTCCTGATCAACCATTGTTACACACTCCTTGATTTATTTCACAAGAGATCCGATCTTTTCTCCTCTGACAGCTTTAAGGAGATTGCCTTCTACAGAAAGATTGAAAACAAGAATCGGAAGATTATTTTCCATACAGAGAGAAATAGCTGTTGCGTCCATAACTTTTAACCCCTGATCAAGAGCATCAATAAATGCCAGTTCGGGGTAGAAAACCGCATCTGTGTGGAGCATAGGATCCTTATTGTAAACGCCGTCAACCTTTGTGCCTTTGAATATAACATCAGCTTTTATTTCCAGCGCTCTGAGGGCTGCCGCAGTGTCGGTTGTAAAGAACGGATGGCCTGTGCCTGCTCCGAAAATGACAACTCTTCCCTTTTCAAGGTGTCTTATGGCGCGCAGTCTGATAAAAGGTTCGGCGACATCCTTAATTTCTATGGATGTCATAACTCTTGCAGGCACTCCGATTTTTTCCAGAGCATCCTTCAGTGCAAGACAATTCATAACAGTAGCCATCATACCCATCTGGTCTGCTGCTGCTCTGTCCATATTGGGAGCCATTCTGCCTCTCCAGAAATTGCCTCCGCCGATCACAACGCCGACTTCAACACTTTCTTCTCTGGCAGCTTTAATTTCGCGGGCGCATCTTTCCACTGTTTCAGGCTCAATACCACAGCCTTTTCCTCCGGAAAACGCTTCTCCGCTGAGTTTCATAAGTATCCTTGAATATTTGCTCACCTGATCCTCCATATGTGAAACCGAGTATTTCATCGTCTGATTTCGGATAATTATTCGGCAAAGAATTAATTATACCTTTGCCAATTTGCTAAAAAGAAAAAGGGACTTTTTTACAAAAAATCCCCTTTTCAAATATTTAAAATTAGTCACCAAGTGAGAATCTGGCATAACGGACTAATTTGATGTTTTCGCCGCATTTTGCCACTAAGCCGGTGATAAGATCTTTTACCTTCATCTTGTCATCTCTGATGTAAGGCTGTTCGAGGAGGCATACTCTCTCGAAGAATTTATCCATTCTGCCTTCAACAATCTTGTCAACCACGTTTTCGGGTTTGCCCTCTTTAAGGGTGATGTTGCGGATAATTTCCTTTTCAGCATTAATTGATGCTTCAGGCACGTCTTCTCTTGACAGAAAATCGGGGTTTGAAGCTGCAACCTGCATAGCGATTTCTTTTGCAAGGTTCTTAAAATCATCGGTGCCGGCTACGAAGTCAGTTTCGCAGTTGAGCTGTATGAGCACGCCGATTCTGCCGCCCATATGGATGTAAGCTTCGATTTTGCCGCTGTTGGTGGCTCTGTCAGTTTTCTTTTCAGCTTTGGCTATGCCTGATTCACGGAGGAACTTTTTGGCTTTTTCCAGATCGCCTTCAGCCTTTGACAGGGCTTTTTTGCAGTCCATCATTCCTGCGCCTGTCTCTTCTCTCAATTTTTTTACAACTTCTGCAGTAATTTCCATCTGTGATCTCTCTCCTGTTTTATACTAAGAAAGGGTCAGGGGTTGCCCCTGACCCTTTTTATATCGCCAATTAATTGGATGATTCCTTATCTGCTGCTTCGGGTTTTGAACCCTGAGGACGGCTTCCTGACTGGTGTTTCTTCCTTGACCAGCCACCGACGGATACAGCACCCTGCTGGGCTCCGACGTGAGAAATTACTCTTGTCTGGGGACCGGCACCGGGTGTAAGGTTTTCAGCCTCTTTCTGAGCGGGTTTCTGAGCTCTGGGAGCGTTAGCCGGGGCGGCTTCCGCCATTGTTTCAGCCTCATCGGCTGATTCAACTCCCTGCTCTGCTGATTCTGTGTAAGAGTATTTCTCTTCACGATAATCAGAACCCTGCATCTCTTCTCCGCGTTCTTCCTCTTCGAGTCCGAGAGTTTCTGCTGCCTCGCTCTCAAGTTCGGTCTTAGCCTCCATAACTGCATCAGAAATGCGGGAAGCTATGAGCCTTACTGCGCGGATAGCATCATCGTTGCCGGGAATCGGGAAATCGATCTCGTCGGGGTCACAGTTGGTGTCAACGATAGCCACGATCGGGATACCTAATTTCTTTGCTTCCAGAACAGCGATTCTCTCCTTCCGGGGGTCAACAATGAACATTGCGCCGGGTACTCCGGGCATGTCTTTGATACCACCGAGGAATCTCTCCAGTTTCTTCAGTTCGTCATCAAGAAGTTTTGCTTCTTTTTTGGGACGAAGCTCAAATCCACCTTCTGCCTTCATTGCCTGAAGTTCTTTCAGACGCTGAATTCTACGGCGGATGGTTTTGAAGTTGGTCAGGGTGCCGCCCAGCCAGCGGGTAGTAACATGGAACATACCGCAGCGGATTGCTTCCTCCATAACCGACTCCTGAGCCTGCTTCTTGGTTCCAACAAACAGAATAGGTTCTCCTGCCTTTACCACTTCTTTGACAAAATCGAAAGCCTCTTTTATCTTCTGAACGGTTTTCTGCAGGTCAACTATATAAATACCATTACGCTCTGTAAAGATATACTTCTGCATCTTGGGATTCCAGCGGCGAGTCTGGTGACCGAAATGGACTCCTGCCTCGAGAAGTTGTTTCATAGTAACAACTGCCATTTAATATTTCACCTCCTCCCCTGTTCGGGTTGCGCTTCACGCCGCTTCCAAACCTTCTCCGACTCGGCAGTGGACATTTACCGCCACTATTTCCGGTTGAGCGACCTGACGGAATACCGTCTGTCCCCACCGCGCACCCGGGAGAAGAATCCACGACGTTGTATGATAGCGTGTTAAGATTTAACTTCGGGTAATTATAACACTTTCTTATAAACCTGTAAAGAAGGAAAATGCACTTTTTATTTTTTACAAAAGCCCACATGAATACTGCTTTTATTCAATTTTACAGAAAAATTTTCCCGAAAAATTGCATGTAAATTTTCGACCCTCTTTATTTGAAATAGACATGAAAAACAAAAAAGAATTTAAGGGTTCACAAAAACCTCACCACACATAATCCTTAGCGATTTCTCTTACTTTGTGGCCTCCGAGGACATGGAAAACTCTTAGTTTTTTCAGTGAGACCGGGGATAGTTGGCCTATGGGGATGTAGATTACTCTTTTGTTCAGTCTGTTGGCGAAGTTTTTGAAGTATGTGCGGGGTGCTTTTGCTGCTACATAGACTACATTTTTTTCGAGGCAGTATTCGATGGCTGCCATAAGAAGGACTTCTGCCTTTGTGCGTGTGTTTGAATACAGGGGATCGGACCAGACATCCCATACTCTGCCCGGTGGATATGACATCATCATTCCTCCGTATTCGCAGCGGGCTATGCCGGGACCTACTATTTTTTCCGAGGGGTGGGTTGAATACAGAGCCATATCCGATTCCTGATGGTGTTCGCCGAGCCAGGTTAATTTCCAGGGGTATCGGACATTTTTTTCATCTTCATCAAAAATGATAACAACAGAGCCTACACCGCCCTGCATCTGGACGGTTTCTCTCACATAGAGCTTCCTGTCTTTCCAGTTTCTCATGGTTTCCCTAAGATCGAGACCGTCGAGAAGTGAAGTGGTAAAGGGCAGAACTCTGGTATTGTCTTCATTGAGAATGCTTATGCCTTTTTTTCTGAGATATGTGCCATAGTTTTCTATGGTGATATCTTCGGGGGGATAAGAGCATATCCAGTTTCCATCGAATTTTTCAGCCCATTCGCCGGGATTCTTTTCGTTTTTTCGGTCTCTGAAGGGAAGCCTCATCAGGCGTTTGCGGATATAGGGGAATTTCCGCCTCAGGGTAAATTTCTTACCGTTGAGCCATACTTCATCAGCTTTTATATCAATGGTGGGCAGTTTGCCGGATTTGTCCTGCCAGGGATAATAAGTGGAAAGATCCCACATTTCGTAGGCGAAATTGTCATCTGCACAGCCTCTTGCACACATAATGATGTGGTAAAGTTCCGGAAGCAGAAGTCCTGTGAGCCGGGCGAGGTTCCGGGCGTATTTCATAAAAACCCGCATTTGCCAGCCTTTGATTTCCTCGTTTACATTTTCGAGATAATAGGCGGAGCTTTGACGGAAAAGGTTAACCAGAAGGTTTTGCCGTTCCGGGATTTCGTTTTCCCTGTTCATCCTGTCATAAAATCTGAGAATATCCCCTCTTCTGTCTTCGCTGATTCGGAATTTGTGAACATTCTCCCTTTTGATGTATGGATTGGTGTTTATGTCATAAAGCCAGTCCGAGAAAATATCGGAATCATTGAATGGAATAAGCTCCCCTGAAGCTTCAGTATTGCCTGAATTCAGAAGCAGGTCATTCACACCGGGGATGCTTTTATCCGTCTTTTTCTTAACGGTTTTTGTCATGAGGTTTCCGAATATTTTCTTCAGGAAACTTTTAAAAAGCCTGTTGCCAAGGGAATCCTCCGCTGAGGAGGTGTTTTTTACTTCCTGAACCGTAACAGGTTCAGCAGGCAAAGAAGTTGTTTTGCCTGTTTCCCTGCTTCCATCGGGTCTTGCAAGAAAAGCGGATGACTGGGGGAAAAGGTTTTCCGGAGTTCTTTCCCCGATTTGGGTTTTACCTTCCGTCAATGTGTTCGGGGAATCCTTTTCAGGTATTCCCAAAGCTTTGGAAATACGTTGTCTCTTTCGATCGTTAAATGAGAGAATTTTTGCAGGCTCCGGTTTTTCCTGTGAAAAAGCAGAATTTTCATCGGCATTCCTCTGCCCGGGCTGCCATTCTTCCAGCTCTTTTTCGATATTGTGTTTTCCCCGCATCAATTCATAAGCAGCAATTACAAAGGGAGCTTCACCTGTGATTTCCCTTAATGAAGCCGGCGAAGGATTAAAAACTTCGAGATCATGCCTTACAGGTTTTCCGAGAGGCAGCCCCTGAGGTTTTTCGAGCTTTTTCAGAAGTCCGTCAGTATGAGCCATTCCGCAAACCACAAGTATTTTTCTGTATTGTGCGGATAATTGCTGCAAGTGGTAAGCCATGGCTGATTCCCGCCGTTCGTCCTGAACGGTTGTTATTTTGGGTTTTCCTTCGGACAGAACGGTTTCTTCATAAAGCCTGTGATAAGTTTCAAGGCCCAGACGGGATACAGCATAGGAATCCGGCATAGGATCGAAAATCAGTGGATAATCATCGGTATCAAGATCTATACAATGAACGGGAATTTTATTTTCCAAACCGCAACGGACAGCTTCGCACATGGGATCCGAAGGTTCAATCGGAAAATAAATAAACTCTCCGCTGCCGGATTGGTAGAAAATTACGGAAAGAAAAGGGAACCGCGCCACTGCTCTTTTTACTTCGTCATCAAGGGTGGAAGGGAGTTCAACAGCTATGCAGTCAGGTTGAATTTCATCAAATGCAGCTTTCACGCACAAAGCAAATTCCATGCGGTAGTGGCATACCGGAACCACATAAACATTATCTTTCTCCACAAAATAAGGCTTAACCGGGGACATAGGTTGAAGCCTCATTGCCGAGAACCTGAATCATAGCTTTTCCAATAGCAGCTTTGCGTTCCATTTTTCTTGATTTCATAAGTTTTCCCGCAAATCTGGCAATATTTATGCCGTCGCGGACCGTGTATCTTTCATCCCTCAGATGTGCTTTCTGGAGAAAATCGGAAACATATTCGAGTATCTCTTTTTCAATAAAGGGGAGATTCTCCCTTAAAATAAGCATTTCTTCATCTTTTTCGGGAAAATCGATAAAAATCTGAGGCTGGAGCCTTGAGTGGATGTATTCGGGAATTTCGAAAGTGGAAGCGTCGTCATTCATAGTAGCAACGAACCGAAAATCAGGATGAGCTTTAATTTTAATACCGGCGACAATGGATTCCACATATCTTCTGCTGTCGAGAAGCGGTGCAAGGGATGCCCAGGATTTTTCACTCATACGATTGCCCTCGTCAAGAATGATAGTCCCGCCTTTTATCATCGCTGTAACAACAGGGCTGGCAACATATTTGATTTCCTGATTGGAAGCAATAACCGGAGTAACCAGAAGATCTTCAGGCCTTGTGTCCATGGTAGCCTGATAAATATATACATCTCTGCCCAGTTCTCTGGCAGTGGAATAAGCAAGTGTTGTTTTTCCCACTCCGGGTTTTCCGAGAAGTCTTGGATTCAGGGGATAATCAAAATCATCCAGAACTACCCAGGAAGCAAGAAGCTGCAGTTTGAGATCCGACTGTCCCACCCATTTCATAGGCACATCAACAGGATGTGAAAGGTGAAGGGTAACGCCTTCTATCTCGACGGTTTTCTGACTGATTTCCGGTTCTATGGCAGTTTTTGACATAACAGAACTAAATTGCCTCCTGATTCGGGTAGATTACGAATTTAGATTAGTGTTTGTGGCCGCAGCCGGGACCATGGGTATGCTCCATTTCAATTTCGGAATCATTATGTTCATGCTCATGTTCAGCTTCATGACTATTCGATTTAGCCTCATGTTCCAGAGACTGACGCTTGAATTCAGCCTTAATTTTGTCTTCTGTTGTCGCACCGGTCTTCAGATCATCGAGCTCCTTGCTGAAACGCTGATATGCTGCAAGACCCGGATTGAGCTGCTTCATCAGTTCAAGATATACTCTCGCCTGTTCGTAGTTTTTAAGATACCTTTCGCACCAGTACATTCTTCTGAGGATATTTGATTTATCCACAACCGAGTCGCCGTTTTTGTATGCACGAAGATAATATTTTTCAGCCATTCCGTATTCTTTTCTGAAATAATAAATATCTCCCATTGTAAAATTGAGTTTGAAACTTTTTGGGTTATATTGAAGCCCTTCCTGCAGAAAAGCTATTGCCTGACGATACTGCTTCAGGTTTACAGCAAGATGGTATGCTCCGAAATCGTATGACTGTTCGAAATGAGGGTCCAGTAATGTAACTATGCGATGGAGTGGAAGTGTGGTTTTGTCTTTTGCCCAGGACTCAGTTTCCGACCTTTCATGATGATACATATCAATAGTGATAAATATGTATGATGCCAGTATGGTTCTGAGTTCGCCAATCATTTCGCTGAAAATCTGCATTACCATTGGGCGATCCATATTGATGGAGACAAATTTCATCCTCTGGGCTGAAAGCGTTGTGGACAGATTAACCATAACAGCAAACAGAACGATTATCACAGCAATTTTTACAAACAAATATTTTCGTTCCGCCTGATTCATTTATCCAACCTCCATCCGTATCAGAAATTAACTATCTCATCATTTTGTTTTGCATTAATACCTTTTGCCTTCAGGTTTGCAATGTTCAGCCTGTCAATACTTCTGCTGATATAAGGTTTTGCAGCCAGTATAAGCATAAAAAGAATAAACAGATTTCTTGCCTTTCCCCAGATCACAAATGTATTAGCCCAGATGCGCCAGGGTTCGCCAAAATAATCTGTATGCATAAAGTCTGTGGTATCGTGTTCCTGCGCTTCGAATATCTCGCCTTTTTCAATATGGCGGAGAGCTTCGTCTATTGTTTTCTGCTTTTCCGGTTCAAGTCGTTTTGCAATTTCGTGATATTGCTGAGAATAAGCTCCGACTATAAATTTTTTAACCAGATAAGTATAACCTGTAATAGAAACCAGAACCACAACAAGGGCTGCAATTAAGATTTTCTTATTACCGGGGATGTTTTTCATAAAAAACCGCCAGAAATTTGGTATCTGAAGGAGTAAATTTTACAAACGACCAAAAAGTTCCTCTATTATTGCATGATCAATTCATCTATAAAAGTTGTGGCGCCGTAAATATCTCCCGACATCATCATACCCTTCAGGCCAAAGAGGGTTCCTGAAGTATGGATTGCTCCGTTTCCGTCAGCACAAAAACGCCTGATATATTCAGGAACTTTGGTTTCGTCAGTTTTTCTGCCTGAAGAATCATACTTTTCCAGCAGGCGCGAATCCCTGCGTCCGTGTTCCCTGAGCAGGTAGATATCACCTTTTCCTGCAGTTTCACACATATCGAGGCCTACGGCAATATCATCTATGGTCTTTCCCCCGGAAGGTAGATCAACCCTGAAAACTTCCTTTCCGTCTGAAGCATATCTGATAAGTGAAGCTGGGGAATTTTCGAAAAGCACATTAACACAATTATTGTTTCCCAGAGAGATTCGAGCCATTCTGTCAACAACGGAATCAGTTTTTTTGGGAAATTCTCCAAAGCCCCCCTCAAGCTTCAGGTCGGGAGAGTATTTATAAACGGGATAATCTTTCACAGGAGAATGGAGATAAAGATTGCCTGCGTTATCGCAGCAGATTGACTCCAGAAGGGGAAAATCGTGAATAACACTGGTTTTCACTATTTTTCCCTCACCGCTGAGAGTAAAAACAGTAACAGTGTCAGGCCTTATTTGGCCCACAGCTATCATATTTCCGTTGTGGTCAACGGTCATTCCGCGAAAATCGCCGAATCCCAGTTTTTCGAGGTCCTGTTCCTCCACTCTGGATTTCATTTTAAAATTATTGTCATAACGGCAGAAAGCTCTGCCTTTTCTGTATGCAACAGAAATATAAATGTCATCTTCCCTGACAATAATCACATCAACAAGCGCCCGGAGTATTTTCAGATCCCTTGATAAAATAAACCTGCGCTTTAATTTTAAATTCATCAGAGACTTCCCATATTAATAATTTTTGGTTCTCCGCCGGATGAGGGCCAGAAAATATGAATCGGTGCCGGCATTCCCGGAACTCCGTCCTTTTTTTCCACGAAATACCGATCTACCCTGCCCTTTTCCGCTGTTTCCTGAAAACCTACCGTCATTGTATTGCCCTTGAGCACATATTTTATCTTGACCGGGTTGCAGTAAAACTGCACATTCTGGCAGGCTTTTTTGTAAGAGAAAGGTTTTGTGTCATTATCCAAATCTCTTCCATCAGATGTCAGAAGCGATTTGTGCACCAGAGGAACCACCGCTTTGAGCCTTGTTTCCTCATCGGGAATGGCAAGAGCTGTAAGGAATTCATTAAGCAGCTTGATTCCCCTTTCGTCCGGAGCGATTTTTTCAACGGCATCAACCTTAATACAACAGACAAAAAAGGCTATACCCACAAGAAGCATAAAAGTAAACAAAACTCTTTTTTTCATAAGTTACCGGTAAACCGGATTCCCTCCCTCTATTTTTTGATTTCCGTTATCTGTTCAAACCAAAATTGTTGAATACAAGCTCCAGCTTTTTTATGTACGAATGCTATTCTGTCTTTTCAACTTCAGTTACCTCAGCAAGGAATTCAGGATCAAGCCTGAACAGAGAGCCTCTGCCCTGATAAAAACCATGGGCAAGAATCATATGAATATTAAGGTCGGTAAATGTCACTTCCTTACCTGTTTTCAGATTCTTTACCGTTGTGTTTGTTTTTGGAAAAACTCCGGGATCACCAAAAGGACATGGGAGTTTTCCCCTTACAGAGTCAACCTTAACTTCAAAATGAGGAACGACATTGATAAAATCCCCCAACCCCCGGACTCCGGCATCCCTGAGTTCGATCATTCTCGATGCTATCTGATCATGACTAAGCCCCATAAGGGTTACTGTTTCTTCATCTGCAATGAGTATGTCTATAAGTTTTCTCAGGTCATCTCCGAGAAAACCGCTCAGAGTAATAACACCCGGCGCCATGTTTGCCTGAATTTTTTCCATCTGTACAGTCTGTTTCATCCGGATTCTCCTTAAGATTGATACCAATGATTAAAAAACAGTACCGGCATATTACCGGTAACACCTTATAAATCTGGTATCAACCGGCGTTATTAACAAAAACAGTAAAAATCACCGAAGCAGTTTAAGCAAATTTGTCATAGAAGATAAGATCTTCAGGCACGCCTTTACTTTTAAGCACTTTTATACAGGCATCTATCATCCCCGGGCTTCCGCACAGATAAGCTTCGACATTGCTGCCTGATTCCACATATTTTGCAACAACCTCGGTAATTAAACCGATATCACCTTCCCAGTTATCTCCGGGATCAGGAGCTGAAAGAGCAGGTATATATCTGAAATTGGGAAGATCTTTTTCGAACTGACGCATTTCATCAACCTGAAACAGATCCTTTACAGCTCTTGCCCCAAAGAAATACATAGCTTTCCGCTGATTATTGTTCTGTTTCATTTCGTAGAGCATAGACCTGATAGGAGCCATACCTGAGCCGCCGGCTATAAAAACAATATCCCTTTCACTATCTCTCAGGAAAAAATCTCCATAAGGTCCGTTTATAGTTACATTATCTTTTTCTTTCAGATATTTGAATACATAGGTTGTACAAATACCATTGGGAACAAGTCGGATTTCCAGTTCGAGAGCATCCTTTACAAACGGTGATGAAGCCACTGAATAAGCCCTGTAAACAGGCTCGGGCGTAAGTTCATATTCAGGCACTCCGAATTGCACAAACTGACCTGCTTTGAAATTTATTTCATCACCGGGTTTAAATTTCAAAGATACTTTTTTGATATCATAGGTCAAATCAGTCAATGATGCGACAGTAACCTGATATTCCTTTACATTAAACAGACTTTCGGGAATCTCAATGGAATAATCCTTTTTCACTTTGCACTGGCAGGCAAGGCGCACGTTCTGCTTTTTTTCATCTGCGGAAAGCATAGGAAGCTCAGTTGGCAGCAAGTCACCTGCGCCGTCAAGCACTTTAACTTTACACATACCGCAGGAGCCTCTGCCTCCACAGGCTGACGGAATAAAAATCTGTTCTTCCATCAATGTTGAAAGAAGAGATCTGCCTCCGTCAACTTCCAGTTCTTTATCCTTATTGATTTTAACTTTTACTGTTCCATAATTGGCAATAGTGGCATCCGCAATAACCATCATAACGGCGAGAACGACTGAAATGCCGCACATTACGCCGACACCAACAAGAAAAGGTCCTAACATAGCTTCACCCTTATCTTATATTCATAGTACCGGAAAAACCAATAAATGCGAGAGCCATAATTCCGGCAATAATCAGTGTGATTCCGGCTCCTTCAAGCCCTTTGGGTATTTTTCCCTTTACCTTAGCCATTTTTTCCCTGATTCCGGCCATGCAAGTAATTGCCAATGCCCAGCCCACACCGGCTCCAAACCCATATGCCAGAGAAGAGAGGAAGCCGTAGTTTCTGATAATCATAAACAGACAGGCACCCAGAATGGCACAGTTGACCGTAATCAGCGGCAGAAAAATACCAAGGCTGTAATACAATGGTTCCGACACTCTTTCCACTATCATTTCAACCAGTTGAACAAATGCGGCAATCACAACAATGAAAACAATAAAGTACAGATACCCCAAATCCAGAGGCATCAGAATGTAGTAGTAAACAAGCCAGTTGATAACCGTAGTGCAGGTCATAACAAACACTACTGCAGTACCAAGACCGGTGGCGGTTTTAATCTCTTTGGATACCGAGAGAAATGAACACATTCCGAGGTAATTGGTCAGAAGAATATTGTCGGTGAAAATCGCCGCAATAAGTATGGAAAATGCCATCCATCCGTTTTCTGTCATGCTTTTTTCACCTCTTTATCTTTGATAATGTATCCTTTGACAATCCATATAAATATGGCAAGCATAAAGAATCCGCCGGGAGCCATAACCATAATGGACCAGTTTGTCCACCAGTCGCCAAGGACCTGAATGCCCCAGATTTTGCCGGATCCCATAAGTTCCCTTATGAAAGCTATTGTAAGAAGCACATAGGAGTAACCCACGCCAGAGAAAATTCCGTCAAGAAACGACTCTCCGGGAGGGTTGGAAAGTGCAAAACCTTCCGCCCTTCCCATAACAATACAGTTTGTAATAATCAATCCCACATATGGTCCAAGCTGCCTTGAAATATCAGGGGCATAAGCTTTAAGAACAAGGTCAACAATGATTACATACACTGCAATAATCAGCACTTCCACCATCATTCTGACTCTGGTGGGAATATGTTTTCTCATAAAGGACACTGTCATGCTGGAAAGTGCGGTTGTGAAAATCAACCCAAGACACATGACAAGGGTGTTTTTAAGGACATTGGTTACTGCAAGGGTCGAACAGATTCCGAGAATCTGGTAAAAAACAGGATTGTTCTTTCCCAGACCATCTGAAATGATTTTTTTGATTTTATGTATCTGCATGCTGCTTCCTCACTTTCCGTCCT
Organism: Bacillota bacterium; assembly: GCA_021287065.1. Classification (GTDB taxonomy): domain Bacteria; phylum Vulcanimicrobiota; class JAJTBE01; order JAJTBE01; family JAJTBE01; genus JAJTBE01. Next base: position 33,340 of record JAJTBE010000025.1, read on the forward strand.
GCGTAATTTTTGGCAAATCGGTAAAAGTTTTATTCAGCAGCTTTTTCACACCGTCCGATGTAATTGTTGCTCCGGTGATTGCCTGAAACTGATCGGCACCGGCAGGGTCCTTTTCAGCAACTGTTTTATTGAATGGCCCTGTTTTGCCCCTGAACTGCTCTTTGAACCATACTTCCTCGATTCTGGCTCCAAGACCCGGGGTTTCTCCCTGTTTAATGAACTCCACGCCCGTAACGGTTTTCTTATCAGGAGCCACACCGACGACACCGGTTATCTCCCCCCACAATCCGGGACCGGAGGTTACATATGCGTATCCTTTGATACTTCCTCCGGAATCAGGATCTTTAATTTGATAGTAAAGAATTTTTCCCTCAGGATTCCTGATTTCCGCAACATATTTATTGTAGATAGGATCAATATCCGATACTTTTGCTCCGTCGGGATATTTAATATTTGCAGAATACAGAACCGCCTTTTTCAGAAACATAAGTTCGTTCTGCTTCACCATATCTTTTGTTTTGAGATAGGCAAAAGATAACGGAGCGATAAACAGAAAGGTAATAGCAACCATAAACACAATGGTTTTGATATACTCCTGAGTTTTGCTTTTTTTAACTGTGCTCATGCTGCAGCCACCACCTTTTTCTTGCGGGCTTTAAATTCCCGGATATAGTAATCAGTAATGGGGGCAAACATATTGCCAAGCAGAATAGCGAACATCATCCCTTCCGGCCAGGCAGAAAAATTCCGGATAATTACAGTCAGAATTCCAATCACAAATCCGTAAATCCATCTTCCTTCATCTGTCTGTGCGGCTGAAATAGGATCAGTCGTAAAGAAAAACAGCCCGAAAGCAACACTGCCTGCAAGAAAAGTGGTCAGAGGATCCGGAGCATGCCTGATGTGCATAAGCCAGAAAGTCCCCTGAAGCAGCATCATTCCAATGAAGCAACCCAGTACAATTCTGAAATTGGCTGCTTTTTTCCAGATAAGGTACAACCCGCCGAGAATTATGAGCAGGGCACATGTTTCACCCATACTTCCTGCTGTATTTCCCAGCAGCAGTGAAAGAAAGGGAGGTGCAGCATTTCCGGCTTTTATTGCTGCCATTGGAGTTGCCGAGGTTACGGCATCAGTGGTGAATTTTGCGAAGCCTCCGGGAATTCCTGAAGCCGGTTCGTTCCATTTTCCCGTCATCGGAATTGCAAAACTAACATAAAGAAATGCCCTTCCTGTTAAAGCGGGATTAAAAATATTTTTTCCAAAGCCGCCAAATACCATTTTGCCAAACACCACACCGAAGACAATGCCGACGACAGCCATCCACAATGGTATGGAAGGCGGAAGTGAAAGCGCAAGTAGGGTTGATGTGACAAAGACAGCTGCAGAAACAGGTTCTTTCCAGTTTCTGACAAAAAGGTATTCCATCAGAAAACCGGCCAGATTGACCGTCCCGATTACAAGCAGACAACGCCATCCGAAAAAGTAAACAGAAGCCAGTACAAGGGGAATTAAGGCATATAATACTTTTACCATTGGAGGCTGCCAGTTGATCAGGGGAATTTTCTTTTCTTTTTTCTCCATATAACCAATCCTGCAATTATAATATCGGTACAGGTTTACCTGAACCGGAAAAGCCTTATGGAAGCGAATCGATTATCTGTTTATTGAACAACCATGAGCCATTGTATAGTTTCTAATCTGGCTCATAATCCATGTGTTTATCTGTATTTTACCCTGAACCCGATCAATTCCGGCAGGAAGGCAGAAATTCCTGCTAAAAAAACAAATCATCAAGTAACTACCAGAGATTTTAACATTTCTTAACATAGCTTAACAAAGGCAGGTTCATGCAGTATAATAATATATAATGCAACATTATTTTGATCGGGAGGTTGTAACATGAATCCGCAACCCTCTTATGACTTTCAAAAGGAATGGGATAGTCTCAAGCAGGAAATGCTGTCTGTCCGCTCCCGGTTGTCGGAGATACACAATGATTCCAGCGTCCTGTCTGATACGATTCATCTGTTGAACCGTATGGGTGAACAACAGAAAAAACTTGAGAGAAAATTAAATAATATGCAAGGTTAATGTTTTAGATCCAAAAATATTTATGAAAACGATAATTCCTGATAAGAGGATTATCGTTTTTTACATAGAACATTTTGGGCAACATTTTTTAGGCTGGAGGAACAACATAGATGGAAAACCTTTCCTTAAAAGCCTCACAGGCGCATTCGACACGGGGAAAAGAACTAGCGGAACAGAATGATCTTGAAGGAGCGCTTCAGGAGCTTAACACTGCTCTTAACCTTGATCCGAGAAATACGGCAGCTCTGATAGCTTTGGGACAGATCAGCCATAACACCGGCGATTTGAAAAAAGCCCTCAAATTCTGTCAGGATGCCCTGATGTATGAACACAACAACATCGAAGCCTGGACAATGATGGCAAACATATACGACGAAGAAGGCGACTACGACAAAGCCCTCGAACAGTTGAAATATGCCATGCAGTTCGATCCTGAAAACTCAAATGTTCTCTATCTGATGGGCTACATTTATGCCGAGAAGGAAGAGTTTGCAAGAGCGAAAGAGTTTATGGACAAAGCTCTCGAGGTGGATCCCGAACACGAAGATGCAATCAGGGATCTCGATTATATCAACGAAATGCTCAGCAATGCCTGATTCCTATAAAAACTAATGAGTGTAAAGGGGCGCTTCAAACCGGATTTGATTTTGGGGCGTCCTTTTTGATAAACAGAAAATACTGAGGGCTTCTTTGAAAAGAAACAGAATTCTGGGACTCATCGGCATCCTGCTCCTTCTGGGCTTGTTTCTGTGGGCTACCGAAAGTCTGGGCAGGGATGTGGAGATTGCAAATTTTTCAACACATATTTCCGGTAGAAGTCCCGAACAGATAACCAATCTCAAACTAGCAATGACCCGTATCGACGGAAAGATACTTAAACCCGCCGATGTTTTTTCATTTAACGATACAGTTGGCGAAAGGCTCAGACAATGGGGCTATAAAGGCGCTCCCACCATTTATGAGGGACAGATTGTTGATACTCCCGGGGGCGGATTATGCCAGCTTTCATCAACCATATACAACACAGCCCTTCTCTCCGGCATGGAAATTATAGAAAGAAAACCACACCTGTGGGTGATTCATTCCGTCGGTCCCGGAAGAGATGCCGCTATACTTTATAATAAAATTGATCTGAGATTCAAGAACACCCACGGTTTCCCGGTAAAAATAAGAACGGAAATCAAGGGAAACTTTCTGATTGTAAGGTTCCTGTCCTCACATGAACTTGAAAAACAGTATTACATTGACGTGGAGCCTCTTCAGGTTTATAATGCTTCGGAAATACCAAACGAAATAAAAACCGAACCGGGTAGAAGCCTTGTGCCGAAACCGGGGAAAAACGGAATCAAGGTAAAAGTCCGGCGGATAACAAGAATACCGGGAAATCCGGCCGCTACAGGAATGGAAATCATTTCCATCGATACATACAAGCCGGTTCCAGGTGGTATTTATACCGAGAATTAGCGAGGTTAAAGCCTTTGAGTGAGAAACTTCCTGTTTTAAAAATAATACCCCTTGACGAAATAATTCTTCATGAAGACCATTCACCGGAAAGAGCACAAAGGCTTGCCAAACGAATCACGGAGGATTCAAGACTCAGAAACCCCATTCTTGTAGCACGAATCAATAAAATCGGCAAATATATGGTTCTTGACGGAGCCACCCGTACAACGGCGCTGAAAAGCCTTGGTTTCAGAGATGTTCTTACACAGGTCGTCAATTATTACAGCAATGACATAACCCTTGACACATGGCACCATCTTATCCCAACCACAAGAAAAAACGGATTCTTCGATGAAGTAGCCGCCAAAACCGGTGTCATTTTCGAACACGCATCCATGCAGAAAGCAGAAAATCTTCTCCGCAAAAGACAAATAATGTCCTATTTTCTGTTTTTTGACAACACCTGCCTTACAATGCGGGAACCATCAGGCAAACCTTCGGAGCAGGTAAAAAAACTGAGGGAAGTTGTTCTCGCCTGTGAAACCCTGGGGAAAATCGTAAGAATCCACTATACGGAAGTCGGAGACAACCTCAGAAAAGACGGCACGATTTTTATGGCAAATATATTCCCTTCCTACTCAAAGGAAGAGCTGGTAAGATTTGCACAGTCGGGAATCAGGCTGCCTGCCGGAATTACACGGCATATAGTACCCGGAAGGGTTCTCGGGTTTGAAATACAGGCTTCATTCCTTGCCTCCCACAAAATTACAGTCCATAAAAAAAACGAACTCCTGCACAAGATGCTTGAACAGAAGGTCGCTCAAAATCAGATGAGATTTTACCCTGAATCTGTCTTCGTTTTTAACGATTAAAGTTGAATTTTACTGACCTGTGATAACTTCTTTTACAACTGACTCGGAAAGACCGGTTGCCTCGGAGAGTCTTGTAAGGAATTTTTCGCTGGCGCCCTTTGCTGACATAATGAATTCATAAAAAGCTTTTCCGACTTTTTCCTTTTCGTCTTCTTTCAGAGGTCTGCCCATTGCTCCTTCGAGTTTTTCAAGGAAGTTTTTGTCCTGTGCGGACTGAGCTCCCCGGGGAAGAAGTGCAAGCACTTTATCCCTTGAAAGACCGGTAATTGAGGTCATCTCTTTCAGAAGCTTGTCCTGAGAAGATTTGAGGGCAAGAGTCATTTCCTGAACACCCTGGACGATCTTTTCACCCTGCTGCTGGGTAAGGGGTTTTCCCATTTTTGCTTCAAGTTTCTGGATAATTGCAGGCTTACCGCCCTGCTGGGCAAAAGCCGGAGCTATAAACACTGCAACAAGCAGGATTACAGCAGCGGCGGTTGTTGTTACAAAACCCCGATTTTTCATAGTTATCTCCTTATATTTTCAGAGATGTTTTTTCCAGTTCGAGGTCAACATTCTGAACGGTAAAACTTACTTTTATCACACGATTGTTGCCTTTTTCAATCCAGAAAATAATCCCCTTGTTTGTTTCTATGCGGAAACAGTCAAAAATCTTATCGCCAGATTCAACAGACTCAAATTTCTTAACTGTAGCGGTAACAGACTCCACTGTTAGAGTTTCCGGAATGAATGTATAGAAATTATACATTTTTCCAACGCTTACTTCGTGGAACTGTCCTGCGATAAGCGCCCACTGGCAGAGGAAGTGAGGATCCGCAAAATAAGCGCCTTTTGAGAATGGAATTTCCCTTGAATAATCGCCTCTGTAGCCTTTGACATCCTGAAGAAGATTTTTGCCTTTCATAAAGAAAGTCTGCTTCTCCTGTCTGTCACCTGATTTCAGGGTTTTTTCATATTTTACCGGGAGGCCTTCGGGAGTGATCCAGTATATTGCTGAGGCGTCAAGTTTTCTGCCGTCCATATCCAGATTGGCAGTAAAATTCATTTTATAGGTTTCTTTGTCGTCAAGAACCGATACTTCCTCAACAAGTCCTGTTTCTCTTCCGATAATCTTACCGTCTTTTTTAACCGTATATGTTCTTTCCTCGCCAACTGGCCAGGTGATTTCACGATTGATAAATGTAAGTCTTTCCGGCGGGCGGGGTGAGAAATTGATAACCTTGGCTTTCAGTCCCCATATATCCCCTTCGCTGAAAAATCTTATGTGGGTTGCACCCAGATTTCCAGCTTCTCCGGTGGAAGGATCAAGGGGAACCCATCCGGATTTCGGTCCGGTATAAACTTCGAACCAATGGTGGGGCACAAAATTGCCCGATGAGAACACCACACCGCCGGCGAGTCTTGCGGGAATGCCCATTGAACGACAGAGTGTAACTGCGAGAATCGATTTGCTTTCACTGTTGCCCTGTTCGTTGGCAAGGGTCATTTTTGCCGAGGGAAGGGATACTCCCATAACAATGTTTTCATTTATCCAGGAATTGACCTTCATAGCTGCATCCCAGACATTTTTTGATTTCCAGGTAAGTTCGATTCCCTTGTTTTTAATGGCGTCATTATCGATTTCCATTCCCATTTCGCCTTTGATCTGTGTGGCGATGTCCTCAGGAAGATTAGCCTTTACAGGGAATGCCATAGGTTCCGCAACTTCCGCTGCGGCAGTCTTTATTGTGAATTTACCGGCTATTTTGTTGGCTGTAGCTTCGCCTTTGAATTCCTGGCTGCCGCCGGGATATGACATATCAGGTTTTACAAAACCTCTGCCGGTTGCGTCGATTTCAATATCAAGAGTTTTTATTTCACGGGGATTAGGGAAAAATATGTTGGAATTTGCCACGCGGTTTTTCCACATATCCACGCCTTTTGATGATTCGAATTCTTTCAGAAGATCGCCGGATGCCAGTTCAAATGTCAGTCCGCCGCCCGGCTCCTGCATTTTCAGAATGTTTCTGTTTTCATCCACCCAGATATTGAAGAGAGTTTCTCCATTGAGTCCGGCCATTCTTATCTTCCAGGCTTTTGCCTTTTTGCCTGAATACTCAACTTCATCTTTTCCTTCTTCAATAATCTCTATATCCCCAAGATGCTGAAGGATGGGGTCGTATGCAGAAATTTTTCCTGTTTTTCTTGATTTTATGAGGACCCAGTAATGCTCCACGAGAGTATCGTATCTTCCCCAAAGGTTGTTGAGCAGTATCACTGGAGGTTTCTTTCCATCGTAAGGCTGGAATGATGATGAATCACCTGCCGGTGAATGGTTCTGCTGGGCAACCAGATTATTTGAAAGCAGACAGTCCACTGAGAATTCAACTCCTGCCTGCTTCTGAAGGCAAATAAAGAATGTTGGCATAAGATCCGTTGCTTTGACGGTCATATTGGCTGAAAATGCGAGGTTGTCGATCTCCCCTACTCCCATTTTCAATTTGCTGATTGATTCAAGTTTAAAAAAGTTTTCTCCGGCAAGAGACATCTTTTTTTCTACAAAGAATTTGGAATAACCGGCCATTTCGCCTTGCCAGGATACTTTGTAAATATAACTTTCACCTTCCCTGAGCGGGACCGGCGGCAGTTTGGGCTGAGGGGCCGCCATTACTCCTGTAATGGTAATCAAAACAAACAGCGACAACGCTACAAAAAGCGAACCTGCTTTTCTTATCATTTAAACTTCTCCTTGCTGGTATTGGCGGGCTTATGGTGTCTCTCAAAACCGGGGAAAAACTCCAGCATTTCGAGATAACCAATCAGCTTTGCCTCTCTGTCCTGAATAGCCTGCCATATGCGGGGATGGCATAATGTTTTTATTTCCGCCTCCCTGCATTTATTATATGTGCTTATGTCCATAAGTTCATCGTCAGAAACTCCGGGGTGGCACATAATTTCAGAAAATCCGTCGGGCGCAGTTCTTATGACCCTTTCAAGACTTTCTATAGTAATGTTGTCTGAATTGTAAAAATCTCCGTTGAAGTTGTCGGGGGTGGGGATTCCCTTTTTCATTATATAATCCCGCATCTCCTGATTGACGGAGCGCACAGCCATCTTGTGTTCCACTGCCAGTTCGCAGAGAATTTCCAGTGCTCTGGGATCGGATCTGTGAAGATGATGATGGGTGTCAATATGAGTGGGTTTTAAACCTGCATCCAGACATACTTCCATTTGACGCAGAATTTCTTTTTTCATTTCCTCAAAATCTGCCACATCTGCAAGCATCGCAGGCCTTCTCCAGAAAATACCGCTGTCGTCAACAAGGGAAGGCACTTCCGAGGGGTCGCTTATGGGTCTTCCGAATGTCAGATTAATATGAACTCCTATATCGAGTCCCGGGTTTTCGTTCAGTAATTCCACACTTTCATCGAAGTTGGGAATATTCGGCATTATGGATGTGGAACGAACCACACCGTTTTTATATGCATCTATAATGCCTTTGTTAACGCCTGAAGTCAGATTAAAATCATCGGCGTGAAAGATTATCCATTTATTCAAAGTCTGCACCTTGCTTTCCTTGAGCCAGGCAGAAAATCCACAACCGGCCCCTTCATAAAAAACAAAATTAAATTAAGGATTTGAAATCCTATTCTACATTAAGTTCTAATATCCAACAAGAGGGGGATTAACTCCTTCCGAAAAAATTCCCATACGAAAAGTTAACATTTTTTGACAATTTGCTATATTTGCCCAAAAGATGGGCATAACCATTTTTGAATACACTCTGACAGGGATTTTTAAAAAAATAGTGAATAGTTACTCATATTTTTTTGCAAGGAGATCCTGCAATGATCATGTCCTCTTTCGATTATCTGAAACCTTCCTCGTTGGAAGAAGCATCAAAGCTGCTGCTTGAAAACAAAAACTCCCGTATTCTGGCAGGAGGAACGGATCTTTTAATTCGTATGAGAGGCGGCGAAGTTAAACCCGAAAAAGTGATTGACATTAAAAACATTGCCGGTCTGCATGAAATTACTTGGGAAGACGGCAGACTGGTCCTTGGCGCTGCAGTCACCTGGACCCGGATAAAGGAAGATGCAAAAATAGCGGAACATTTTCCCGCCCTCACTCAGGCATCTGCGGAATTTGGCTGCTATGATGTAAGAAACAGGGCAACCATCGGCGGAAATATCGCCAATGCTGCTCCCGGATCAGAATGCGGCAGTCCACTGCTTATTTACAACGCCGATGTTATCGTTTACGGACCTTCAGGCGAAAGAAGCATTCCCATCGACCAGGTTTGGCTTGCACCGGGCAGAACAAATCTGGCTGAAGGCGAATTTATCACAAAAGTATCAATTCCACTATACCCAGCTTCCACAAAATCCGCATACCGCAGAATAAGCAGGGTGGAAGGACAGGACCTGGCAACCTGCGCCATAGCAGTTATGATTTCAAACCCTGAAGAGATCGCTGCAAGGGAAGTCAGAATCGCACTGTCAGCGGTATCCAAAACCCCCATGAGGGCAGCAGAACTTGAATCTTTCCTTTCAGGAAAGGCAATCGATGGCGAAACCATTAATTTCTGCAAATCCTGGATGCATAGAAATCTATATCCCAGAGCATCCTCCCTCAGAGGCACACCAGAGTATAAAAAAATAGTTCTCGGCAACCTGCTCGAAGATATTCTCCGTGAATTCGGCGTGCTTGCCGGCGAGCTTATATAATCGGCATATTCAGAAGGAAATTCCGGCTAAGGTAAGAATACTACTTCAATTTCCGGGCAAAACACAAATGAGAGGAGCCAATAGATGAAACACCTTAAAGTTGTGCAGTATATTCTGTCATTTTTCCATATCTGCGCACAGGCATTCTATTTCTACAGCTGGCAGCAGGCGCTGGAAAAAATTCAGGGTGTAAGCGGCAAAATCAGCCTTCAGATTCAGGGTGCAACACTGAGCAACATCAACCTTCAGATGAACCAGGTAAGTTTCCTGTATCTGATGCTCGCAGTTTTCACACTGGCATTTTATATGACAGTAACTGCCCATGTAGGTCTCTGGACTGCTGAAGCCAGACTCGATGAGATCAACAGAGCAATTGGCAAACACGAATAATCATCTCAAATAAAAAACTCAGGCTTTACTAACATGACTGATGATAAAAAAGGCGAACCGACACTCGAAACACTTAAAATCGCGGGGGAAGAGTTCGGTTATGCTGAAATACCGGGCAAATATCGGATTATATTAGAAAAATTTCTGGCGTCAACCAGAAACTCCCCCGATTATGACAACTTCAACCGCTTCATCGATATGCTCTGGAGAACCGGGCATTTTGATGAAGCGCTTGTTGTTATAGAAGAAGCTGAAAGAAAGTATCCGGGAGACAGAAACCTCGTTGAAAAACGAGGCGAAATTCTGATGGATGCCGGAAAACTGGGAGAAGCAGGAGAACTGTTTACCCAGCTCCAGAAGCTTTATCCTCAAAGATGCCTCTATGCCGAGTTTCTCGGAGAAATCCACAGAAAAACCGGCGCCCTTCAAAGAGCAGAGGAACAATACCAGAAAGCACTTGAACTGTCTGACAATGATCCGGGATTTTTACTGCGCCGGTTCGATTATATGGAACAACTGGCGGAGATTTATTTTGATCTGGGAGAAATTGCACTATCCCTTGAATATCTGGAAGAAGTTCTGACAATTCATCCCCGCTCGTCAAAATGGCATCTCTATTTCAAAATTCTCAAAAAACTGGGAATGGACAGAGAGCTTGACAGAGCAAAAGAGACCTGGGAATGGATAAAAAAGTCAAGAAGATACCACTCAAGGGGAATCAGGCACGAAAATCAGGGAAAAATCGAACTGGCAATCAAAAACTACAAAAAAGCTGTTGAAACCAATAATATGGAACCCCACTACCTTTATTGCCTCGGCAGCGCACTCGAAAAACTCCCTGAAGACGAATTCGAATTTCAGTTTGAGGAAGCTACGGTTTATTTGCGCAAAGCACTTGAACTTTACCCCAACAATGTTTTCTTTGCCCTCGGCCTTACAGGCAATCTTTCACATCTGCATCTCTGGGATGATGCCTATCAGGTGGCGGCAGAAACCGGGAAGAAATTTCCGGAAATTATGCTTCCGTCTCTGAGACACCTTGCATTTATGCTTGGCAAAGAAACCGACTATATTTCCCTTATTGAGGAATACATCGGGCTTGATACCGGACATCATTTCATCGAACTGCGTTCGGAACTTGCCATTCTTCTGAAAGAACGGAAGAAACCCGAAGCGGAAAAATGGTTTGCAGAAGCGGCGGAACTATACCTCGAACGGATGGCATACCAGCCTTATTCATGGCGGATATATCTTGATTATGCCAACTGCCTCGTTGAAACAGGGAAACCTGAACTTGCTGAGGATAATCTCCTCAAAGCTCAGGATCTAAGAGGCGAGTTTGATATAAACATTTCGGAAAAACTTATGGAAGTTTACTTCCGCCTTGATCAATTCGAAAAAACAAGAGATATCCTGACAAAAATAATCCCCCATTTCCCGTCTGATTACGAATATTACGGCAAATTGGGCATGTGTTTTCTTTATGAGCTGGATTATGAAAAAGCTTTCGAAGCTTTTAACCGCTCACTGGAGATTAACCGCTATATGCCTGAATATCTTTACGGCGCAGCGGTATGCGCTTCAAGACTGGGCAATACCGACGACGCTATTGCCATTATCAAGGACCTCCTTGAAATGGATAAAAAGTTCATAAAAGTTATTCAGGAAGAAGATGCTTTTCTTCAGGTCAAGGAAACCAAAGAATTCCTCGAAATGCAGAAGAAACACGAGGAAGGCACCCAACCGGCTGCAGCTTCAGCTCCCAAGATGAAAAAATTCATCATGCCAAAGGGCAGCGCCTGGACCGATAAGGAAGTTGAACACGCAATCGGGCAGCTCAGTGATGAGAGAAAAATGCTCGCCCTCAGCGGAATCAGCGCCGATCCGGAAAATCAGGAAGCGAAAAAGCAAAAAGCCAAAAAGAAAGTAGAGATTCCTGAAGGGGAAGAGCCTGAAGAAGGCAGCTTCGATGAAGAAGCAGGCGAAGAATTAGCTGAAGAAACAGGCGAAGAATCCGATGAAAATCCGGATTACGAATCTGATGAGGAAACGGAAGATCAGGAAGAAACAGAGGACACGGAAGGAGATTCCGATGAGCAGGAACAGCCTGCGGAATCACCCGACGGCATACCTTCAGACTACAAACCTCTTAATATAGAGGATGTTTAATTCCGGAGGACCCAATACATATGACGATGAAAACAAATAAACCCACAGGCAAATGGGCGGCGATAAAGGACCAGTCTTTTCATGAAGCCTATGGTTTAATAAAAGCCGGCGATATGGATAAAGCTTTTACCATAATCAACAACAGGCTGAAAGAAGATCCGTTTTCCATAGCCTGGACGGACCTTATGGTTCAGGGTCAGTATGTAATGGGGGGCTTACTCTCTTTTGCAAAGGAAATGCAGAGAAGAGGCAGAGCCGAGAATAACCTTTCTTATCTTTTCAGAGCTGTTCTTACTTACAACAATATAGGACAGACCAAAAGAAGCATTGATCTGCTCAGGGAGATTATCGCAGCAGACCCCGGTATCTATTCCGTATGGAATATAACCGCATCAACCCACCTTATCAGGGGACAGAAGGAGCAGGCACTTGAAGCCCTTGAAAAAGCTGAAGCTCTTGAACCTGAAAATCCTGATACATTCTGGCTGCGCGGTCTTGTTTATCTCGCCATGGGCGATGTTGAAAACTCAAGGCAGCAGATAAGCAAATCCCTTGATATTGATCCGGATAATGTTGATGCACTCTGGTCCATGGGTCTTATTCTGCTGAAAGAGGAAGAATTTGACAAAGCGCTGGAAATGGCTGAAAAAGCAATCAGCACAGATCCGGACACATCAATGGCCTGGTATGTAAAAGGTGTGGCGCTTTACAGAAAAGGGGATGCACAGGCTTCGGAAATCAGTTTCCTTAAAGCAGTGGAAATTGATGAAAAATGCTCCGACGCACATTACTATCTTTCAGCTCTTTACCTCGAACTGAGAAGATTTGAGGAAGCAATAAACTTTGCTGAAAAAGCGGTTAAATATAATCCTTCCTACTCAGACGCACATTTTATGTATGGTCTGGCGCTTATTGAATACAAACAGTTCAATGACGCTATCAACCAGCTTTTAAAAGCAATCAGCCTTGATGATACAAAAGCCGAATACTACCATTATCTCGGCGAAGCCTATATGGCTCTGACACTGACAGGAAAAGCGGAGCAGGCTTTTCTGAAATCTCTCGGACTGTCAGAAGACTTTGCAGCAACTCATTTTTCCCTGTCATTTGTTTACCGGCTGAAAGCCAAAATGAATCAGGCAGTATCAGAAGTCAAAAAGGCACTTGAGCTTCAGCCTGATAACCCGCTCTACAACCGTGCCCTCGGCGTGCTTCTTTTTGACAGCGGCCATTACAATGCTGCCAAACCTCACTTTGATAAAGCTCTTGAATTGGAACCGAATAATGCGGAAACCCATTTCAACCTTGGCGAATACTATCTGATTACAGGAGACAGGGAAAAAGCTCAGGAAGCATATAAAAAAGCTCTTGAGTTCAATCCGGGAGATCAGGAAGCTATGCTCAGACTTGAAAGAATAAAGGAGTTTTCAGCGGAAAAGGCAGAAGAATAGAGATAGGAGCGACATTATGCCGGTAGAGAAGAAACTTGTTGACGATATGCTTATGGCTATAGCCCACTTCATCGAAGAAGGAGGGCTTCTTCAGGTTTGTGATATTAATGGAAATGCAGTTGCACTGCCGGTTATACTTGATGAGCTTGTCCTGTCAAAAATAAACAGAGATGGGGACAAACCCACTTTCAGAATGGGCTGGCGTTCAATTGGCCTCACCGCAAGGTTTGAGAGTGGCGAATTCAATGTGGAAGAGCCTGAATTCAGCAAAATTATCGATTTTTCAATGGATGACGAAAGACTCTATTTCATCAGACAAAAAGACGCTGAAACCAGAGATATGGTATGTCTTTCACCACTGACAGAAGAATATCGGGGAGAATGGGAAGACTGGAATCAGTTTAAGAAAAAACACAGAGATCACTTTGCCGACATAGACCTTTTTATGGCGCAGCTTATGTCCGAAGGCAACGGCGAAAAGTAATTACAAAGCTGCCGACGCTGTTTTAATTCCTACCACTTCAAATATTTCCACAGGCTGAGATTTGCCTTTTAATCTTGATTTTCCAAGACTTTTTGTGCTGATTGCACCACTCACCTGAATTTTTGTAGTTTCACTGATAATAATATCGCTTCCAAGCTCTCTTGTAAGACTCTGAAGCCTTGCCGCAATGTTGGCGGTATCACCAAGCACAAAGGGTTCAAGTTTACTCTTGGCTCCTCTGATTCCCACAAGGGCTGGACCGGTATGAATTCCGAATCCCATCTTCAGCTTGAAGGGAACAGGAAGATTTGTGTTGATATTTACATGTTTTGCAAGTTTATCAACTTCCCGCTTAATTTCCATTGATGTCAGCACTGCTCTGCTCGCATGATCATTGACATTCTGAACCGCATTGAAAGTAATCATATATGCATCACCGATATACGACATAATTTCGCCATGGTGTTTTGTAACAACCTGATCAGTAATAGCATCTATTTTCTGAAGCAGAACATAAAGTTCTTCATTGGTAATGGATTCTGACATAGGCGTGTAATCATAAATATCCTGAAACAGAACACTGATCACCTTTTCTTCGGTCTTTCCGCCATTCATAAACCCTTCAAGCAAATGGGAAGGAACAAAACGATGGAACAGATTTTTCATCTGCCGGTTCTGGTTCTGCATAGTGCTGATAATCAGGAAAACACCGGTTAAAACAAATGCGGGAACAGAAAAATAAAGAAGAGTATATTCTTTTATTATCAGAAGAATTATATTGAGAAGCAGAAAACCTATAAACATCAGAATTTTGAAAGGTTTATATTCATCATCATCATCAACGAGGGGTACACCCTGACCGGTACGGAAACGGGGGTCCTTCATCCAGGAAGAACCGAATTCCCTGCCCTGTGGTTTATAACCATCCTGATTGAATCTTGCATTGGGATCCCGGGTCAGAGGTCTGTTTCCGGAGGCGGCAAGCCTTGCTGTTTCGCTTTCTGTGGCAGGCTCAGATGATTCTTCCGGTTTGTCGGTTTTTTCCGTTTTTATCTTTTCGGTATGAGGCGCATCCTTGGCAGGGAATTGTATCAGTGATATTGATTTATTTCCCTGAACCACCAGCATACCTTTCTCCCCTACTACAAACGGGAAGAAAATCGGCTCATCAAGATGAATGCTCCTTGTTGTATGACCATCCTGCTTGTTAAGAAATATAATGGATCCCTTTGTGGTACCAAGTGCAAATTCAGTGCCGCTGCCTTCAACCGGATGAATATGTACAGGCTCATTAAGCTGGACCGTATGCATAAGGTTTCCTCTGTGAAGCCCTATTATGTACACTCCGCCCTTTTTCGTTGACACAATAACAAGATCATTGGTAACAAGGGGTTTTCCCGAAGGTTCGTCATCAGCAATGTGATATTTCCAGAACATCTTTCCGTTTCTTGGATCAAAACAGTAGATATAGGAATCGTAACCTGCTATCACAACCCTGTCTCTCTCAATCACAGGATCCCAGGTCTGGGGAGATACTGTCCTTGCCTGCCATACAAGATCTCCGAATTCCGTTTCGAGACAATATACATTTCCATCGCCGCTCGTAAAGATTACAGTGTTTTTATAGACAGCAGGTTTGGCAATAATATCCCCGCCTGTACGGAATTTCCACAAAACTTTGCCCCTGAATGTGGAAACAGAATATAGATGTTTATCCGTAGAACCAATAAAAATACTTGCCTTTCCCGCAGCAGGCGCTGAACAGAAATTGGAGGCTATCTTTTGTCCGGCAAGAATTTTGCCATTATTCGAATCAATACTGTAAAAATAACCGCTTCTGCCTCCGCAGAACAACATTCCCTGATGTAAAACCGGCGGTGTGTTGACAACATCCTGAAGAGTTGCTTCCCAGATAGGCGAAGATTTTTTAATATCAAAAAGCTGCATCCGGTTTCCTGCTTTAAGAAGCAGGGCTGAACCTTTTATTATAACAGGCTCGCAGAGAATGGTTTCATCGCTTTCCTTGGTCCATACCTGCGAAGCTGTGTTTTCGAAAGTCTGAAGAGTTTTCTTATCCACAACAATTTTATTAAGACAGTTCAGGGGGACAGGTGCAAGAACGCTCAGATTCTGTGCAGGCAGATCAGAATCCTTATTTTCCACAGCTTTTACAGGATCGGGATAATCGGTTATACGATAAATACCGCCGGATGAATTCAGCAAATATATTACATCGTCGTGGACAACGATTTTTTCACCTGTGATTTTGCCTATATGAATCTGTTTCTTTTCAACGCCACTGCCTGCATCGTATGTATAGATTCTGTCATCACTGCACAGAACATAAACTGTATTATTATAGAGTGCGATTTTTGAAACCATTGTGGCGTGAGTCTGCACGCTCCATGCGGTTTTACCGGTTTCAAGGTTTACAGCGCTTATCTGAATGTTATCCCTTGTGCTGTATCCAAGGTTTGCATCTCCAAAAACAAGATCCAGAATTCCCGAACCTAAATCGTATTCCCACTGAATTCTGCCGTTAAAGACATTTTCAGAGCATAAAAGCCCTTTTCCGTAAGTATGAAAAAAGAACCCCTTATAAATTCTCGCCGCTCCGAACAACTTTCCGGCTACGGATTTTTCCCAGATAAGGGAATATCTTTTGGCGTCAAAACAGGAAATTTTGATTCTGTCTCTGTTTTCAACGGCAGCAATAAGGGTTTCACCTGAAAGTGAAAGAAAAGCTTTGTTTATATCCCCTACAAAATGCCGTTTTTCAAATTCGCCGGTATCTTTTTTTATAAAATACAGATAACCGTCTTTACACAGTGCAAACACCCTTGTTTCGCCTATTGCAGGAGTATCGACAATCCAGCCGCCGGTTTTGGTTTCCCATTTTTTACGGCCTGTTACCGCATCAATGGCAAACACCCTTTTATCCATTCCTCCGGCATAAAGAACTCCATCTTTTATCACAAATGGATTATTGACCCAGTCCATGGTTTTATGTTTCCAGAGAATAGCTCCGTCTGAAGCATTTATTGCGATAATATTTCCGTCGTCTCCTCCGGAGTACAGGATACCATCTTCTATAACAGGAAGGGCAAGGAGCTTTCCAGAGGGAGAAATAAGTTTGGTTGCTTTAATGCCTCTATCAAGACCACCTCTTGCCAGAAGGCATTCGGGTTCAACCGTCAGATTTTCGCCGAGAAGCTGGTATGCAGCCCAATAGGATGCGTTGTTTCCATACTTTCTCATCATCTGCCGTTTAGCTGATTCAAAGGCTCCCACAGAACTTTTGGAAATAAGGTTGTCAAGAAAAGTGCCAAAGAAATCATCTCTTGCAGATTCGGGCAAATCCCACAGAACTCCGACGACAATTCCCACACCCTTCATAAAATATGAAGAAACAACACGGCCCAAATCTCCCGGTTTTTTGAGGAAATTTCTGTCCATCAGAACAATTTCATCGGCTCTGGAAAGAGCAACGGCATCTATTTCCGTAATATCAACATACTCACCGTTCTGATTAGGCTGTCCCCTTCTTCTGTTGAGCACGATATTTGAATTGTTGGCATATTTCAGCAGATACACCATATCCGGAATCAGACAGATTTCAAAATTGTCCGCCAGAGTTGATTTATCATCCATTAAAGCATGAAAGGGTACATCATACAGATAGGAATGCGGTATTATATATAATTTATCTTTCCCTGCCAGCTCCATAGCAAGGGGCTTAATCAGAATTCTGAACATTTCCTTGAGTACAAGGTCAATTTCCGAGATTTCCTTCCTCGAGGGTTTTGGAGCATTTTCTGCCAGAGAGGCAGCTTTTACAAGCTTTTCAACAACTCTGCTGATTTCATCCTGATTAGATGCTATTTTATACAAGACGGTTTCAGAAACTGAGATGAGCGCACAATAGATAGCTTTTTTTCCCATATAGTATTCAACTGCGGCAATTTTATCCCCAAGGGTTGCCTGCAGCAGTTTAACCGGAATATCAAATCCGGGGAGAAAATGTATTCCCACCGGATTAATAAATGATAGGTTTTCAACTTCTTTTTTAAAAGCGCCTTCGGTGTTGTTGGTTTCTTCCCGGGCCATGTTTATTTTTGCTTCAAAGTCCGCAGGAAGTGTTCTGATCATACCCATTTCACTGAATAAAGCTTTTACACGGGCAAAATACTTAGCATCCTCACCGTCAAGCAGATGATAATTTTCACGGAATTCTTCCACAAAGGGATAAATAAGAAAATGAAGTTTGAGATAACCGTCGATAAATGCCGATAGGAAACCGAATGCATTGTCGAGTCTGTCTGCAGTGATTTTGTCGGCATTTGTAACTTTTCCGCCTTTTGCAACAAAATCCCTGAGCATCTGCCTGTGCTTGAGTTTTTGCATAAGCAGCAATGTATTATCATGTTTGTTTGTCTGATAATATAATTCGAGAAGAACCTCGCCGGAATCGTCGTCGCCCAGTTCCTGAAACTGCCCGGCCATGCTGAGGCATTCCATAAGAAGAATCGAATCATACAACTGAGCCAGTTCATCCATCAGTTTTTCACTGAGAACCGTTCTGCCTGCTTTTATCTGAAAATATCTTAACTCTGCCTTGCAATATCTGAAAAACAGAGAAAGAAAAGGATCTACTGCTATACAGGGAATATCCCACAATGCGGCAAGTCGTTTTTCCGCATCGCCAAGTCTGCCGGTTTTTATTAGATAACGGCAGTAAAAAAGAATTGCTCTTGCTTTATGTTCAGTGATTTCCGAGTTGCTGAAATTTTTAATGCACTCTTCAAAATCTCTGTCTGCTCTCTCTGTCTCGCCAACCAAGCCGTGCAAACATGCTTCAAAAAGTAAAACTTCACCCATTGCCGGCACGCTCAACTGGCGGCCCAGCTCTTTTACACGGGTTATGCTTTCAAGTGCCTGGCGGTACTCGCCCGCTTCAAAGCCCTTCAAAGCACTGGCGAGGTTTTTTACAAACGCTTCCACTATCGATTCCCTTCCATATAGTACCCATTATTTTTATCGGCAAAGCGTAGTTTTTTTTGAAGAGATCTACAAAAATCATTTTCCTCAAAAGTAAGGACTCTTTTTAGCCACATAATCTTCATTTTCCTTTTATCAATTTCACACATGTTGACTTTATAAAAAAATCTGATATAATCTACATATGAACATTTGTTCATATGTTTAAAATTTCAAATCAATAAAGCCTTTTACGGAGGCTCAAAGATGGATCAAAATAACACAACCAACGGTGAAAACACCGCTGCAACGCATATTTGCGGACCTTATTACGGGAATCCGCAGTCAACGGACAAACTAAAAAAAATGCTTTCCCTTGAAAGAAGATTCAATCAGGCGGCTGAGCTTTTTAAAGTAATGGGCGATTACGGAAGAAGCCGGATACTTTACTGCCTGATGGAAGGAGAGTTCTGCGTGTGCGAAATCTCGTCTCTGGTGGAAATGAGCCACTCTGCGGTATCCCACCAGTTGAGAATTCTGAGAGCCAATCGCCTTGTTAAATATCGCAGAAAAGGGAAACAGATTTATTACTCTCTTGACGATGATCATGTAAGAAACCTTATGCATCAGGCTATGAGCCATGTTGATGAAACGGAAGGAACAGGTTATGAACAAGAAACCTGAAGAAAGCCATAATCATTGCAGCCATTGCTGCCAAAACGGAGAAAAGCACTGTTCTCCCCTCAATACGGATAAAGACATACATACCTCTGTTTATTCATCGGCAAATAACGGAAAAACCCGTCAGCTTACCATTCTGGTTCCCGAAATGGATTGCTCCGAAGAAATCAAAATGATTGAAAACCGCTTCAAATCCATGAAGGGAATAATTAATGCCGCCTTTTACCCCATCGACAGGCAGATTAAAGTTACTATAGACATTGAACAGACCAGTGAGGATAAGATCCTCGAAGCTATCAGAAAACTGGGAATGACTCCCCGCACCGCATCGAAAGCTTCAGGCAGTCTGCAGGAAACTGATATAGGCAGGCAGATTCTTATAACAACAATTATTTCAGGTTTTCTCACAACAGCAGGCTATATAGTTCAGAAAACCCTCCCCCTTCCCGGTTTAGCTGTTTTTCTTTTTGCAGCAGCAATTATCACAGGCGGATATTTTGCGGCAAAGCGAGCTTTTAACGCAGCCCGGAATCTGAATCCTGATATGAATGTCCTTATGACCATTGCAGTTATAGGCGCTGCCATTCTCGGAGACTGGCTCGAAGCTTCCACCGTTGTATTTCTGTTTTCCCTGGCTTTTCTTCTGGAAAGACACAGCATGGAAAGAAGCAGACGTGCTATACACGAGCTTATGAATCTGACACCGGATACTGCGCTTGTTAAAACTGAGGGAAAAACGGAAGTCCGTCTGCCATCGGAAGTTCAGGAAGGGGAAATTATAATAATAAAACCCGGTGAAAGAATCCCCCTTGACGGCATAATAACCGCAGGTTCATCCACTATCAATCAGGCTCCTATAACCGGAGAATCAATGCCTGTTCAGAAAAACCCCGGCGATACTGTATTTGCCGGCACAATAAATCAGTCGGGTGCTCTTGAGGTCAGGGTAACAGGAAATTTTGAAAATACAACCCTGTCGGGAATCATAAGAATTGTTGAAGAAGCTCAGGCAAAAAGAGCACCTGCCCAGAGTTTTATCGATCAGTTTTCCCGCTGGTACACGCCGATTGTTATTACCATTGTATTTCTGATTGCAGCGGTTCCGGTTATTGTATATCACCTCGATCCCCATATCTGGATATACAGAGCGCTGGTAATGCTTATGATAGCCTGCCCCTGCGCCCTTGTATTGTCAACTCCTGTAGCAGTGGTTTCAGGCCTGACAAGAGCGGCAAGGGAAGGCATATTAATCAAGGGCGGTGTTTATCTTGAAAACATTGCGCTTACAAAAGTTGTGGCTCTCGACAAAACCGGTACCCTTACCGAAGGAAAACCTTCCGTTGAAAAAATAGCAACCATAAACCACATTTCGGAAAAAGAAGCGCTGGCAATATCCGCAGGAATAGAAAGCCTGTCCGAACATCCCCTTGCCCACGCAATAACAGTAAAGGCAAAGGAAGAAGGGATAAATATTCCGGAAGCTTCTGAATTTGAAGCAGTTCCCGGCTTAGGAGCCTGCGCCGTAGTCAATGGTAAAAAATATTTTATCGGTTCACACAGATTCTTTGAACACAAGGGAATCTGCAGCGATGAGATTCACAACCTTGCTGTTGATATGGAATCGGAAGGAAGCACAACAGTTATGCTTGGGGATGAAATCAAACCCCTTGCTGTAATAACCATAAGCGATAAACCCCGGAGCGAAGCACAGGCTGCAATCAACGAACTGAAGAAGGAAGGAATCAGAAAAATAGTAATGCTCACCGGAGATAACGAAGGCACCGCAAAAGCAGTGGGAAACAGACTTGGGATAAAATACCGTTCCGAACTTCTGCCTACGGATAAAGTAAAAGTGCTTAAAGAACTTGAGGCAAAATACGGAAGAACCGCAATGGCTGGTGACGGCATCAATGACGCTCCGGCTCTGGCTGCAGCAGATGTGGGAATCGCCATGGGCACAGCCGGCTCAGATACAGCCCTTGAAACAGCGGACATTGCCCTTATGTCGGATAATCTGGCAAAAATCCCCTGGGCAATCAGACTATCAAGGCACACATTAAATATTATCAAACAGAATATTGCCTTTGCCCTTGGCCTGAAAATAATTTTTCTGACCCTTGGCGCTCTCGGCATTGCCACATTATGGATGGCTGTTTTTGTGGATATGGGAGGCTCACTTATAGTCATCGCCAACGCACTCCGGCTTTTAAGATTCAGGTAATAGCCATAGAATACATAAACTTTTGTCATGGAACTGGACAAGCGGTTATGATTCTTTTTTGGGGAAACCCGCTTTTTGAAAAAAGCATGGTTCCCTCTGACGGTCCCTAAATCCCGGTCGGTTCTAAACCTGCGCCGGTCCCAATGCCACTGAATTAATAAAACTTACTCCAATTTCCAGCCCAATACTCCTGTTTTTCAAGGGGGGAGGTTCGGAGGGCAACCTCGCTTTTCCAAAAAAGCGTGGTTCCCTCTGACGGTCCCCAAATCCCAATACCACTGAATTAGTAAAACTTACTCCAATTTCCAGCCCAATACTCCTGTTTTTCAAGGAGGGAGGTTCGGAGGGTAACCTCGCTTTTCCAAAAAAGCGTGGTTCCCTCTGAGGGTCCCTAAACCCCACGGTCCCCCGGTCGGTCCCCAATTCAAAAGTTTTGGGAAGGAGGTCCGGAGGAAACTTTTTTCAAAAAAGTTTTCTCTGGGAGCTGGGCGAACCGACACAAGCCTCGTGAGCGATCAGATAAATCCATGTCTTAATTCATTGGCATTACCCTACCCCCATCGGTACAAAACCAGCGTCAGTCCCAATACCACTGAATTAGTAAAACTTACTCCAATTTCCAGCCCAATACTCCTGTTTTTCAAGGAGGGAGGTTCGGAGGGTAACCTCGCTTTTCCAAAAAAGCGTGGTTCCCTCTGACGGTCCCCAAACCCCCACGGTACCGGGTCCTCGGTCGGTCCCCCGATTCAAAAGTTTTGGGATGGCGGTCCGGAGGAAACTTTTTCCAAAAAAGTTTTCTCCGGGAGCTTGGCGAATGGGCAGAATTCTCGTGAGCGTTCAGATAAATCCAAACTTCAATTCAGAGGCTTGAGGGCGAACCTGCGGGTTCGCGTCGGGGTTGCAAACCCCTCCTACGATCCCTGGCAAATGCTTGCCGTTATTGGGTTTACCCTGCTGTCTCCACCCAATTTCCACATCGGATTTGGTTGCTTTTCGCATATCCCGAAGCCCCTGGAACCAACACCGGGTTTTAACCCGGTGGCAGTTAAACCGCATAACCACGGGCTTTAAACCATTTTAATGGTTTCTCCGATTTCAACAATGGCGTTTTCCGGTAAACTGTTAAAACAGTTTGGGCTTTGTGGTTGCAGGCTTGCAGTCCACCAGACTGAAGTCTGGTATTGGTTCCAGAACCATGCTTTAAAGCCTGCTGTATATGGTTTCGATGAGTTTTTCCGGGTCTTCACGGGATTTATATTTTGAGTTTTTTTGATGGATTATTGTGAGCATACACAGTGATTTGTTTTTTACTGCAATGATTTTAATCAAACCATCGTCTCCTGTGCTTTGTCTATTGATATAATAAAACCTATCCCCATACTTTTTGCCTTTTGGAGTTATTTCTTTCCATTCGGTATTTACCACACTTCCTTTATAATAATCAATAATGTCATCAGTAATTATGCCATTGGAATAATACAGTTCTGCCATAATATAAGATGCTTTGGGAAGTTTATTTAAATTACCGTATTCATCCATATAATGTTTTTTTTCAACATTTGAGCAGGTTGACCATGTTTCAAGAACAAACTGACCTTTTTTAGTTTTAAATGAATTTCTACTATTCAAATAATACCCATCCGGCAAATCCGCCTTTGTCAGTATTTGTTTTGGTTTTGCTGTATCTGCAAATGACGAAAAGACTGAACAGACAAAAAACATTAAAATTGTTATTAACAAACATCGATTTTTCATTTAATGCTCCTTAAAAATGTATTTTTTAGTTTTCTTCAGAAACAGCAATGCTTTGCGCCAATAACAGGCGAGTCGGGAAAAGTAACCAGCAAGGCTGAACAGGCCGAGACAAAACTCCAAATTTCTGTTGCAGGCATACAATATATTGGAAATGCTGCCAAGATTAAAACAATATATTGTGTCAGCTTAGTGAAAAACCTGAGTTTTGGCGCAGTCTGTGAAGCCTTGCGCTACGGGGGTTTTCGGAGATTTTCTTTTTTTCATGGGTTTTGATTTTTCTTTTTGGACAATTATTTATACAAGTTCCGAATAAAAATATTCCGGGCAGAAACAATCCACCCGGAATAATTTTATTGACAAACCTGTATTTTTGGAAATAAGTCCCCTAAAGCCTGCTGTATATGGTTTCGATGAGTTTTTCCGGGTCTGGTTTTAATTCTCTTGGTGATTTAGCCCTTTCACAGGTTTTGAGTAAAAATAGATCATCCCCCTTTATGAAAAGAATAATTATCAGCTTATCACCGTTATCAAATGGTTGTATAATGGAACAACACTTGCTTCCGTATTTTTTCCCAGCTGGTGTGGTATCTTTCCATCCGGGATTTGCACTTGGCCCTTTGTGGTACTGAATCATTTTTCCAGCCATACCATTCTCGTAGTGATACTGTTCAAGGCTAATAAAAGAAGCAGGTGGAGCTTTTACAAGACTTCCGTATTTTTGAATATAGTAATTTTTCTGTTTTGGTGACAAAGTAGTCCACAACTCAGAATGGTGAAGAACTCTATTTTTACTCATTTTTCTTGCAGAATAGCCCAAATAATACCCATCCGGCAAATCCGCCTTTGTCAGTATCTGTTTTGGTTTTGCTGTATCTGCAAATGACGAAAAGACTGAACAGACAAAAAACATTAAAATTGTTATTAACAAACATCGGCTTTTCATTTAATGCTCCTTAAAAATGTATTTTTTAGTTTTCTTCAGAAACAGCAATGCTTTGCGCCAATAACAGGCGAGTCGGGAAAGGTGACCAGCAAGGCTGAAGCCTTGCGCTACGGGGGTTTTCGGAGGTTTTCTTTTTTTCATGGGTTTTGATTTTTCTTTTTGGACAATTACTTATACAAGTTCCGAATAAATATATTCCGGGCAGAAACAATCCACCCGGATTAATTATACTGACAGAACTCTTTTGGGGACAAAAACTTCCTAAAGCCTGCTGTATATGGTTTCGATGAGTTTTTCCGGGTCTTCACGGAAGATGTGTTTTGAGTTTTTCTGATGGATTATTGCAAGAATACACAGTGTATTCTTTTTTACAATTATAGACTTGATAAGTCCTCCATCACCTTTACTGCAGTCAGAAAGATAATAAAACCTGTCCCCATATTTTTTCCCCTTTGGTGTTACC
>JAJTBE010000026.1 GCA_021287065.1 Bacillota bacterium
CCTTCTGTGAGTCATTGTGTGACGAATCCAATGAGCCTTGCTAATAGTTGTGCTATGTTTATTTTCCAGCAACCTTTTTGTATCACATCTTTCTCCATCTTCGTCCAACAAATCCGCAACTGAAATTATAGATGCAAGTGCAAATTGGCGCTGCTTATCCAGTTTAAAAAAACTACACAGGTCATTAATTTTTAGATTATTTTCATATTGTTCTTGATCAACTGAGTGTGCTCTTGCTATTTCAGAAACAAGTTTCAGTCCCTTTCTTATCATTTCCTGATTATATCTTGGCTGAATTATGGTTCTATCAAGAATTTTAAAAATTCTTTTACTGTGTGTACTTCTTACCCATAATGGGATATCAATGGTATTATAATCTGAAAAATTTTGCTCTTCCAGATCTGCTTTATTCTGGGTTAGCATGCCAATATCATGAACAATGGCTGCCAAAAGGAGAATAGAGGCTTCATTATCTTTCAGTTTCTCAAGCCATCCGACACTATCACCCCAATCTGAGATTCGTTTTACAACACTGCAAACATGCGGCAAGCCATGCTCGGTAAATTCCGGTAGGTGGCAGCTTTTTGCAAGATAATACATTTCTTCGATGATGTCTCTTAATATGTTTGTAAATCCCGGCAAAAAACTTTCTGAAAGCGCTTTTTTGGCAAGAGAAGTTGATAAAATAAAATCTCTGCTGTCAATTAGTGGTGAGTTATAATTTGGAAGAACAGTCATTTTAACCTCCCGGAGTTTTCAATCTATTATAATTTCATTTTTTTGCTTATAATCCTTTTAAGCCACATTAAATCAATCATTATCACATAATAAATAACTACAAATAATTGAACTATAATCATTTTATTAAACCAGTTGGTAAGGAGTTATTAAATACCAACTGGTTCAAAGAAATTAGTAACCTACCTTACGGTTTGCATACTCCGCAGGGTTTGTATCCCTGTTTTACTGCGTCTTCTCTTTTTACAAAATAGACTGCGTTGCTCTGTTTTATCTTTGATGCCCATTTGCAGGTGGGCAGGTGGAAAACCTTTTTTGCTGCGGCGCTGCTTGCAACATAGTTGAATCCGGTTTTTGGCGTTGCGGCAAAAACAGCCAGAGTGGTCAGCATCATCAGAGCTGCTATCAGGACTGATCTGAAGATTTTGTGTTTCATGGTATCTCCTTTTTATATTTTATTTATTACCCGTTTTTTATTATTCCCATTTCGGGGATTTTTGGGTATGCAGCGGGTTATCAGGATGGGATGGGGAGGGTGTGATTCGAGGGGGTAACGTCACTGAATTAGTAAAACTTACTCCAGTTTCCAGTCTGAATACTCCTGTTTTTTAAGGAGGGAGTTTGGAGAAAAACCTGCTTTTCCAGAAAAGCGTGATTTCCCTGAGGGTCATAAATCCCCCCGATTACGAGGGAATAAAACGCCAATATTGCCGGATCGCAGGCGTCCCGCCTGTCCCCACCGGGTAAACAATCCCGCATTCTATCCGCAAACTCCGGAATGGAAATACAACTCAAACTGCAGAGGGGGATTGCCGCGTTTTAGGAATGTTGAGGTTTAAGTTTGCGGTGAGAGCGGTCCTGCGGGTCCGCGTCGGGGTTGCAAATTCCTTATG
The DNA here is from genome assembly GCA_021287065.1 of Bacillota bacterium. GTDB lineage: Bacteria > Vulcanimicrobiota > JAJTBE01 > JAJTBE01 > JAJTBE01 > JAJTBE01. The sequence continues at coordinate 1,632 of JAJTBE010000026.1, forward strand.
CGATCGCTTGTAAAGCTTGTGGTTATGGGGGGTGCTGGCGGTTGGCGGTTGGTTTTGGGAGCCGGGGGACAGGCGCAATGCCTGCGATCCGGCAATCGTTGGCCGGGTTTGTGGTTATGGGGGGTGCTGGCGGTTGGCGGTTGTTGTGGGACCCGGGGGACAGGCGCAATGCCTGCGATCCGGCAGTTGTTGGCCGGGCTTGTGGTTATGGAGGTTGCTGGCGGTTGGCGATTGGTTTTGGGACCCGGGGGACAGGCGGGATGCCTGCGATCCGGCAGTTGTTGGCCGGGTTTGTGGTTATGGGGTTTGCTGGCGGTACAGGGGATATTTTTTTCGGATTAGTTATAGTATTATTTAGGCATTTTAGATTTTATGTTCAGACATATTTGCTTTTTTGTTTACACATATCCGATTTTCCCATTATGGTATATTTAATTTTTCATTCAGACATTTTTTTCCATTAAGAGATCTTTTTTCCATTCAGGTATCTTTTTTCCATTCAGGTATCTTTTTTTCCGTTCAGTCATATTTGATTTTTGCATGAAAAACAATGTCTTCAAAATCTTTTCTTTTTTCGAAACTTCAATTATAATTATCTGAAATCGGAAGGAATCAGCTTCAGGGAGAATAACTTTGATCCGATGAAAAAGTCGGTTTGTTTCCTTATAACACTTACTTTGGTTTTATGGGCGGGTTTAAGGGCTTTGCCTGTGTTTGCCGTGGAAATTTCCGATATTCATTCATTGTTTTATATAAGACAGAGCGTTTCCTATTACGATTTTATTCTTCTGGTGTTTATCGTTTTGTTATGGATAGGTCTTGCTGCTGCTGTAATGGCGGGTTTTTCGCTTATAATCAGCGGACTGAGGGTAAGCGCCGCAGAAGCTTTTCTGGTTGACAGGCTGAGTCCTGTTAAAGCGCCCGGTGGTTTTATTTCAGGGCATAACCTTATAACCCCGGTTTTGTCGGTGGATGTTGCAATCGGAGGAAATAAAGCTGCGCCGGGGGGAGTTTCCATAGTCAGATATCCGGAAGGCGGAGAAGCATCAGGGGTTATGTATGATGTAATCAGCAAGCTTTTTACGGGCTGGAAAAAACCTGTTATCTACTGGGGAAGAAATCAGAAGGGTATGCTTTCGGGAATTATAGCGGAAACAAAGCCCGGAAGGGAAGAAATACGGAAAATTGCCGAGGTTCTGACAAGAGGGGTTCTTATAGCGCCTATTCTTGAGCCGGATCCGGCAGGAATGTCGGGAATTGTTAAAAAAGCATTGATTTCTGCGGATGCAGGAGCATTGATTATAGAGGATCCCGGCAACGGGTTTCTCAGAAATTATCTGTCGGCGGACGGACGGGGTATGAAGCTCCGTGAGCTTTCCGAGGCATTCAGGCTTCCCGTCTTTATTATTACAGATGATGAGCTTCTTAATGAAAATACAATCTCTTGATTTTACCGAAGGGAGAAAGTATGGCTAAACTTATACTGGTCTTTATATACTATTTTATGCTGGGCATCGGTTCCCTATTCAACAAAATATTTGGGATCAATCCTTTTGCCCGGACTCTGGAGAATGGTTCGTACTGGAAAAAGAAAACTTACACAGGAAACGGCAAGGGTTACAGGTTCACGCAGAAGCCTGACTCAGACGCCACATCATATAGCTGAGCGCCGAGGGCTTCCGGCAGTTGTCGGAAAAACTGAACCATTTCGTTAATTTCCAATTTTCCATCACACATAACCCATCATCCACCAGGCTGACAGAGGAGGAACAAATTGAATATACTGGGTATTTCGTGTTTTTATCACGATTCAGCGGCTGCACTGATGCAGAATGGCCAAGTGGTGGCTGCGGTTGAAGAAGAAAGATTTACGCGTAAAAAACACACCAGCGATTTCCCGCGGAAGTCGGTAGAATACTGTCTTGAAAGTGCGGGACTGAAAATCAATGATATAGATTACATCGGCTTTTATGAACTGCCTGAGGTCAAATTCGACAGGCTCATCAGCACCCACATGCATTTTTTCCCAAAATCATATGAGCAGTTTGAGCCTTTTGCAGCTACATGGTTTTCGAGAAATATGCGGATGGAGCAGATCCTCCGGGAAGAACTGAAATACGAAAAAGAACTGGTTTTTGTGGACCACCACCTTGCACATGCCGCCAGTGCTTTTATACCCTCACCTTTTGAAAAAGCAGCAATTCTCACCATCGACGGCGTAGGAGAATGGACCACCACAGCCTGGGGTTTGGGCGAAGGCAACAGCGTGGAGCTTCACAACGAAATCAAATTCCCCGATTCACTGGGGTTGCTTTACAGTGCCATTACTTCATATCTCGGTTTTAAAGTCAACAGCGGCGAAGGAAAGCTCATGGGGCTTACTTCTTACGGAAAGCCTACATACAGGGATAAATTCAACGAACTTATTGAAATCCGGGATGATGGAAGTTTTAAGCTGAATCTTGATTATTTCAAGTTTCATACAAGCCTTGAAATGTTTAATGAAAAATTTGACAATCTCTTCAAATGCAGAAGAGAGCCTGAAAGTGAAATCAAACCCGAGCATGAAAACCTTGCGTGCAGCCTTCAGATAGTAGTGGAAGAAGCTATTCTGAAGATGGTAAGGCATATTCATAAGGAGACAGGGCTGAAAACACTTTGTATGGGAGGCGGAGTTACTCTCAACTCGGTTACAAACGGCAAAATTCTGAAGGAAACTCCCATAAAGGATATATTTATCCAGCCTGCAGCCAACGATGCCGGTTCTTCACTGGGATGCGCCCTTTATATCAACAGCTGCATTCTCGGCGACAAGACCCGCTGGAAAATGAATGCATATCTGGGCCACGAGGCTACAAGGGATGAAGTGGGGGAATATCTGAAAACCACAGACCTCAAATACAGGGAAGTTGACGAAGAAACCCTTGTTGAGGAAGTTGCCCGAATGGTAGCCGACAACAAAATCGTAGGCTGGTATCAGGGCAGAATGGAATTCGGACCCAGAGCGCTCGGCAACAGGACTATTCTTGCCAACGCCTGCCATCCTGAAATGAAAGATATTCTCAACCGGAGGGTTAAATTCAGGGAAGTTTTCAGACCTTATGCAGCATCGGTTCTGGAAGAAAAACTCGGCGATTATTTTGACAATGATTACACTTCGCCGTTTATGCTTCTGGTTTACAATGTTCTGGAAAATAAGAAAGATGTTATTCCGTCTGTTACACATGTGGATGGAACATGCAGGGTTCAGAGCATTACTCCCGAATACAATCCCCGTTATTACAAGCTTATTAAGAAATTCTACGATATTACCGGCGTCCCGATGATACTCAACACTTCGTTTAATATCAGAGGGGAACCTATTGTCAGGGATGTGAAGGAAGCTGTAAACTGCTTCCTGGGCAATGATATGGATGCCCTGGCAGTGGACAGATTTATACTAATCAAGGAAAGATAACCCTTGGAAGACCAGATACAAAAGAATACGGAAATCGAACCGGAAGGCGGACAGATACAGCCTGAGGACGGGAGCAAAACCCGCAGGAAAAGGACTGTGTTTCTGTTTGCTTTTCTTGTTTTTGAAATTATCGTCTTTATATTTATCCTCGCCCGTTTTTCAGTGCCTGCCAATCAGGATATTATGATTCTGGAAACATCCATTGAGAAGAATGGTTTTACGGATCCTGAAGATGTTGTTCTGAAAAAATACGATCTCCTCGATACGGTTACTATGATGACGGGGACTGAAGCTGACGGAAGATCGGACGAAAACATATTCCGCAACAATATGAGCTATGATCAGGGTCAGGGAATGTGGGTTCTTCTGGAGGATAAACCTGTTGAAACCGATGGGCTTCTTGCCTGTTCAAAAAATGTTCTTGCGGAAAACGACTACAAGCAGTTTTCACAGAAAGTGAAAAATGACGAAGTTCTTAACTTCCTTTTCGATATGGGAGCCAATGACGGCAGTTTCAGGACGAACTGGAGGGAAATCGGCGTCAACGAACTAAAGCTGGCTCCGTTTTTACCCTGGAAAAAGAAAATCGATTTTGTGGCAATTTCCCGTGTGGATGAACAGCATTGCGGCGGGTTAAGCTATATTCTGGCATTTAACCCCGGAGTGACGGTTTTCTGCCCGCCTCTGACCAAAGGCAGTTTTACAAAAAACATACAGGCAATAGAACGGGCGCACAATCTGGTTCCCCTTATGCCCGGTTACACAAGTCTTACTCCGAGGCTGGGAGCCTATGTGAGCGAATCAAAACTCCCTACCGATAAGGAGCCTGTGTATGAACTGGATCTGGTTATTCATCTGGAAAAGGGCGTAGCAGTTCTGTCCGGCGCCGGAAATCCGGACCTGCTGGGATTGACGAGGGAAATAAAGAAAGCAACCGGAAAACAGATCGAAATTTTCGCGGGTGGAACAAACCTCGATATAGGTCTTGAAACAGACGAAACCAATAAAATGATTGAAGAAACCCGGAAAGAAAATCCGGGGATGCTTATATACCCTAATTTTAACACATCAGTAATGGCTCATCAGATGCTGAGAAAAGTATTCGGGGATAATTACAAACCGGCTCCCCTTGGTTTGAAGATTAGATTCGGCAAGGAAAAGAGTGAAGCCGGCAATAAGGAGAAACCGTAAAAATTGGCAGAGGATAAGACTAAGGGAAATAGCGAGGCGAAGCTTCAGCTGGCAGAAACGGACTCCGGAACGGAAAAAAAGAGGCCCGTTCTGAAAGACTGGCTTCCTGCTGTCATTTTAAGCTTTATTCTTGCACTGATACCTGCGTGGTCGGTTCTCCCCCGGATGAAAACCAGTTATCTGGGAGCAGGCGAGCTTGAAGGCTGGCTCTGGCGCTACTGGTGGTTCAAACAGCTTATGGCTTCCCTTTTTGCGCAGAATCCCAAGGACTGGGGATTTATAATTTATACATACCTGTGCGCCGGAAATTATCCGGAAACGGGAAATGTCTTCGACTGGCAGACCCTCTCACTTATGCTCGAACCCATATTCGGGGATCCTGTATATTACAATGTAAAGATTATTCTGATTCTTTTTCTCAACGGACTTGCAGGATTTGCCCTTGCAAAGTATCTCACAAAAAATCCCGCAATTTCGCTGCTGGGAAGCGCCATTCTTATTCTTAATCCTTATGTGGTTTATGAAATTGCCAACGGCAGGCCCCGTCAGGTGATGCTTTTCACACTGCCGCTTTTTGCAATGTATCTGATAGACAACTACCGGACACTTTCCCTGAAATCCGGGCTTCTTGCAGGATTCTGGCTTGGTATGTCCGCAGCGGTATATTTGTTTTACGGGATGTCCGCCCTCTTCTTCGGGGCAATTTTCATTATAGTTCAGCTTTTCGCAGACCATAAAAAGTTTACTTTTACCTTTGGAAAATATGTGGTTGTGATGCTTCTCCTCTTTGTGATGATTAGCGCGCCGTTTTCGTATCGATATATAGAACTGCTGATGAAAAAGGAAAAACTACCGGAAGTAACATATCAGAGGGATTTCCCCCCTCTGGGATTCCTTCTTCAGGATCAGCGGGAAGTGGATCAGAGAGATCCCCTTTCCCAGTCCATTATGAGGTATAGATCCGATTCACCCCCGGCATTGTTTCCCTTTTACCTTGCTTATGTTCTTAACATACCGATTATTATAACTCTTCTCGCCCTTGTGCCCCTTCTGTTCAGAAGGCCTGTGCCGTGGTTGTGGGTTGTGGTTTTTGCATTTTTCTATATTCTCTCTCTGGGACCATATCTCCGGAATGGCCTGATGTACGACAACTATGTACGGATTCTGGACGGCAGGCCTGTGCCTTTGCTTTATACAGCTTTTTTCAAATATGTGCCGTTCTTTGCCAGGCTTTTTGCGCCGGTTCGAATGATGGGGATGATGTATGTCGCCATTCTTGCCCTTGTGGTTATAAACTTCAAATCACTGATGGAATGGGTGGCAGGCAGATTCAAAGTGCCCAATATTTCCCTTGTCAGAAAAATAACTGTGGCATTTGTTCTTCTGGTTATAGCTTCCATGGCTTTTCAGATGACATGGGCAGGGCAGATTCCGGTGGTGGCAAATGAGGTTGTATATCCGGAAATTTACAAAGCTATTGCAGCGGATAAAAATGAAAATACGGGAGTAATAGAAGTCCCGTTCCGTGTGGGCGATTTCGTCCATTTCTATCAGGTGTTTCACGGAAAGAAGCTCCTGTGGGGCTGGACATACGGAAGTATTCCCATGGGATTTCCCGAAGGAAGGGCGAAGTTTCTTTCCACTGCAGAACCTGTTCAGACAAATACATTTGTGGGCTTTCTCGAAAGCATGAATAAACTTCAGGAAAAACCGGATGCTTTCCAGCCCGCAGATCTTGAAAAATTAAGACTGAGCGGTTATCGTTATGTTATACTACACGAGCGGGGATGCGAGGAAATGGACGCCCGCCGATCAGATGAAATTTACGAATATTTTCTGAAAAACCTGACTGAAGCATTGGGAGAACCGACAGTTACAGGCGTTGAAAAGCACAAACCCCTTGCAAAAATGGCAGGGCAGCCTTCTTTTAAACTGTCGAGAATTGCTGTTTTCAGGATTTATTAAAATTTGAAAGGATAAACAGGATGAAGGAATGGAGCGATCCCTTTAACTCTTTTAACAGTATGAAGGGACTCTTATACAGAAAATGGATGGAAGCTATAGTGGAAGGCAGATTTCTGCCACCGGTGGAAGCATCCATAGATCCGGTTTTCAACTGTAATCTTGATTGTGTATGGTGCAATTCCCACGGGATTCTTAAAACCAATCAGTATGAAACCAGAAAAATATCCGGGGAACACCTGTTTAACCTTTGCCGTTTTCTTATAGAATGGGGCGTTAAGGGGATCTGTTTTGCCGGGGGAGGCGAACCTTTCCTTCATCCTGATCTGGCTGAAGCTACGGAAATGATAGGCAAAATGGGCGCCGACACAGCTTTTCTCACCAACGGCACACTTATAACAGATAAAGATGTTGAAGCTATAGTTAAATATGGAAGATGGATTGGCATTTCAATCGACAGCAGCACAAGGGAAAACTATGCAGACCTGAAAAAAGTCGATCCGGAACTCTTTGATGCAGCAGTGGAAAACCTCAGAAAACTGGTGAAACGCAGAAACGAAACGGGAAGCCATCTTGAGATTTCCTATAAATATCTGATTCACCCCGACAATGCGGATCACATCTACGAAGCAACCAGACTTGCAAAGGATATTGGCGTGGATTACATCCATATCCGCCCCGCAGCGGCAGAAAATGTGCTGGGTGATGAACACTGCCATTTCGATTTTCCTGTGGATGTAGTAAACGACCAGATTAGAAAAGCTTTTGATCTGGAAGACGACAACTTCAAGGTATTCGGAATCCGCCACAAATTCTCACCAAGTATGAATCTGAAACGGAATTTCACACGCTGTTTCGCGCCACCCCTTCTTATCAACTGCGGACCGGACGGAAAAGTTTATCTCTGCGTTGACCACAGGGGCAAGGAATCTTACGCCATAGGCTCCCATTATCCCAACCCTGCGGAGATTCTGAATTTCTGGGGAAGCGAAAAACACATCGAAATGATGAAATGTGTCAATCTTGACCGCTGCCCCCGCTGTACATTCGGAATTTATAACGAAATTATCGAAAAAGTGATAATTGAAGACAAAATGTGCAAAAATTTCCCATAAACAGAAAGCAAACGGCAGTGGGAAAAGGGATTATTTCCATTCCCCCTGCCTCTTTGAATACAAAAAAGGCGGATATTTTATGCAGTCTGAAAACACCTATATGTATATCTTCATTTCAGGAAGAGAAGATTTTCTGACAAATCCGACGCCTGAAGAAGCTCAGGCAATGCAGGGGCATTTCAATTATTCCCGGCAGCTCAGTGAAGCGGGAAAAGTCCGCTTTATGGGAGGCTGCACCGACGGCTCCTATGGAATTATTGTTTTTGAAGCAGATTCTCCTGAAGAAGCGGAAGAAATATACAAAAATGACCCCGTTGTTAAATCCGGAGTCATTAAAAGTGATTTCAGAAGGTTTTCCATCGCTCACTGTTCGTAGGTTATCGATTGACACAAACAACAGGAAAATATTATAATTACATGATCGTTATCATGTAAAACGTGTCATTTGGGGTTTAATATGAATCTGAAAAGAATTTTATTTTTATTTACGCTTATTTTTACGGCATCCGTATTTATCTGTCCCTTTGCATCAGCAGAGGAAGAATATCCCTTCAGACTTGAGGATGTTTACAACTCAAAACGGATAGGGCATTTCAAACAGGCTATTAAGTATTACAATCCTTCCCTCGACGAAAAAACCACCGACAGAATAGCAAGAGCCATCATTTACTACAGCTTTCAGAACCAGCTTGAAGACGACCGTTTTGTAGCTGCGGTTATTACTGTGGAATCTATGTTCCGTCCTTATGCAGTGAGCCATTCCGGAGCACAGGGGCTCGGACAGCTTATGCCGGGCACCGCAAGGGGGCTTTCCGTCAGAAATTCATTTAATGTTGAGGAAAACATCAAAGGGACAGCTCTTTACCTCAAACAGCAGCTTACCAGATACAAAGACCACCCCCGCCAGCGCAGATACGAACTGACCCTTGCAGCATACAATGCAGGACCCGGAGCAGTGCGGCAGTATAACGGAATTCCGCCATACCAGCAGACTCAGGAATATGTGGTAAAAGTTATAAACATCTGGCGGCAGCTCAGCGGTATGCCCGCATATTCGGAATCGGAAATGGCCGATCTGAAGCGCACCATTAAACAATGGGAAAAAGATCAGAGAAATAAAACCAGAATCAAAGTGGAAACAAAAATGGTCCCAATGCCGGATTAACAGCAAGAGCTGTTTCACGGGGTCATTTTTCTGAGTATATAACAAAATCCGGCAAAATTAATAGTTTGGGCTTTGAGGGAAATTCTATAAAAGAGAAACCATCAGAAATGGTTTGGAGTTGTGAAAAACACAGTTTTTACACAATCTGTTAAGGATATTAATATCATTAGGACCAGATTAATCTGTTTTATTGATTTAATTATATTTTCCATTTAATCCGGGTTTTAATTCATTACCATTGTAAGTGTGCCAACTGTAAGTGAGCCAACAAGCATGCCGGAAAACAAACTCAAACCGCCTGCAAACCTCATAACCGCAATAAAACGCCAACGACAGCCGGATCGCCGGATCGCAGGCGTCTCGTCTGTCCCCCAATACCACTGAATTAGTATAATGTGCTCAAATCCCCCAGCCCAATACTCATGTTTTTCATGGAGGGAGGTTCGGAAGGTAACCTCGCTTTTCCAGAAGCATGGTTACCTCTGAAGGTGCCTGCCCGTAGGGTGAGCGTGAGGAAACTTTTTTCAAAAAATTACCTCAGGGAGCTTGGCAAACGGTTACGATTCTCGTAAACGAATAGATAAATCCATATTTTAATTCATGGGCATTGGGCTAATGGGAGGTTCGTGTTTTCGGGGATTTGTGGTTTTTGTTTGCAGTGAAGGCGAACCCTGCGGGTCTGCACCGGGGTTGGGGAGCTTTCCTTCGATCGCTGGCGGGGGCTTGTGGTTATTGGGGTTGCTGGCGGTTAGAGTTTGGTTTTGGGACCCGGGGGACAGGCGGGACGCCTGCGATCCGGCAATTATTGGCGGGGGCTTGTGGTTATTGGGGTTACTGGCGGTTGGATTTTGGTTTGGGACCCGGGGGACAGGCGGGACGCCTGCGATCCTGCAATTATTGGCGGGGGCTTGTGGTTATTGGGGTTGCTGGCGGTTGGAGATTGGTTTGGGGACCCGGGGGACAGGCGGGACGCCTGCGATCCGGCAATTATTGGCGGGGGCTTGTGGTTATTGGGGTTGCTGGCGGTTGGAGATTGGTTTTGGAACCCGACCAGACGGAAGATGTCCTTTTTAATCAGGCAATCATTACAGCTGCCAATAACGGCATTCACACAGCATTTTCAAACACCTGCTTTGAATTGTGGTTTTTACTCCACTTTGAATATATGGATAATCCAATCAATGATAATAAGGATTTATTCAGAAAACTTACAAAACACCTGAATGAAGAATACAAAAAAAACGATAAGGATATTTACCGGAAAATCAAGAAAAGCAAAGAGACAGCAATAAACCGTGCGGAAAAACCTGAGTCATTGCACAAAGACAAATGCGGAAATCAAGCCAAATGGAATCCCTGCACAACTGTTCACAAGCTGGTGAAACGATTGCATGAGTTCTGTTGAAATGGTCCATTTTTAACGACTATTCCTGAAACTATATTATGATCATTTTATTTTATGCCTTTATCAGGACTTTTCCGCGGGCGCCTTTTACTGCGTGGTCGAAGGCTATTAGTCCGTCATCAATGGAGAAGGTTTCGGCGATGAGGGGTTTTACTTTTACGCTTCCGTCCGCCAGGGATCTTAATGCCGGTTCGAAGGGACCGCAGCGGCTTCCAATCATTCTGATTTCGTTTACCACAAGGGCTGAAATATTCACTTCGATATTATCGTGATAGGTGCTTTTCATGATAAGCGTTCCTCTGGGGTGGATATGGGCGGATGCAAGGTCAAAGCAGGCGGGGACGCCGGAGCATTCAACCGCATAGTCATAAAGTTCACCTTCGGGGAGTTTGTCAGGTGGCGTTGTTTTGATTCCGCAGTCCCGGAGGAATTCTGCCTGATAATCGTATTTTGCAAGGACATCCATATGGCACGAGGTTTTTTTCAGAACCTGTGCAATCAGCGCCCCAAGTTTTCCGGCGCCGATTACAAGAATCCGGTTTACGGGATGGATATGGATGCTCTGGGGTATTTCGTAAGCTGCGGCGAGTGGTTCAACAAAGACTGCTTCTTCATCGGAAAGGTTATCGGGAATAACATACAGATTTTTATCAGGCAGAACAATATATTCGGCAAAAGTGCCGTTTCTTCCGAAAATTCCGAGTGTGGTTCTGTTATAGCAGTGCTTATGCCTTCCCATTCTGCACATGGAGCAGTGGCCGCAGGCGCAGTTGATATCTCCGGTGACTCTTTTGCCTACAAGGTTCTGATTGTCGCTTTCTTCAACCACACCGACAAATTCATGCCCCGGAATACCGTGGTAGTGCATGTAGCCTCTTGTGATTTCAATATCAGTTCGACAAATCCCGGAAAGGGTAACTTTTATAAGAGCTTCCCCTTTCTTTCTTACCGGCATGGGTACTGAAGTTTCAAAAGTGAGTTCCTTATCAAAAACAAGAGCTTTCATGTTGAGCCTTCCCTTATTGTATTGTTAAAAAGTAGTCTGAAATATTATCTGCTTAATCGAGGGGATTGCCCCCCCTTCTAATGCCCAATGCCCATGAATTAAGGCATGGATTTTATGATCGCTCACGGGTATTGGAGCGGCTTGCCAAGCTCCCGGAGAAAACTTTTTGAAAAAAGTTTCCTCGCGCCCACCCTGCGGGCAGGCACCCGCCTTCCCAAAACTTTTGAATTGGGGGACCGACCGGAGACCGTGGGGATTAGGAACGACCGGGGACCGTGGGGGTTAGGAACGACCAGAGGCCGTGAGGGTTAGGAACGTCAGAGGGAACCACGCTTTTTTGGAAAAGCGGGTTTCCCTCCGAACCTCCCTCCTTGAAAAACAGGAGTATTCGGCTGGAAACTGGAGTAAGTTTTACTAATTCAGCAACATTGCCCCCCTTCTGAAAAAGGGGGTTGCAGCAGCCATGCGAGACGGTTATCCGGGAAATCGAAATCAGAATTTTCCGGATACAGAAACGCCGTCGGTTTCAAATTCTCCATTACAGAAGGTTTTATCCTGTTTCGGCGAAATTAATATTTACCAATTCCCCTGACGGAGGTTTGTTTTATGAAGATTATGCTTATCGGCAGTTCGGGACAGTTGTCTTTCGATTTGATGAAAGTTTTTAAAGATGACGAGCTTATTGCTTTAACCCATCAGGATCTTGATGTTACCAACAGGGATTATTTTATCGGATATGCTGTTGCGCTGAAACCTGATGTAATTATTAATACCGCAGCTTTTCACAAGGTGGATGTATGCGAGGATGAAAGGCAGCTTACCTTCGAAGTGAACTGCTTTGGCGCTGCTAACGGCGCACTGGCTGCTGAAAAAGCCGGTGCTAAGTATGTGTTTTACAGCACAGATTATGTTTTTGGAGCAGATACTCAGAGAAACTCTCCCTATATCGAAACTGATTTTCCCGGTCCGGTCAGCGTTTACGGGAATTCGAAGCTGGCAGGGGAAATTGCGGTGAGAAATCTCTATGCAAAACACTTCGTTATCCGTTCCACAGGTTTATACGGGTTGAAAGTCAGCGGAAAAGGTTATAATTTCCCCGGACTGATGATGAAACTTGCCTCAGAACGGGATGAACTCAAAGTGGTCAACGACCAGAGGCTTACCCCCACTTTCACAAAAGATATTGCGGAAAAAACCGCTGAGCTTATTAAAACCGACAGTTACGGCCTTTACCACATGACCGGCGCAGGAGACTGCACCTGGTATGAATTTACGAAAAAGATATTTGATATAAAGGGAATAAAAACGAAACTGACTCCAGTTACTTCCGACGAATTTCCCACAAAGGCAAAGCGGCCCGGTTATTCAGTGCTTGATAACAAAGCTCTCAGGGATGCGGGGCTTTCTGATATGCGCCCCTGGGATGAAGCTCTTCAGGAATATCTTTTCCTTCTGGAAATGGCATCCTGATGGGAAATTCCGATTCACCTGAAATATCGGTGGTTATCCCGAACTGGAACGGGAAAAAGCTGCTTCATATATGTCTTGATTCCCTGAAAAAGCAGACTTTCGGAAATTTTGAGACCATACTGGTGGACAATGGTTCCACAGACGGTTCCGTTGAGTATGTAACTGAAAATTATCCGGATGTAAAGATTGTCCGGCATTCCACCAATCTGGGATTTGCCGCAGGGGTAAACGCAGGTATACGCGTAGCGGAAGGTTCGATTATTGTGATTTTCAATAACGATGCTGAAGCTTCACCGGAGTGGCTTGAGGTAATTGACAGGAAAGTATCGGAGCACCCGGAGGCGGGCTTTTTTGCGTGCAGGGTGGTTTTATACCACAAGAGGGACACTCTGGATTCCGCCGGGGTTCAGTTTTTCAGCGACGGCAGATTTATTCTGAGGGGGCATTTTCACCCTGATGATCATGAATACAGAGTTGAAAAGGAAATATTCGGGATTCACGGAACCGCCGGAATCTACAGGAAGGAAGCTCTTGACGAAACGGGGTTGTTTGACGAGGATTTTCATTCGTACATGGAAGAATCGGACCTCAACATCAGGCTCAATCTGATGGGGTACCGATGCCTGTATATTCCGGAAGCTGTTATATACCATATTGGTTCGGTTACAGGCATGCAGGCTTCCAGAGATGGGACGAAATTTGATAAGCAGAAGGAAGAGCCTGTTGCAAATCAGGGCGACTATGGGAAGAAAATCAGCGATTTCATTGCATTCCACACACTTCGCAACCGATGGTTTCTCATCGTCAAATCGTTTCCTCCGGGATTGATTATTAAGAATCTGCCGGCGATGATTCTGCTTGAAGTATCACAGTTTATAAAATGGAATCTGAAAGAAAGACGACCCGGAGTTTATTTTGGTGCGATGATGGATTTTCTGAAGAAACTGCCGAAAATGCTGAAAAAGCGCAGTGGAATTATGAAATCGAGAAAAATCACAGATGATCAGCTTCTTGCTTTGTCTGAAAAGACCGATTTTGGCACAAGACTCCGGGAGCTGTCGGGAAGGCTTTGAGGTGGGATTTATGAATAAAGCGGTTTTTATTGATAGAGACGGAACAATCAATTTTGAGGCTGAATATCTGGGGCATGTGAAAGACCTCAGACTTCTCAGGGGCGCTGCGGAAGGAATACGACTGCTCAACGAGGCAGGCTTTCTGGTTATTATTGTCAGCAACCAGTCGGGTATTGCCAGAGGTTATTACACCGTTGAAGATATGGAAAAGGTAAATCGGGAGCTTTACAGGCGTCTTGAGAAGAAAAACGCGAAGGTTGATGCTTACTATTTCTGCCCTCACCACCCAAAGGGTCCTGTTCCCCAGTTTACTCTTGAATGCGAATGCCGGAAACCTGAGCCGGGCATGTTTATTCAGGCAATGAAAGAACATAATATTGATCCCACACAGTCTTTTGCTACGGGCGACAGACTCCGGGATTTGCTACCTGCTATGAATCTGGGATGCAGGGGGATACTGGTCCGGACAGGTTATGGAAAGAACGAACTGAATGAAATAGAAGCTATGAAATCAAAGAAAATGCCAGTGCCTGAAGTTTGCGGAAACCTGAAGGAAGCAGCACTTCTGATCACAGGAAAAATATAATAAACCTGATGCTTTACATGAATAAAATTCAAAGGAAAAAAATGGGGATAATCGAATTTTCGGAAATATATAAATAATTCTGCGACTATTACCAATAGTGCAGAAATTGAGTCATTAAGGGGATCATTCGGGGAACAATAAGTACATTGGGGATATTATATTAACCGCAGGGGTAGCGCTTGCCCCGTCAGTCCATATCCAGGCAGACAACGCATATAAAACTGTCTTGAGGAGAGGATCATTATGAAATCCACCGCTGGTTTCAATAAATCAAAAATCCTGATAATTCTTTTCATCATAGCCTGTTCCGCATCAATGTTTTCGCTGGGCATTTCAAAAGAGAAGCCTAAGGGGGCGATAAAGGGGAAGGTGTATAGTTCTGAAACAGGCAAGCCCATAGCAGGGGCAAAAGTCTTTTATCCCAACAAAGATTCATGGGTGAAAACCGATAAAAATGGCGAGTACATCCTTTACGGCGTGCCTGAAAATAAAAAGGGACACAGCATAAGAGCTTTTGCGCGCGGATATGAAGATACATACAGAGATAAAGTGAAAATCAGTGAATCTGCTACTGTTGAAGGCATTGATTTTAAGATGGTAAAAAGGAAAAGCAATTTTGAAGTATATGCTTACCAGAAGGTTTTTCCACCATCTGAAAGGCCTGTTGTAAATATCTCAGGATATCTGGTTAAAAAGATAAACATTCAGGTATATAAGATTAATCCGGAAAAATATCTCGGAAATCTTACCGAATACGGTAAACTTTCAAAAATTGACCTTTCAAAACAGAAGCCTGTGTATGAAACGGTATTTACAGGCAAACTCAATGATGACGGCGATTATTCCACTACATGGCAGGTTCCATACGCCAACGAAAGTGGAGTGTATATAATAAAAAGCTCAGCTATCGGTGGAAAACAGACCCATACAACCTGGCTTATGAAAACCGATGTGGGGCTTATCGTAAAGCGCTCTCCCAAACAGATTCTGGTTTATGCCCAGAAATTCTCGGATAAAAAGCCTGTGAGCGGCGTTAAGGTTGTAGTTCTCGAAGAAAACAAAAAGCGGAATTCGGGAGTAACTGACAAAAACGGCCTTTTCACAGCCCGGATAACATCAGACAAGTCTATTTATCTTGTTGCAAATCAGGGACAGAATTACGCATTCTCCAATGCATATTCCTGCTACGCCCCTCCTGACGACAAAGCTTACATCTACACAGACCGCCCTGTTTACAGGCCCGGGCAGACTGTTTTCTTCAAAGGCATTTTCCGCCATAAAAAGGGTTTCGCATACGAAGTGCCCGAAGGAAAGTCCATTATTGTTACTATTAATGATTCCAAGGGCAACCTTGTTTATACAAAGCAGCTTTACACCAACAAATACGGTTCGTTCTTCGGAAATCTGAATCTTGAAGGCGAAGCGCCTCTGGGCGGGTATTCGATATCTGCAAAATCAAATGATATTAACGAATCATTCTACGGATATTTTGATGTGTCCGAATACAGAAAGCCTGAGTATAAGATGGAGGTTACAACGGATCAGCCCCGTTATGTGTGCGGCGATAAAATAAAGGTAAAAGTAACCGGCAAATATTACTTCGGCGCTCCTGTAAACGGTGCTTCATTCAACATTACGGTTATTGAGGATCAGTTCCGCTGGAGCAATTACGAATGGGAAGACTACTACGGTGAAGACAACAGCGAACATTACGGCGGAATTATGTTTGAAACAAAGGGCAAACTCGACGCCAACGGTGAAGCGGTTGTGGAAATCCCCACACAGGCTGCGGAGTTTGACAGAATCCTGAAGATTGAAGTTGAGGCAACGGATATTTCAGGAAGAGCAGTTACAGCAGACACTTCAGTGCCCCTCTCCGTAGGCGAATACGCCCTTTACGGGTTTACCCGGAAATATGTTTATGAACCCGGCGAGGAAGTAAGTCTGCAGGTGGAGGCAAGAGATTTCAACGAGAAACCCATAGCCGACAGAAATGTCAGGGTTGATGTAAAAAGAGTGGTTTATGAAGAGGTAGAAGAGAAGGAAGCAGTCCACGACGATTTGGGCAACCGGGTTGTCACTTCATACAGGACCGAGCGGAAAGAGTATCCTGTGGGCAACAGCCAGACCGTAAGAACGGATAAAGACGGTAATGCGGTTATGAGATTCACTCCTTCCGAACAGGGTTCGTATATGCTGGCGCTTTCCTCCAGGGACAGCAGAGGCAATGAAATCAAATACACCGCTTACACCTACATAGCCAAAAACGACTACGACGGCTCAATGGCTGAAGCGGAAATTAAAATAATCACCGACAAAAAGCAGTATAAACCCGGTGAGACTGTAAAAGCTCTCCTCACATCATCGGAAAAGAACTATTACGCCCTCCTTACAATCGAGGGAAGGGATATATACGAAAAGCATGTGGTTTATGTCAAAGGTGGTTCGAAAGCATTTGACATACCCCTTAAACAGGAATATTTCCCCAATGTGTTTATTTCAGCTTCTCTTATTAAAGATATGGAGCTGGTTTCCGCCACTAAGGACATAAGGCTTGTTCGAGATGAAAAGAAGCTTAAAGTTACCGTTAAGCCAGATAAGGATAGATACCATCCGGGAGAAACGGCAAAATATACGGTTCTGGTAACCGACCAGAAAGGCGAACCGGTTCAGGCTGAAATTTCACTTGGAGTTGTGGATGAAGCGGTGTATGCAATTAAACCCGATATGACCCCGAATATCCACGAATTCTTCTGGCAGTATGATCCTAACTGTGTTCAGACCAATTATTCATTCTCAAGGGATTATTCCGCAGGTGCGGATAAAGACAGACCGGACAAAATCCGTAAGGATTTCAAGGATACAGCCTTCTGGACTCCCACAGCGGTTACGGGACCAGATGGAAAAGTTGTGCTGGAATTCAAAATGCCCGACAATCTTACAACATGGGTAGGCACAGTAAGGGCTGCCACTATGGATACAAGAGTGGGATCAAGCTCAAACTTTGTAATATCCACCAAAGACCTCCTTGTAAGGCTGGAAACTCCCAGATTTATGACCCAGAGGGATAAACTGATGATTGGCGGAGTGGTTCACAACTACACCAAGAAGATTCAGAAAATAAAAGTATGGCTCGAAGCTGAAGGGGTGGAGCTTGCCAATACGGATCGAATCGCTGCGGTGCTTAAACCGGAAGAAGCGAAAGATTTCTACTGGGAAGTTGAAGCAGTTCATCCCGGCGAGGCAAAATTCACTATGCTGTGCATGGGTGATACCGCCAACGATGCAATGGAGCTTAAAGTGCCGATTCAGCCTTTTGGTATAGAAGAGATCAGCTCTCAGTCGGGTAGAATAGATGACAGCGGGGATTCGGCATCAATAAAACTGGATCTGCCGGAAAACATCATACCTGAGGGAACAAAACTGGAACTCCTTCTGTCCCCTACTCTGGCAGGCGGCATAATCGACAATCTGAGCTATCTGATCCATTATCCGTACGGGTGCGTTGAGCAGACAATGTCAAGCTTTATGCCTGCTCTCACAGCCAACCGGGTTCTGAAGAAGTTTAACATAAGCAACCCTGCTATTGAGCAGGAAATCCCCAAAGTTGTCGGCAAGGGTCTGGCAAGACTCTATGAGCTTCAGCACTCCGACGGAGGCTGGGGATGGTGGGAAGACGACGCCACACATCCGTATATGACCGCTTATGTGGTTATGGGCTTTAAGGAAGCTCAGAAAAACGGATATACTGTAAACGCATACTCTCTCAATCAGGGAATAGCTGCGCTGAAGAAGATGGTTGAGCAGAAACCTGCTCCCGTAAAAACTCTCGGCGGAAGCATTCAGCAGGGTGAAGAATGGAATACCCGTGTTTATCTGCTTTATGCCCTGACAAAAGCGGGAGTTGTTTACAAGGAAAAGATAAAGGAAGTTTATGACAACCGTAAGGATATGAACGATTACGGCATTGCCCTCCTTGCAATGTGCCTCAACTCAGCAGGAGATGCCGCAGGAACGGCTCAGGTAATGTCGGAGCTGGATAAGCGGGCAAAAGCGGATGATAAGGAATGCTACTGGGAAGGCAGAACTTTCACATATTCGTGGGTTGATAATAAAGTTGAAACAACTGCATACTGTCTGCTGGCATATCTTCAGATTGCACCCAAAGATCCGAAGATTCCGGGAATCATCCGCTGGTTCTCAGGAATGCGCCAGGGTCCCTCATACGACTCTACAAAAGACACTGCTGCGGTGGTATATGCATTCACCGAGTATCTGCTGAAATCAGGGGAAATGGATCCCGATTATTTCCTCAGTGTAAAGCTCAATGACGGAAAAGTTCTTGAAACTCCCGTAAAGACTGCTGCCCTCAGTGAAAAGGATGCCTCGATGACCTTTGATATGAAAAAGGTTAAGACAGGCGCCAATACTATCGAGATTTCCAAAAAGGGCAAAGGTTATCTGTATTATACAGCCCGTTTGAGATATTATCCTGATTACGAAGAGATTAAGCCTGTTGAAAAGGGTATAAAGGTAAACCGTCAGTATCTGTCGATTTCGAAAACCACAGGCAAAAACGGAGCGATAACCGAAACCACAGAACCTCTCACCGGAGCCGCAATAAAGCGGGGCGACAAGATCAGGGTGGAAGTAACGGTGGAAGCCGACAAGGATTATCAGTATGTGATTATTGAGGATCCGCTTCCTGCGGGATTTGAAGTTACCATACCCGAAGGCGAACGCAACACAAGCGGTTTGTGGTGGTGCCAGAGGGAAATCAGGGATGAAAAAGCCGTCTTCTTTGCCAACAGTCTGGAAAAAGGTAAGAAGCTGAAGCTTACTTACGATTTGCGGGCTGAGATGGCTGGAAATGTAGTGGCGCTTCCCACTCTTGCCTGGGCAATGTATCAGCCTGAGATAAGAGGACATTCCGGCGACAATAAACTGTCGGTGGAAGCAGTCAAAGATAATCAGTAAACCGGAAATGAGGACTGTTTCAAAGGATATTCAGACGGAATCCCGAAATATCCAATAAGTTCTGCAAGTTTCATTCATCAGGAGTTTTGTAAACGGAGCAACCGGAACAAGACTCCTGATTTACATAGCGGACGGACTTATCTTCAAAAGGAGCGAATTATGGAAGACAGAATTAACGAACTGGTAAGATGTGCATCAAAAGTTTTTAATATCCTCGGAGCCGGTTTTACCTGGGAGATATACCGCAACGCCCTTTTTGTGGAAATGGATGAGAAGAAGATCAGTTATGAAAAAGGTAAAACATACCCGATTATGTACAAAAAGAAGCTGGTTGGGGAGTTTTTCGCAGATATAGTGGTGGATGAAACCCTTATTGTTCAGGTTATGAAATCTGAGAATATCAGCAGCGAGGATGTTACCCGCATGCGGAATTTTATCCGTCTTTCAGGAAAAGAATCAGGAATCATCCTTAACTTCGGACACAGACTTATGTTTGAAGTTTTCCGCCTTGAAAAGACCGAAACACAGGACGATATGTTCAAAAGCTGATTTTCAGCAGCAGGCAGGGGCAAAATAAAAAGATTACTTTTCTGAGTTTTTTTCGGGTTGGGTTCCTTCAAGATCCATCCATATTTCTTTGTCGCCTTCCTTTATTTCAAGAGAAACAAGCTGGGTTTCCTGCCCTGAGATGTTTACTTCGTATTCGGACTCGTTCAGTTTGATATTATAGGTAACAGAATCTTCATCAGGAATGCCGCCCGGTTCAGGTGAAGCCTGAGCTGTGCGGATTTCGGCATCCGAAGGGGAAGGTGTGGGGGTAGAAGCAGCATTTCCGCCGGAACCGGAAAAAGGCAAGCCTGGTCCTATGCCGGACTGTTTTCCGCCGGGACCCGGTGATGTAGTATATGAAGGCTGATTGACCGCCACCTGTTTCGAATCGAAATATCCGGGGGGAATGAGATTTACAAACAATAAGGCAATAAGCGCCGCAAACATCCCTGCGTAAACCCATTTCCGGGGTCTGAAGGGTATGGGCGAATTCCACCATTTTTTCCGCTGCCGCATTTTATCCAGAGTTTCCCCGGGATTCCCTGAAATTCTGGGGGTGCGGACCAATGCTCCTCCGATTCTTCTTGTTTCTTCAAGCATTTTCCAACAGGAAGGGCACTCACTGAGGTGTTTTTCAAACTCTTCACTTTCGTGCTCCGGCATTTCCCTGTCGATGTAATACGAAATCATAAGAGGAATACGATCTTTCATATCCTTACAGTTCAAAGTTCGATCCCTCCTCTGACGGCTATGTCCTTAGCCTGCTTTCTTGCCCTGTGAAGCTGGACTCCGATGGTTGCTTCAGTAGTATTCATAATCTGAGCAATTTCCCTGTAGTCAAACCCTGCATAATGTTTGAGTGTGAGTATTGCCCTGTAGTTGGGTTCCATTTCCTTTAATATTTTCATTCCGGCATCTTTCAGAAAAACTTCGTTTTCGAATCTGCCCGAAGGTTCATTTCTTTCAAGGAACAGATTTCTGATTTGAGTATACCACTTTTTTTCCCTCCGGACATGATCAATGCATGTATTAACGGCGATTCTGTATATCCATGTTGAAATCCCTGATTCTTCATTGAATCCCGATAGATTTTTATGCACTTTCAGAAAGACATCCTGACTAATGTCCTGAGCGGTATGGTAATTGCAGCAGATACGAAGGCAGACATTAAAAACCATATCATAATTGTCATTAAAGACCTTTATGAAGTCATATTTTCTATATGCGTATCTTGCTGCCATATATCAGAATTTGCCCCTGTTTTTGTAGTTTCCTGTATTCTTTGACGAACGGCGCCGGAAATTATTAACATACAAGGAAATTTTTTATTGTGCTATAATTAATCTTACATATAAACAAAAAATATACATACTAATCAGTCAAGGGGATAATGTATGGAAGACAATAGCGGCGATCTGTTCGGTTTTGGGGAATCAGCTCATCAGATTGTGGATGAAATGCCGAGCATGGTTTTTCTTATGGATAAATTTCCCATGGTTATTGGGATGAATTCACTTGCCAGAGAAATGTCGGGACTGGAAGAAGTTAGTTTTTATGAAAAACGATTCGGCGAACTGTTCAACTGCATCAACTCCATACGAAATTCAAGCTGCGGCACCACTTCAGCCTGCGTGGAATGCCAGATAAGAAATATATACAGGCAGACTCAGTTCAACGGAAATGTGGTTAGAAGAAGAGTGGAAATGATACAGACAAACAAAGGCTGCGAAGTGAATATCCGCCAGTTTATTCTGACAGCATACAAACTTGAATCACTCACAGGCGGAGCAACGGTAATTATTGCCGATGATATAAGCGATATTGTGTAGAATTTTTATCCTGAAGAGTCCTCACTTGTTACCCCAATGCCTGTGAATTAAGGCATGGATTAGTCTGATTTACTCTAAGACTCATACCAACTTTCCAATATATTGAAAGCACATTGTCATTGCAAACCCTTCGCAAAAGCGTTAAGCAATCCCGCCGGCATAGTAAATATTCCGGCAAGATGGTATTAGCAGTCTCTCGCTTAACCCGAAGCCCCTGGAACCAGCCACGGGTTTTAAACCACATGAATGTTTTCCCCGATCTCCACAATGACGTTTTCCGGTAAACTGTTAAAACAGTTTGGGTCTTACGGTTGTATGGTTGCAATCCACCAGACTGAAGTCTGGTGTTGGTTCCAGAACCATGCTGCAAAAACTCCTGTCATTCTCCTCGTACCGTTTTTCCAAAATATCCGCGTTATGCAAATGCGGGCAGGCACCCGCCATCCAAAAACTTTTGGAATTGGGGACCGACCGGAGAGGTTAGGACCGACGGGGATTTGGGGCAATGCACGTGAATTAAGGCATGGATTTATCTGATCACTCACAAGAATTATAACCGCACACCCAGCTCCCGGAGAAAACTTTTTTGGAAAAAGTTTCCTCCGGACCTCCTTCCCAAAACTTTTGAATTGGGGACCGACCGGAGGGGTTAGGA
>JAJTBE010000027.1 GCA_021287065.1 Bacillota bacterium
TCTTTACTCATACTTTTTTGAAATCTGCTTCGCAGTTTTCAAAAAGGTTGGCAAACGGGGGAAGTATCCCCCAAACCCCCTCGGCATTGTTATAAACCGTTAATTCACTGAATCGCAGGCGCCGCCTGCTCCTGGGTTATATTGTGCTGCCATCGTATTAACAAAAACAGCTTAAATTCCCAGTCAAATACTCTTGTTTTTCAAGGAGGGAGGTTCGGAAGCAATGCCACTGAATTAGTAAAAATCCACTCAAATCCCCAAGCCCAATACTCCTGTTTTTCAAGGGAGGAGGTTCGGAGGAGACCTCGCTTTTCCAAAAAAGCGTGGTCTCCTCTGAGGGTCCTCAAACCCCACGGTCTCCGGTCGGTCCCCCGATTCAATAGTTTTGGGATGGAGGTCCGGAGGAAACTTTTTTCAAAAAGTTTTCTCTGGGAACGGGGCAAATGGTTACGAATCTTTTTTTGGGAAACCCGCTTTTTGAAAAAAGCTCGTTTCCCAAACCCTTCCGGCAAAAACTTTCGGTTCATCATTTTTCTGCTCTCTTTTATTCTGCTTTGTGCATATCGATTTTCATTGTTTTTCTTTACTCATACTTTTTTGAAATCTGCTTCGCAGTTTTCAAAAAGGTTGGCAAACGGGGGAAGTATCCCCCAAACCCCCTCGGCATTGTTATAAACCGTTAATTCACTGAATCGCAGGCGCCGCCTGCTCCTGGGTTATGTCCCAATGTCATCGTATTAGCAAAAACCACTCCAATCCTAATCCCCAATACTCTTGTTTTTCAAGGAGGGAGGTTTGGAGAGAAACCCGCTTTTCCAAAAAAGCATGGTTCCTTCAGACGGTCTCTGAACCCCCGGTCGGTCCCTCAATTTAAAAGTTTTGGGATGGAGGTCCGGAGGAAACTTTTTTCAAAAAGTTTTCTCTGGGAGCTGGGCAAACGGTTACAATTCTCGTGAACGATCAGATAAATCAATGCCAATAGTCGGTTGAATTATGTTTTCTGCGAGGGGTTCATCTAAAATTCTTTTTTGGGAAACCCGCTTTTTGAAAAAAGCTCGTTTCCCAAACCCTTCCGGTTCATCATTTTTCCGCTCTCTTTAATTTTGCTTTGTGCATATCGATTTTCATTGCTTTTCTTTACTCATACTTTTTTGAAATATGCTTCGCAGTTTTCAAAAAGGTTAGCAAACGGGGGAAGAATCCCCCAAACCCCCACAGCGCTGAAATAACCGCAAATTAAACGAATCGCAGGCGGCGCCTGCTCCTGGGTTATAATGTGCTGCCATCGTATTAACAAAAATATCTCAAATTCTCAACTCAATACTTAATTCATGGGCAATGGGTTTAATTCGGGGAAGGAAACAGATAAAAAAGGTTCAATAAGTCTTTTGGCTACATCCAAATGTATTAGAATAAGTAATCGAATATCCAATTAATGGTTGTTGAAAACATGTCGATTATAGTAGTGAGCAGGAATTTTTTTCTTTTGAATCTGATTCAATATGATTAAAGGGATTTTTGATTGTATAAGGTTTTATCGGCAGCGGTATTATTCATAAGTGGATTTATAAAATTCCAGCTTATGTGGAGGCGTTTCTGATGAGTTTTTTTGTCCAGGCAGGTTCTGATATTTTTGCCGCTCAGGCTCCTGAAGAGAGAAACCCGGCATTTAATATTCTGTGCAGAACAATAACAGATGTTGAAGGTGTTTCTGAAGAGCGTGCCTATCAGATTCTTTGCACCAATCTGATGGAAATTTGCAATGCCTCCTTTGCTGTGCTGGCTGTTTTTGATAATGATATTTCGATGCTGAAGCTTAAAGCTGTGGAAAATTCGGGGGTAAACTGTTCGCTTGCCTGCAGGGAGATTGGACCTTTTTCCCATCATCTGACGCCTGAGGATATTGCATATCTCAAAACTGCGCGGATAAGGGATTGCTCCGAACATAAAGTGAGTCTGGCTGCCATCTTTAATCATACCGTGGGGAATAGTCTGAATGGATTTCTGGGAAGATGCCTGCAGATTTCATTTGTAAACGGGGAAGATCTGGTTGGGGCAGCGATTGTATCTTTGCGGGGAAATAAACTGGAAGTGCCGGATATTGTTGAATCTTATATAAGTTTAACCGGGATTATTCTCAGAAAAATACTGCTGAATGATAAGCTGAAGGATAATCTTGATAAGTTTAAGATGTTTGTTTCGAATATAAATGACATTGTTTATCTCAGAGATACAGCGGGAAAAGTTGTTTTTATAAATGATTCGGTAAGGGAATTACTGGGATATGAACCTTATGAACTTCTGAATAATACACTTCTGTTTGAACTGATGTTCGGAAATCCGAAAAATAAGGAAATTCTGCATCTGATTACCGGTGAACTAAAAGGTGAATCTTCTGATATTACATATGAATGTGAAGTTATGAGCAAGCATGGTAATCCTGTGTGTCTGGAAATCAAGGATAAGCTGATTTTTGAAAATGGAAGGGTAGCTTTGATTCAGTGTGTATGCCGCGACATTACTGCAAGAAAAAAAGCGGAGAAGCTTCTTATAGAAAAAAACATTGAATTGGGTGAATTTGCCCAGATAGTAAGTCATGATCTGAAGGCTCCCCTTGGTGTGATGAAGGCGTTTCTTGTCAATATAAAAGAAGATCCGTCGTTGTTTGAGGTATTTTCCAATCAGCTCCTTAATCAGGCAGACAGGCTTCTTTCTCACATTGACGGCCTCCTTAAACTTTGCAAGGCGGGAAAAATTCTTTCGGAAAAAACAGAAATTTGTATAAAATCTCTGATGGAAATCTGTATTACAAATCTGCGGACTCCTGATGTTTCCGTTGAGCTTGAAATGATGCCTGATATGCCTAAGCTTTATGGGGACTATCTGGCTATGAATCAGGTGTTTTCAAATCTTGTTTCCAATTCAATCAGATACAGAGATCGGGAAAAAGGCAGTGTTGTAATTGAAGTTTACTGTTATCAGAGATATGGTTTAATTGAGATTATTTATAAAGATAATGGTCTTGGAATTTCAAAGGAATATCTGCCAAATATTTTTAAGAGTGGTTTTACTGCGGGAAGAATGGAAGGAACCGGGTTTGGCCTCGCTATTGTAAGAAAAATAGTTGAAGCCCATAACGGGAATATAAGGATTGAAAGCGAAGGTGAGGGAAAGGGAGTTACATTTTTTATTAAAATTCCAAATGAAATCCATTCAGCTCAGTAAATCAAATAGCTGGATATCTATATAAAGGTGTTTTCAAAACTCAGTTTGATACTGTGTACTTGTGTAAAAACCGAAATTGTGGTAATTTGTGTCTGATTTGAAAAATGGAGTTAGTTTATGTCCAGCTATTTTATAAGCAATGAGATTTGTCTTAATTATCTGAATGAATTAAGGGCTAAGGGAATTCGTTCCGACAGAATGATTAGGAATGCCAACGAACAGTTAAGCGAAAATCTGGTTACTATCGAGCATGTTCACTACAACGATGTGAAAATTGTTCTTCAGAAAAAGAATTCAGTCAGAATGGCTGATTTTGTCGGTAGATTTTTTTCTACATACAGCACTCAGGATGCAACGAAACTGGCGAAAGAATTTGAACAGGATGAAAAACCTGTTGTGGTTGATATCACTCTTACAAACGGCCAGTTTCTCGTAAATTCAACCTGTGACTGCAGCGAAAACAACGAACCCTGCGTCCACAGAGTTATGGCTATACTCAAACTGGACCATTTCCTGAGAGAAAAACCTTTTGTTCCGTGGCAGTATACACTGAACACCGCTTTGAAAACCCTTCAGAAAACAGAGCAAAAGACTCAGGCACCCGGCAAAATTTTTGTATTCAGCCTTGAAAATGATAAGTCCAACACAATGTCCGCCTTTGTCTATTCGGTTTCGTTAAAGGATTTTGCGGATAAGCTGCCGGAAAGCGGGTTTCTGCAGGCAAATGCCCTGAAAGATTATATCAATGACGAGAACCCCAGAAAATTGTACACATTTCCGGGAGATATTTCAGATTATGTTTCTCCCCCTGAAGTTATCGCAGCGGCAAGAATTATAATTTCCGACAACAAGGAATACAACAGAGCCAACGATTTGAAAAATATATCGCTGTTTTGTGAGAAAGCTCCCGTGTTTCTGGGTGAGGATGAGGATCCTTTCATTACTCCTCTGGAAATACTGAAACAGGAACCTCCGGTTGAGTTTTTTGCACAAAGAACCGATGCAGGCATTAAAATCTCCCTGAGCGTTAATGTGAGAAACCGTGTGATACCTCTCAATTCCGATGCCCTGAAGGTTGTGCAGAAAAAACCTCTGTGGATACTTTGCGACAATGTTCTGTTCCCTGTTACAGGTTCACTCAACCTGTTCCAGAGTTTTCTCAACACTCCGGAAGTCTTTGTCCCTGTGGGCGAAGAAGATGAGCTTCTGGAAAATTACTTTATGCCCATTATCGAAAAGATTGCATTCAGGGGAGATCTCGGTGATGCAGTGGATTTCTCCGCAGAGCCTGTCAAACGGGTGTATCTGAGCGAGGAGGATTCCCAGTTAAGGGCGGAACTTCGTTTTGGCTACGGTGATTTTGAACTGAATCACAATACCAAATATCCTTCTGTTAGCGCATCCACGGGCAAAAGTGAAAAAGGAAAGTTTCTTGTGAGGGTTCGAAGGGATCCTGATTTTGAAACCAACGCATTTAAGGATCTTACGGGATTTGGCCTGAAAAAAGACAGAGCTGCGGGATGTTTTGTGCTTAAACAGAATATGAGCGCAGCGGAATTTCTTTACAACGGCATTCCTGAACTGGCAACCGCCGGTTATGAGGTGTTTGGAGAAGAAAAGCTCACTTCCGTTAAGGTAAACCGTTCGAGACCTTCAATTTCCCTTAATGTATCATCGGGAATCGACTGGTTTGATGTGAAAACCGTGATCAATTTCGGGGAACTCTCTGTTTCTCTCAAAGAAGTTTCGAAGGCGATTCGCAAAAAACAGAAATTTGTGAAACTTTCAGACGGTTCTGTCGGGCTTCTTCCCACAGACTGGGTTGAAAAATACAAGCATCTGTTCAGTCTCGGCAAGGAAAGCGACGACGGCACATTAAGAATGTCAAAATATCAGATTACCCTTCTCGAAGGCATCGTGAATGATGTTGACAAATCGGTGACTGATAAAGAATTTAAGGATCGCTGCAAAAAGCTGAGAGATTTTTCATCTATCGAATCTTTCAAGCTGCCGGATAAATTTACCGGTGAACTCAGGCAGTATCAGAAAGCCGGCTTCGACTGGCTCCATTTTCTGCATAAGTATGATTTTGGCGGTTGTCTTGCCGATGATATGGGAACGGGAAAAACCATTCAGACTATCGCATTTATTACATCCCTGCGGGAATCTGAGCATCCGAAGACGCCCGATCTCGTTGTTATGCCCCGCTCACTGATTTTTAACTGGGAAAGGGAAATTGAAAAATTCTCTCCCAATATGAAAGTTCTCACTTATACCGACAAAGAGAGAAATCAATCAGTCGAATCTATCATGAAATACGATGTGGTGTTCACTACATACGGATTGATGATGCGTGATATTGATTTTCTCAAACAGATAAAATTCCATTATGTGATACTCGACGAATCACAGGCTATCAAAAACCCTCTCAGCCAGAGGGCAAGAGCTGCAAGGCATCTGAATTGTGAACACAGGCTTGTTCTCACCGGTACTCCCGTTGAAAATAACACTCTTGAGCTTTGGTCCCAGTTCTCGTTTATCAATCCCGGGCTTCTTGGAAATCTCGATTATTTTAAAAACGAGTTTGCCAACCCCATTGAGAAAAGCCGGGATGAAAGCACTTCATCAGTGCTGCGCAAGATTGTTTTTCCGTTTATTCTCAGAAGAACAAAGACACAGGTTGCAAAGGAGCTGCCTCCCAGAACCGAGAGGATTCTTTATTGCGACATGGAACCGGAACAGAGAAAACTTTACGAAGAAAAACGGGATCATTACAGAGCTATGCTTTTGGGCATAATTGAAGACAAGGGTATGAACGACGCCCGGATGAAGATTCTGGAAGGACTTCTCAGGCTTCGTCAAATCAGCAACCATCCCGCTCTTGTGGATGAAAAGTATGATGGAAAATCATCCAAATTCGAAGAGCTTTTCGATATGCTCGACACTCTCAAATCAGAAGGGCATAAAGCTCTTATCTTCTCCCAGTTTACAAAAATGCTGGGACTTATCCGCAAAGAGCTGGAAGTGAGAAAGATACCCTATGTTTATCTCGATGGCCAGACAAAAAACCGGTCGGAACAGGTGGATCTTTTCCAGAATGATCCGAATATCCCTATATTCCTCCTTAGTCTGAAAGCTGGAGGACTGGGCCTGAATCTGACCGCTGCGGAATATGTAATCCACATAGATCCATGGTGGAATCCCGCCGTTGAAGTTCAGGCAAGCGACAGGGCGCACAGAATAGGGCAGGATAAACCTGTGTTTATTTATAAAATGATCACCAGAGGCACTGTGGAAGAGAAGATTCTCGACCTGCAGGAAAAGAAAAAAGACCTGGTCGATCAGATTATTCAGGAAGATGCAGGACTGTTCAAATCACTTACAGGTGATGATGTGAAGGTACTGTTCAGCTAAACCTGTTTTAATTTATAAAAATTTAAATGCCCCCGTTTTTGAAACCGGGGGCATTTTTTGTATGGGGGGCAATGCCCTTGCCCATGCCCATGAATTAGGGCATGGATTAGTCTGATCTGTCACGAGTATTGGAGCGGTTTGCCCAGCTCCCAGAGAAAACTTTTTTGAAAAAGTTTCCTCGCGCCCACCCTGCGGGCAGGCACCCGCCATCCCAAAACTTTTGAATCGGGGGACCGACCGGGGACCGACGGGGGGTTGGGGACCGTCAGAGGGAACCACGCTTTTTTAAAAAAGCGAGGTTACCCTCCGAACCTCCCTCCTTGAAAAACAAGAGCATTGGGCTGGGGGATTGGAGTGGTTTTTGTTAATACGATGGCAGCACAATATAACACAGGAGCAGGCGGCGCCTGCGATTCGATGAATTTGCGGTTATTTCAATGCCGAGGGGGTTTGGGGGATTCTTCCCCCGTTTGCCAACCTTTTTGAAAACTGCGAAGCAGATTTCAAAAAAGTATGAGTTAAGAAAAGCAGTGAAAATCGATATGCAGAAAGCAGAATAAAAGAGAGCAGAAAAATGATGCACCGAAAGTTTTTGCCGGAAGGGTTTGGGAAACGAGCTTTTTTCAAAAAGCGGGTT
>JAJTBE010000126.1 GCA_021287065.1 Bacillota bacterium
ATTCTGTTGTTAAAAAAGTATATAAAACCCCAGCTTCCTCGCTTGTAGTTGATGGTTTGTAGTCAGTTTTTCCCATTAAGTTATGACCTGTTGTCCAGTCTGTTTGCCTACTATCCATTTTGTTTTGAAAGTTACCTACTACATGGATAGATTTGATATTTGGATTTGCATATTTTTTAATATCAGGAAGATATAGTTGAAATTTGACTTTGTTACGATCGATTACTGTTGCTCCAAACTTTTCATACATTTTGATTACCTCTCAATGATTAATTTTGTTAGTATTAATGTTTGAGTATTATGTCTGATAATGTTAAATTAGAATTGGATTTAAAATACTGCATGAAAATAACAAACATTTTATAATGCTTATTTCGCAATAAAAGAAAAAAATCCTTTAAAATTTGAACACAAAAAATTGAAGAATATTAAAATAATGTTTCAATTCTTAAACCTTCTTTCCCTCCCTCCCTTCAAGGAATCCCCCCCATCTCCGGTGAACATACCTTCATTCCCCTCCCGGTTTTTCATCCATCAATAACATCCGAGGTTTTTTATGAAGATTTTGCTTTTGTATCCTCCTCAGGCGCAGCCTTTTATGGTTCATCCGGCTTTGCCTTTGCTTGCTTCTGTTTTGCGCGGGGGTGGGCATGAGGTTCGGGTTTTGGATCTTAATCTTGGTGCTTATGAGTATTTTCTTTCCGTTGATATGCTGAAGAGGGCCGGGGTGCCTGATTTTGTGGCGGAGCAGATTGAGGATATTAAGAGCAGGCTTCGCAGCGGGCGGGATTTTTTTGAGCCTGATGATTATTATGGGGCTGTTGATACTCTGGACAAGTGTCTGAGCTTTGTGTGCGGGCTTTATGGGAATATTGACTGGAGCCTGAAGAATTTTCTCATACCCTATTCTCCTTTTTCCTCTGAGGATATTTACCGGGCTTCTGCGGATAAGAAGGTTAATCCATTTGTGGAGTATTTTGAAACCCGGATGGATGAGATAAAGGAGTTTAACCCCGAACTCATCGGAATTTCCACCGCGTGGACGAGCCAGATTATACCGGCATTCACCCTTGCAAGAACCCTGAAACGGCATCTGCCGGAGGTTCATGTAACAATGGGCGGCAGTATGATAAGCCACCTTGAGGATTTTCTTGTTTATAAACGGAATCTGTATAAGTTTGTGGATTCGTTTATGGTGTATGACGGCGAAGAGGGGATAGCGAAGCTTGCAGACTGCCTTGGCAGCGGCGGAAGCCTGGCTGATGTGCCGGGGCTTGTTTATCCTGAGAAAAAGAAAATAAAGGCGAATCCCCCGTCGGTGAGAGTCTCCCTTGATACGCTGCCTGTGCCGGATTACTCGGATTTGCCCCTTGATAAGTATTATTCACCGCAGGTTTATCTGCCTGTTGCCGCTTCAAGGGGCTGCTATTGGGGAAAATGCACTTTCTGCACCCACCACCTGAGCGGAACAAATTACAGAGCTGAGAGTGCAGAGCGGATTTTTTCGGAAATGAACACCCTTTTTGAAAAATACGGATGCAAAAACTTTTATTTTACCGATGACGCTATGCCCCCTGCAGTGGCGAAGAATCTGGCAGTATTGATAAGTGAGGGAGGGAAGCTTTACAGGTGGGCGGCGGAATTCAGGGCTGAAAAGATGATGGACGGGGAGTATTTCAAAACCCTTTTCGAAGGCGGCTGCAGAATGGCGCTTTTTGGCATGGAATCAGGCAGTAATAATACTCTTGGGGGAATGAACAAGGGATGGGAGGTTTCAACGCTGCAGGAAGCTGTCCGGCACTGTGATGAAGCGGGAATTATAACATGGCTTTTCTTTATGCTCGGTTTCCCCGGAGAAACCAGAATGGACGCTCTGGCAACCTTCAGGTTTATTTTGTCCGAAAGAGAACATATAAATATGGTGGCAGGGGGCACTTTTGTGCTGACAAGAAATTCTGAAATATACCGGAATCCGGAAAAATTCGGTGTGGAAATCCTTCAGCCTGAGAAAGAAAGGGATATGCCGATAACTTTTCCGTATAAGGTTAAGGAAGGCATACAGAAAGAAGAAGCGGAAAAACTGCTCAACGGCTTAAAAGCTGAACCGGGAATTCAGAAGTTTCTGTTCCCCTTTGTGGCAGAAACCCACACCCTGTTTCTCGAAAAAAACTTTTTCAGAAAAATACATGAAATAAGGTAGTGAGTGGGGATTTGGGGTAATGCCCATGAATTAAGGCATTGTTTTATCTGACGCTCATGAGGATTGTGCCCGTTTGCCCAGCTCCCAGAGAAAACTTTTTGAAAAAAGTTTCCTCGCGCCCACCCTGCGGGTAGGCACCCGCCATCCCAAAACTTTTGAATTGGGGGACCGACCATGGGGGATTTGGACCGACGGGGGGGTAGGACCAATGCCCATGAATTAAGGTGTAGTTTTGTCGGATCGTTCACGAGAATTGTAACCATTTGCCCAGCTCCCGGAGAAAACTTTTTTGAAAAAAGTTTCCTCCGGACCTCCATCCCAAAACTTTGGAATTGGGGGACCGACCGGGGGGATTTGGACCGACGGGGGTTTGGGGACCGTCAGAGGGAACCACGCTTTTTTAAAAAAGCGAGGTTACCCTCCGAACCTCCCTCCTTGAAAAACAAGAGTAAGGGGCTGGGGGATTGAAGTGGTTTTTGCTAATTCAGTGGCATTGGGGGTAGGACCGTCAGAGGGAGCCACGCTTTTTTGGAAAAGCAGGTTTTCCTCCGAACCTCCTTCCCTGAAAAACAGGAGGGTGGGGGACACCTTTCCTTACAGGGCGTCGTCTTCAACTACTTCTATTTCGATATTGACATTGAGCCTTCCTGAGAGTGCCAGAAGGTTTTCTTTCAGTCGGGTGTATGAAAGTTCAGGGGGAAGTGTGATTTCCATTATGGAAACATAAAGATTATCGCCTGATTCGTATTCAATCAGCTTTGTGCTTATGTCGTCAATATTAATTTCCATTTCAGCCAGAAGGCTTGATACTGCGTGGACAATGCCGGGTTTATCTCCGCCGGATACGGTAAGTATGCAGGTTCTGTCCTCTGCTTTAACGGGTTTTGAATGGGCATGCGAAAAATGCTTGATTTCAATATCAAGTCCCATTTCAGTTCTGACCGGTTCAAAAGCAACATCAAGCTCAGCAAGGGCTTCGTCCCTTTCGGGTAATGAAACAGCCATCATAATAACAAAATTGCCTCTCATCTGCTTCATGGCAGAATCCTGAATATTACAGCCCATATCCAGCAGCACCTGGGACATTCTTTTAACTATTCCGGTTTGATCCATTCCGTATGCAGTAATAAGAACCTGATTCTCCATATATCCTCCTATGCTTTTTCCAGCAGTGTAACTCTCCAGACTTCTTCTTCCGTAGTGATTCCTCTTGCCACTTTTATCAGTGAATCGTGCAGAAGTGTTTTCATTCCCTGTGTTCTTGCAAGTTCCTCCATCTCATCGGTGGTAGTTCCTTTAAGAATCAGTTCTTTCATTTCAAAAGTCATTTCAAGCAGTTCAAAAATAGCCATTCGTCCTGAGTAACCGGTCTGCTTGCAGATAGGGCAGCCTCTGCCTTTGTACAACTTTTCCGGATTGTAATCTACATTGAATTTATTCATAGCTTTGTAGAGCCTTGTTGAAAAACGGGCGTGTTCTTTGCAGTTTTCGCAGATTTTTCTGACAAGACGCTGAGCCATAGACAGAACAATGGTAGATGTGATGATTCTCTGATCAACTCCCAGTTCTCTCAGGCGGGGGATTGTGGATACCGCATCGTTTGCGTGAATGGTTGTCAGAACCAGATGCCCTGTCAGTGCAGCTTCTACAGACATGGAGGCGGTGGGTTCGTCACGGATTTCGCCTACCATTATTATGTCGGGGTCGTGTCTGAGAAAAGCCCTCAGGCCCTGATCGAATGTAAATCCCTTTGCTGCGTTTGTCTGTGCCTGAATTACTCCGGGAATGGAGTATTCGATGGGGTCTTCAATGCTGATGGTCTTTTTTGTGGGTGAATTGATGAGCTGCATGACGCTGTATAGTGTGGTTGTTTTGCCGGAGCCGGTGGGTCCGGAAACCAGAATCATGCCGTAAGGCAGTTTGATAAGCCTTGTGAATTTATCCAGATCTTCGGGTTCAAATCCCAGTTTATCGAGGGTGAATTCGCCTACTTCCCTGTTGTGAAGCCTGATAACAACGCTTTCGCCGTGCATTGATGGGATTACGGATACACGGAGGTCCAGATCCCTCTGTGGTATATAAATTCTTCCATCCTGAGGCTTCTCTCTTTCGTCGAGCCTCATGTCTTTTCCTGAAGCTCCGCTTCGGTTTTTTATGACATTTACGATGGCATTATGAAGGGCTTTGTCTTTCTTTTCCCTTTCCAGAATAGCTTCAATTTCCGGATCATCATACAGAATTCCGTCCATTCTGTATCTGATTCCCATGGATTTTCTCGAAGGCTCAATATGAATATCGCTTGCGCCCTTGTCGATAGCTTTCTGAATAATTGCATCGACTATATGGCGGATTCCCACAAGTCCGTCAGCTTCGTTTCCGGGAAATATAACATTAGGTGTCGAAGCACTATCGTCATCGGGAGTCTGCGGGATAAGGTTTGGTTCCACCGATTCAATAGCAGTTTTTCCATATACTTTTTTGATGAATTTTTCAAGATCAGCGGCAAGACAGAGATATTTTGCCATAATTGAACATCCTGTCTCTTTTTCAACGATATGAACCGCCAAATCATCATGCGGATTGACCATTGCTACGGCAATACCCTGACCTTTACGCTGCAGAACTGCAATTCTGTATTTAAGAGCATCCTGAACAGGCAGCAGTTTCACCGCTTCTTCGTCAAATCTTTCGATATTCTGCATTAGGGTGATGGGTATGAATTTTTTGCCGAACTCATCCACCCGTGCCTGAAGAAGGATTTCCGGTTTGATGTAATTCAGGAGAATATCTTCGATGGAAGGTTCGCCGTCATCGATTTTCTTCTTGATTTCCTTGAGCTGTTTTGCATTGATAAACTTGCCGTCAAGTAGTATCTGAAACAGCTTCGGTTCTTTGCTTTTGCCAAAAGGAATAAGATTTTTCATTGCTTACCTCTCCTTGTTGAGCCGATTATTCTTCCTGGAACACCTTCCATAACGGAGCCTTCCGCAACGGAACGATCTATGGAAGTCCCCGGTGTTATGATTACATGATTTCCTATTTCAATGTGGGGGGCAATGGAAGCGCCAACCCCGATGAGCGTAGCTTTGCCTGTAAATACCGAACCTCCCAGATGGCATCCCGGTGCAAGGTGTGAAAAATCGCCGATCTTACAGTCGTGGCTAACTGAACAGTTCTGGGTGATGAAAGTAGCTTTTCCTATTTTACAGCCTACTGCTACAACTGTGAAAGCTTCAACCACACAACCCGGTTCAATGATTGCAGAGTCCGAAACACAGGCTCTGGGGTGAATCACGCAAAATGGTGTCAATCCGGCATCAAGCCCTTTGTTGAAAAGAAGCTCCCTTATCTTTGGAGTGCCTACGGATACGATAAAATATTCAATTCCTTCGGATTTGAGTTCTGTGAGGATTCCGGTTCCCCCCAGCACTTTTACGCCGTCAATTTCTTTCCCCTGAGCTGCGGCGCCGTCATCAATAAATCCCGCAGGTTCAAATTTACCTTCCAGCCTCATAGCTTCGAGAATAACCCGACCGTATTCACCGGCTCCGATAATCAATGCTTTCTTTCTTCCGAATCCCGCCCTGATATATAAACGCACATCTTCCGATGTTATTATGCCATGATCCGCTGAAGGTTTTATGTCGCTTAGTTCAATTCCGTTGTCTTTTGCAAGTTTTCTTGCTGCCGGTGAAGCCTGAATTCTGTTGAAGGGAGTAATTTCTGAGGCAGGAAACTGAAAAACGCTGTAAACAGGTTTCTGTTCTTCTTTTTCTTCAGAAGCCGGCTTTTCAGGCTGAATGGGGGGGGGCGGAGAAACTGGTTCAGGTTCCTTTTCGCTCAGTTCTTTTCTGAGTTCAATCTCCCTGAGCAGTTCCGAAACATCCTCACCGGAAGCGCCGATGATTCCTACCGTTGTTACTATAGGCACAGTTTCTCCCGCAGGAACGATAATCTTCAGAAGAGTGCCTCTCTGTTCAGCTTCCACCGTCACGGTAGCTTTGTCCGTAACCAGATCAAACAGAGGATCCCCATGTTCCGCATGGTCTCCTTCTTTCAGATACCAGCAGTCGATGGTGCCTTCCTGCATATTTGCGCCGAGCTTGGGTATAAATACTTCAAAAGCCATAGCCTGTCCTCGATAATATGTCGTTACTGATGAAATTCACTCCCGGCAGGTTGTTTTCCTCCGAATTGAATACATATTAAAAAGCTTTTACAAAATCGGCAGACAGGTAAAATTATCAAGGCAGGACAGTAGGATGATCTGTGGAATTGCAAACTTTACTTACAGAACCTTTAATTAAATTTTACCCAGTCAGGAGTACCCCTTTATGACCACTATTTCCAGAAAAATCCTTGTTGTTGAAGATGATATCGAATTTTGTGACAATCTTACGGATATTCTTGAACTGGAAAACTATGAAGTTACGGTTGTTCATAATGCCGATGATGCTATCCGAGAGGTAAAGGAAGGCAATTATCCCGTTGTTATTCAGGATTTAAGACTTCCCGGCGAGGGCGGCACTTCCATCCTTAAAAGAATAAAAGAGATTCTTCCCCAGACTCAGGTTATAATAATGACCGCATTTGCCAGTATCGAAACCGCCATTGACGCCCTTGAAAGAGATGCCTACGCATATCTTGTAAAACCCATGAATATGAAGGAATTGATAATCACTATCGACAGAGCGTTTCAGGATGTAACCATTAAAATAGAAAAAGATAATCTTCTCAAGGAACTGACCCGTGCAAGTATCAAAATGGTGGAGCAGAACCTCGAAATTATGAAGAAAAACCGCGAGCTGGAAATCAGAAACGATGAGCTTGCTTCGCTGATTTACGCCATATCCCACGATTTGAAAAGCTCCCTTGTTACTTTTCACGGATATCTTGATTTTCTTAATGAATCTGATCTGGATGCGGGAAGCAAAAAGTTTGTGGACCGCCTTCTTTATACGGCAAATAAAATGAGCGGACAGATTAAGGATCTTCTTCAGGTGGCAACCGATGGGAATATCTCAGATTCGGGCACTGTGATAAACATCTGTGAACTCGTAAGGGAAATTGTGGAAGAAATCTCCCCGGGTATCAGGAAAAAGGATGCGAAAATTACAATTAGCGAAGATATGCCTGAAGTTTTTTACAGTAGAAAAAGGCTGAAAAGAGTATTTGAAAACCTGATGACAAATGCTTTCAAATTCAGTTACGGCAACGAAAATCAGGAAGTGGAAATCGGATGGAAATCTGATGAAAAATCTGATAAGTATATTTTTTATGTCAGGGATAATGGAATTGGCATAGAGCAAGCTTACCACGAAAAGATATTCGGTATTTTTGAGAAGCTTGAGGAAATCCCCGGAATCGAAGGAAGCGGCATAGGCCTATCCGTTGTCAGACGGATTATCCAGAATCAGAATGGAAAAATCTGGCTTGAATCGGAAAAGGGGCAGGGCAGTACATTTTATTTTACGGTTGATAGAAATATACCGTTGATCAAAGAAGATGAAAGATAAAACACTATTATATATCGAGGATAACGAGGACCATGCTCAGATTCTTGAGCTGACGCTTAGAAAGCTGGGTTTGCCTTTGAATTTCCACTGGGCGCGCTCCGGTGAGGAAGCACTTGAGTATCTTTACGGAAAGTGCAGCAGCACTAACGGATCTTCAGTTTTGCCCGATTTGATTCTCATTGATCTCAAACTGACAAAAGCAGACGGATTCAGTGTTATCCACCGGATAAAATGCCATGATTTGCTGAAGATGATTCCTGTTGTAGTCCTTACATCATCAGAAGATCCGGGAGATGTTAAAAACGCTTATTCCAATTTTGCCAACTCATATATAGCAAAATCCATCGAAACTTCAGCATACAGAAAACAGATTGAATCGGTTGTTTATTACTGGATGGAAGTGAACTGCTCCCCGGTAAACCATGCCGATAAGGAGTAATTCTTGAAAATCGTCAGATTCGAATACTTTACCGAAGAAACATTGTTTCAGAACCTCAGACAGATGCACCTCAAAGGCAGGCCTGAACTCACCATATACAGGGACGCCAATATCTCGCTTAAAGAAAACGCAGATCCTTCAGAGATTAACTTTGCTCAGTATTATGTGCTTGAAAAAGACCTCAACGAGATTTCCCTTACCCGCAAATGCCTGCTGGAATACGGTGTTGATATTTTTAAGCTTAAAGGCTTTGTCAGAGTCTATTTCAAAGACAGTGAAACCGGCGAACTCGGTGTGTTTGACACTCTTCCGCCGATTGTTGAAATATCAGCAGCCGATGGTGGAATGCCACTTCTCAATGATGGTATGCACAGAGTATATCTCGCAAGGGAAGCAGGCTCAGCAATTAATGTTGTTGTTGTTGAAAATGCCGATCCCGCTTATCCTTATTATGCCCTGCCCAATCATGAGGGCTGGAATAACCTCACCCGCTGCACTGAAGTGCCTGACATAAAGAAAAATTACAGGGTGAAAGAGTATAAAACTCTGTTCCGTGACTTTAATACATCATTCATCAATGTTACTCAGCAGAGAACCGATAAAAAACCTGCTGCGCTGAAAGTGGCAGGGGAAAAAGTGGCGGTTTAATCTGATGCCTGAATTCCCTCCGATTTTCATCCCTCTTCATTTCAGGGATAAATTAAGCGTTATCAACCCAATGGGACACATCGGCGTTGTTACTCTCTGGTCTGCTATAAAATGGGTAAAAGGCAGACTTGAAGAAATCGGGATTGATACATCTCCATCCACATCACCTGTAGCCGTCATCGGCAATTTATATGGCAACGGCTTACCTGAAATGCTCCGCAACCTTCTTTACAATCCCCAGATTCAGTATCTTATTATCTGTGGAACAGATAAATCAGGTTCAGCATCGGAACTTGCCAATTTCTTCAATCTTGGGTTGGAAAAAGTGGAGTTTCTCGGAGATGAAAAGCTTAAAATCAAAAATACCGGCAGAATAATGGACAATATGATTACGCCGGAAATGTTCGACCCAAAACCTGTTGTTTTTTGTGTTGGCGACTTAAAATCAGAAAAATCACTGGATGAATTCAAAAGAGTTTTTTATAGCTTGGAAAAACCAAAAATTTCCAGTCTTAGTCGTACAGAAATACAGCTTCCCACTGTCAGTATCACACGCTTTCCGTCAAATCCGGGTGCGCATCAGATTGTAGCTGAAAAACCTCTTGATGCCTGGATTGAACTCATATTCAGACTTTATAGATTCGGTGTTGAGGTAAAACTGAAAAAAGGCTACAGAAACGAGCTTCAGAATGTCAGGGTTGTTGTTGAAAAACCGGAGTTTATTGATAGTGAAAAGCTGGCAGAACTTGGATTTGAACCCGAAAGGTTTACTGAATATTACAATACTTTTCTTGATAAGGACATACCTGCGGATATTGAATATACATACGGCAACAGGATAGGGGAGTATTTCGGTGTTGATGCTCTTGCAGGCTGTATCGAAAATCTGAAAAAAGACAGGGAAGATCGAAAATCATACATAAATCTATGGGATACCGGAAAAGATATCGAATCAACATCAGGCCATCCATGCCTTGTTTCTTTGTATTTCAGAACATTTGAGGGAAAACTCACCCTTTCAGCTTCATTCCGAACCCACAACTCCCTTGACGCCTGGCTTAAAAATTTCTACGGGCTTATGAAAATTCAGAATACAGTCTGTGAAAAACTAAAAGCAGAACCGGGTCCAATAACCGTAATTTCACATTCCATCAGTATTGATCCACGAAGGATTGAAACGGTGAAAAGTATTGCAGGTCTGATGAAATCGGGAGTTGTCCACGATCCCTGCGGAAATTTCCGCATAGATACTGAAGATGGTGAAATTGTGGTCCGGCATTTCTACAGGGGCATGCAGATCAACGAATACAGAAATAAGTCCTCACTTGTGATTCAGCATCAGTTAAACAGGGACAGAGCGGTGTCGGATATAAGTCATGCTATTTATCTGGGGAGAATGCTGGAAAAAGCGGAAACCTGCCTGAAGACAGGAGAAATATTCATTCAGGATTAGCAGGCAGGATTAGAAACTGCCGCCTTTCACTGCCCTTAACGCTTCATGATAATGCGAAGCTTTATCAATATTAAATCCAGCTTCTGCATGCCTTGTTTCTATACCCCTTGCCGACATTCCCGATATCTTCGAAACTTTTTCCTCCAGATCCCGCACCGTCAGGGTTCTGGTTAGAAATTTCAGAATAAAGGACAAACCGAATATAGAAGCTAAAGCAATGGGATTCTTGCGGTTTTTCGTAAGTTTACCCATAAATTCCGAACATTTGTCAATCATCTCAGGCTTTATTATGATAAAACCGGTTCCGCAGAATTCCCCGTCTTTCAGCTTTACATAAGTATGCTCAAGGTCAGGGTATTTTGATTCTGAGTTTTTTCTTGAAAGAAATGCATAAGCAATATCCGAAGGGTTTTTACGATACTGATCGAGAAAATCATTTACTGATTCAACGGTTAGAAACGGAAGATCGCAGGGGATAACCAGAACCACATCGGAACCGCCCTTCAGTCCCCTGATTCCCGACTCAAGGGATGCAAGGATCGAAGAACCGGGCTGAACAACAAAATCAGCTTTATCCCTGACCGACTGAGGCATATATTCCGGTTCCGCAGCAATTACAACCCTGCCGATTCCGGAAGAATCTCTCAACACATCAATGGCGCGTTCAATCATCATCTTTCCGGCTATCTCTATGTATCCCTTGCTTTTAGCGCCCGAAATTTCCTTCAGGGATTCTTCTATCCCTCCGCCGGCTAAAATGACTGCATCTATCTTCATATCTGTAGGCTGTTACTTCCTGGTTTTCACATTGTCAATTTTCATCTGGGCATTATTGATCATTCCGTCATTTTTAAGCTGCTCTGCTGCCTTAAGATACTGTTCATAATAATAGAGAGCTTCTGTGGGATTATTTTTGCCTTCGTAATAAGAACCCAGTGCCTTACCTATTTCAGCTTTAATCTGAACTCCATCGGCGGGATTTTCACGTTCAAGTTCGCTTAAAATTGCATTTGCTGATTTCGGATCCCCGCTGATAATGTAAGCGTCACAAAGTCTCTGATAAGGTGCTTTCAGCTTTATTGAGTTGAAAGTATCAATTGACTGTCTGAAATAATCGATTGCCAGAGGATATTGAGCAGAAGCGAGATAGTTTTCTGCTATTCTGTTCTGAATTTCACCGCGTTTCTTTTTATCCGAGGTTGCTTTCAACGCTCTGAGGTATTCCTGATTTGCATCGGTGCGCAGCCCCTGATTTTCGAGCTGCTGAGCCTTTTCAAGATGTTTCTTCCCTCCTGAACAGGAGCACAGCAAAGCTGAAAAAATAAAAAGAATTGCCACTATTGCGAGTTTTTTCCCTGACATAGCTTCCTCCTTATCTATCTTATTAATTTATTGATCTCGAGGATGGGTAAAAGTGCGGAAACTACCACAAATCCTACTACTACGCCCAGAAACATAATAATTGCAGGTTCAAGAAGTTTGAAGAACATAGATAATTTCTTATCAACTTCCTTTTCATAAAACAGGGCTGCAGTATTTAATAATCTTTCGAGTTCTCCGCTTTTTTCTCCTGTTTTTGCCATCTGAACTACAAGATGGGGCATAATGGGAATTCTCGAAAGAGCGTTGCCAAGGGTATCTCCTTTATGGATATACTCTTCAGCTTTTTTTAGTTCACTCTCAAGAATCGAATTGTCAACTACTTCCCTCGAAGAAGCCAGAGCCTTTACAAGAGTAACTCCTCCGCCGTGGAGCATTGAAAGTGTTCTTGCCCAGCGGCTCACCTGCACATTTGTATTGATATTCCCAAAAAGTGGGAGTTTCATCATAATAGTATCTTTCAGATGCCTCGGCAGAACTTTCACCCAGCAGTATATTGCTCCTGCTATAAGAAGGGCAATCAGGATGGTATTCTTTTTCAGAAAAGTTCCTACTGTCAGAAGAATCTGTGTGGGCATTGGCAGCTCCCTGCCAAATGATTTGAATACATCAACAAGAGTCGGTCCGATATATGTAAGAATAAAGAAAATCAGTCCGAAACTGGCGCACATAATCAATACGGGATAAACCATGGAAGAAGTTACTTTTTCCTTAAACTGGTTCTGTTTGTCCATAAAGTCGGCAAACCTTTCCAGAATAAGGTCAACAGAACCCACCGATTCCCCTGCCTCTACCATTTTTACAAGAACAGTAGGGAAGATTCTTTCCATAGCCAGTGAATTTGCAAAGCTGCTTCCTTCCTCAAGATGAACTTTGACTCTTGCGAAAGCTTTTTTCAGCTCCCTGTTTTCAAGCTGTTCAAAAAGAGATGTCAGCGCTTCAGGCAGCGGCACATTCGCTTTCAGCAGAGTTGAAAGCTGCTCCAGCGCAAAGATGAGATCCGTTGAGGAAACTCTGCCCTGTCTGTTCGAGGCAGCTTCTTCCTCCAGATCTATGGGATAAACTCCCTGTCTTTTCAGTTTTCCGAATGCGGAGTTGCGGGAAGGCGCATCGATTAACCCCTTCTGGATTTTTCCGTCAGCTCCGTATGCTTTGTAGTTGTATAATGGCATAAATAATTAATGACTGCGTAGATTTCAGATCCTGATGGATCTGTTTATGCAGAGACTCCTGCCCTGAATTGTTGTTAAAAAGGTTTCCAATATTCTTGTGAATCCCCTTTTTTTCCTCTAATTTTCACATCTTCCGCCAAGATACTGAGCAAAGAACTTTTCAACTGCAGAATAAAATCTGAGCCGGTTCTCCGGTCTGGCATAACCGTGGCCCTCATCAGGGAAAAGAAGGTATTCGTATCTGATTCCTTTCTTTTTCATTGCTTCAATTATCTGTTCAGCCTCAGCCTTCTTTACACGGGGATCATTTGCTCCCTGGGAAATCAGCATGGGGATTTTTATCTGATCCACTTTGCTGATGGGGGAGATTGAATAAAGATAATCAGCCTCAGTGTCCGGGTTGCCGACTCTTCTGTGAAAATCAGCCAGCATGCTTGTCCAGTATGGGGGAATGGTCTTCAGCAGGGTTACAAGATTCACAGGCCCGCATGATGAAACAGCACAGCAGAACACATCAGGGGTGAATGTGGCTCCCACAAGAGCGGCATAACCACCGTATGAGTGGCCGAATATAGCAACTTTTTTGGGATCCGCATATCCTTTTTCCACAGCCCAGTTTACTGCGTCGAGAAGATCGTTATGCATTTTTCCCGCCCATTCGCGATTTCCCGCATCAGTAAACTTTTTTCCATAACCTGTGGACCCTCTGAAATTCACCTGAAGGCATATATAGCCCCGGTTAGCTATCCACTGGGCTTCCGGATTGTATCCCCAAACATCCCTGCCCCAGGGACCGCCGTGGACATTGAGAACCATAGGAAGGTTCTTTCTTTCCGTATTGGGGGGGAAAGTGATATACCCGTATATAGTCAGGCCGTCTCTCGACTTGAATGATATTGGCTCCATAGGAACAAGGGGGTAATCCCGGAGTTCAGGTTTTGTATCAAAAAGTTTTACTGCCTTTTTTGTTTTTCTGACATACTGATAATAAGTAACCGGTCCGTTATCTCTTCTGAAACCAACCAGCCATATTTTAT
Organism: Bacillota bacterium; assembly: GCA_021287065.1. Taxonomy (GTDB): domain Bacteria; phylum Vulcanimicrobiota; class JAJTBE01; order JAJTBE01; family JAJTBE01; genus JAJTBE01. The sequence continues at coordinate 13,846 of JAJTBE010000126.1, forward strand.
CAGCTTGATCTCTTCCTGCTATGAAATAATCACCTGAATCAAGCTTCTTTATTGCGTTGATATCGGGAATAATCGATTTATCCATAATAAGATGTTCGATTTTTTCCTTCTGAAATAAAATTTCCTCAATTTTCAGCGTATCAGGGTTTGTCATAACGCCGCTTATGTCATAAATGGGATCAGAAGCTTCAGTTATGGTTTTACCGGTTTTTGTATCAAGCCTGACGAGCTTTGCAGTGTTTGAGTTTCTGCTGTCCTTCAGATAAAAATACCTGCAGTCTTTTGACATAAACAAAGGACCACTCACCGAATCATCCAGGGGATTCCAGGCGACAAGCTTTCTCCAGGGTGAATTCACATTGTCTCTGAAATAAAGCTCAGAACCTGCATCTGCGGTGGGTATTGTATAAGCTTTGATCTGCATATTGCTGTCGGCAAGCCATGATGAAACATTACCCGGATTTTTAACTTCCTCTTTCATTTCGCCGGTAATCAGATTGAGTCTGTAAACATCATGTATTTTGGGATTATTCTTATTAAGACCTATAAGTATTTCGTCCGGAAATTTTTTGTTGGTTGCAATTATTTGAGCCGTTGTGTTTTCAAAAGGGGTGTAGTTTCTGGTTTTACCTGTATTTATGTCTATACCGTAAAGACACCAGTTTTCATTTCCCCCGGAGTCCTGAAGGTATAAAATATGCTTGTTGTCATAAGCCCAGAAATATCTGTAAACACTTCTCTTTTCATCTTTTGTGACAGGTTTGTCGTCATTTCCGCCGCAGGTTTTAACCCACACATTCAGAACTTTGTTATATGGCGCCAGATATGCCAGCATCTTGCCATCAGGGGACAACTGCGGACCTGCTTTAACCGGATTCCCGAAAAGAACCTCCCGGGGAATCAGTTTCGTTTCTTTCGATTCCTGCGCCATTAAAGTAAAAGGCTGAACCGCAAATAACATTAAAGTGATTAACAGAGCATTAAAAAATTTCTTCATTCCGATTCTCCTTATAAATTTCTTTTCATTTAGTATTCAAATCCGGGTATTTTTAACCTTCTGTGATGAAAAATAAAAAAGGAGCGTTTCCGCTCCTTTTGATAATTCCTGAATTTGCTATTTTGTAGCTTTCTGGGTTGTGAGCTTTTCCTGAATCTCTTCCCTTTTTGAAACTGTCTTTTCAGAATCTCCCAGGTGGCTTGTTTTATCCCAGCTAATATCATTGATGTTTCTGATACAGTTGATAAAGCCTGCGGGTACTGCAATGATCCAGCACATGCTGTAAACGGAGTAACATATAACTCTGAAGATAGCGACAAAAATATTGGGGTGGATTGTTCTTGCCATTCCCACTGTCATAGCTCCGATGAAGCCCCAGGATGAAACTGCCATAAGAAGGGGGGATACACCGGTTGTTATTTCCAGACCTTTAACTATGGTAAGTCCGACGAGGATGTAGCCTATCCACATGTAAAGGGGGATAAGAACTCTTACCATTGTCATAACGCCGTCCAGTTTTTTCATAAAGCTGGCTTTGCTGAAAATAAGCGGGATTGTATAGTCGAATATGCATTTCAGGAAGCCTTCCGCCCAGCGTATTCTCTGACGCATAAAGGGATAGACTCTTTCGACGCCTTCCTGCCAGAGAACTGCATCGGGTGCATATCTGATGTGCCAGTCTTTGAGGATCAGTCTGAATGTAAGATCGAGGTCCTCGGTGGGTGAAAGCCAGTTCCAGCCGTCCACTTCCATAACTGCGGATTTTTTAACGAGCTGCCCGTTTCCGCCCAGAGCTGTAACTCCGTCAATAAGTTCCTTACCAAGCTGGTAAAGATGGCTGATTACGGCAAATTCGTCTTCCTGAAGTGAAGTCAGCATGTTTGTGTCTTTGTTGTAAAGTCTCACTCTACCCTGCAAGCCCCCTACTTTGGGATCTGCAAGCAGGTGTATTGAGTTGTTGAGAAAATCGGGGCATACATTTGTATCGGCGTCAAATACGGCGATAACTTCACCCCTCGACAGCTCCATTCCCTCGTTAAGAACCAGGGATTTACCTTTGCCCGCTCTTTCGGGTGTACGGTGAATGGCTCTTACTGTATCCGGAAATTCCTTTTCGAGGTTGAGTGAAATTTCATAGGTGCGGTCTGATGAGTTGTCATCCATGACAAGTATCTCAAAGTTTGCCTTGCCATCTTTCCTATAGTTCAGGTTCAGCAGTGAGCGAACCGTGTTTTCTATAACAAACTCTTCATTTCGCGCCGGTATGATAATGCTCACAAACGGTGTGTAATTGGGATCAACCTTGAATTTCCTCGGTTTTACCACTGCTGCAACAAAAATAAGCAGCATACCGTAATAGGTAAACACAAGCATAATAGCCTGAAGCCAGTCGATGTTCATTGTGTAGAGTCCCCATGCCAGTCCTACAACCAGCACGGCAGCAGTAATGATAATGCCAATTATCCAGTTTTTCATTTTTCACCTCCTGGATTATCTGACAACTTAAATCCGTTGTTCAAATCTCCTGCCTTTCCGCCAGAATCTTTCATTTTTCCCTGTTAACATCGGTTAACAATTTAATTCCGGCTTTAGGTGTTTTACAAATTAATTATAACATATCCCATTTTGCGGTTAAACCGTTTCTGCAGGAATTTTAAGACATTCCGGCAAAAAAGTTCATATGCGGTCAATTATACACATACCATCATTTGTTGTAAACACCTGTCATGCTTTTTTGCTCATTTGTTTATTACTAATTTTTACAGATTTTATTCCTTCCTTCAATAATGCTGAAAATAGTCTGCTTTGCAGCTCATGTTTTGCGATAATTGAAAAATACCCCGATTCAGCTTCTGTCCGTATTTTTTCCGTAAAAAAAGTAACTGAGCTTCATATAAAATCAGGTGAAAAATTTCAGTTTACAGTAAAAAACAAAGAGCAATCAGCATCAGATTTGGATATCCGGCAGGCTCCCGGAAACCGGACAAAGCTATTGCTTAAATCCCATTCCGGTGTTTTTGAGATCGATTCTCTCGTTATTATTAAGTTCAAAGCGCCAGCATCACTAACGGTAAACAGCGGAACAATAAAAAACACAGCAGGAATACTTATCGTCAGAAACACCGGAGAGCAGCTTCTCCTCATCAATAAAGTGAAGTTTGAGGATTATATCGCAGGGGTTGTATCAGGTGAAATTCCCGGGGGCAGCGGAGAAGTTCTGGCTGCACAGGCTGTGGTTTCAAGATCTTTCAGCCTCGCCAACTTGGGAAGACACAAAAACGAAGGATTCGATTTCTGCGATTCCACCCATTGCCAGTATTTCAGGGGATATGCGGGAAACGAACCTGCATACGCAGCAGCTGTAAAAACAAGCAGGGAAGTTCTTTTTGCAGAAGGCAGAGTTGTCGAATCCTTTTACCACAGCAACTGCGGAGGCTTTACATCAAACGAAGAGGATGTTCTTGGCCAGTTTTCCCCCGGTATTACATCGGTAATGGACAGAATCCCTCATCACTCATCTGATTTATGCAAAAATTCAGTTCATTACAGATGGAAAACTACCATACCCGAATCCCGGATTGCAGGGATATTAAATAAAGAAAAAATCACGATGACAACAGGCGCACTGAAAAATCTGAGAATTACCGGAAAAGACAGGGGAGGGCGTATAATAAAAATTCGTATTGAGGGGACTGAAGGATATAGGGAAATGAGCGGCTACGATTTCTGGCAGATGCTTGGCTCCCACCTCGGATGGGGTGAAGTTGAATCCGCTTCATTTATTGTAATAAAGAAAAACAATAGCTATGTTTTTGAAGGAAAGGGCCTGGGACATGGAATGGGTATGTGTCAGACAGGCGCAATCGAACTTGGCAGACTCCGCTGGAATTATAGAAAAATACTGAAACACTATTTTCCTAAGGCAGATATAAGAAGGTTGTAGAGATTGTGTAAAAATAACTCTTGCCATAGATCTAAACCTATTAACCATCGAATTTGGTAATCTTTCGCCAAACCTGACGCCTCTGGAACCAACCCCCGATTTTAATCGGGGGGAGAAGGCAGAATCCCATAACCACAAGCCCAAACCATTTTTAATGGTTTCCCGTTTATAGAATCTACTCCTGAACTGAAGCTATTAATCTTACCGGATTTTGTTCGATATCCTGAAAAGTGACCCTGTGAAATAGCTTTTTACACTATCTTTGTATACAACTTCCGGAACTCTGAATAAAAACTTCTACTTAATAAGCTTTATGAATTCCCAAACTGCTTCCGATGAATTAAAAGCAGCTCCGAATAAATTATCTCTCACTGTATTGTGCTTGTCTTCCGGGTTTCCGGCAAAATCCGAGACTGCTCTTATTACGATAATAGGCTTGTTGTTCATAAGGGCAACCTGACACAGAGCCTGAGATTCAACGTCCACTATATCCGCATTGAAATACTTCATAAGATGCTGTCTGTATTCCCAGTTGTCAACAAACCATGTGCCTGAAGCTCCGTTGCCGCCAATAACAAATTCTGTCTGATTCCCTGCAAGGTTTTTCAGATTAGGAAGCTTGCCGAGTTTTGCCGAAAGATCGAGCATTCCCCTGTCTGTGGGGAACCATACCATTCTTCCAACTGCATCACCGGCTTTTACTTCCATATTGATTTCTTTTGCATCATGATACATAAATCCGAAAGGCTCTGAAAAATCTTCCATTGGTTTGAAAAACGAAGCATAGGTGTGTTTTTTGTTGGCAAGATAACCGAATGTATGATTTGCCCACTGAGCCGGAATAACCACATCGCCTATATGAACCCGGTCCGAAACTCCGCCTGCAACGCCGCTTACTATGATTCTTGTGAGCTTAAATTCATCTATAGCTTTCTGCAAGGCTGAAGAAGCGGCAGCTTCATCGGATCCGCCCATAAATACCACAATGGTTTTACCGTCTATGCTTGTCTCGAAAAATTCGATGCCTGCAGCTTTTTTAACCTGAACCGGATGACCTTCCAGCCTTTTCAGAAAAGGTTTTATTTCAGGATAGAAGTTTGTAACTACTCCTATTCTCTCTTCTGCCCGGGCTGCTGAAACAAACATCAGCATTATAGTAAAAGTAAAGAGAATAGCGGAAATAATCGAATTTCTTTTCATTACCCCTCCGGTTGTTTTTGATTTATCATCTTATATATCTGTCGTGCAACTTCCCCTGCGGCATTAGGGGATGCAATGGCGTTAGCTTTTTTGCTCATCTTTTTCTGCTGGCTTTTACTTTTCAGAAATTCCTCTATAGCTGCCGGCAGCTCTTTTTCATCATTAATACAGATGCTTATGCCTTTTTCCACAAGATATTTTGCGTTTCTGATTTCCTGCCCGGGAATCGGTGATGTAATAATCATAGGCAGTCCGATGGATATCGCTTCTGCCGCCGTCATTCCGCCGGGTTTTGTTACAAGCAAATCCGCAGCTTTCATGTATTCGTAAATATTATCGACAAATCCCAGAATTTTTACTCTTCCTCTTACATTGGGCAGTTTGCTAAGCGTGTCGTCAAGCTTTCTCTTCATTTTTTCATTTGTGCCTGTAATAACAACAGCCTGATACGGAACCGTAATTTTTTTCAGTGTTCTGATTATCCCCGTAACCGGACTCATACCGAGGCCCCCGCCCATAACAAGAACCAGCGGAAGGTCGCTTGAAAGGTCAAGTTTGTTTCTAAGATCGGTTTTGCTGATTTCCTCATAGAATTTCGGATTGATGGGGATACCCGAAGCTACAACCTTGCTGCTCTGAACTCCGCGGGCAATAAGGTCTTTCTTCAGATCTGAGGCGGCAACCATATACATATCAGTTTCAGGATATATCCAGAAGGGGCTTATTACAAAATCCGTTACCACTCCCATAATCTTATGGTCGAGTCCGAAGTGCTGCCTTATATACGAAAGAACGCCGCAGGGAAATGCATGGGTGCAGACAATAACATCAGGCTGCTTTTCTTCTATCATTTTCTTGAAATTACCGGCGCTTACTTTGTTTAACCAGTCTTTTATGCCCCGGATGGAGCGCTTTTTATTTTTTCTGTCGTAAAGATATCCATAAACTTTCGGAAGAAGGCGTACAAGATGGAGGTAGCCATCCTGCATAAGCTTTTCAAGGATGAGGTTGAGGTATTTGTATGAGTTTACAATTTCACAGGAAATAGAAGGATCAAGCTCCTGAAGCGATTGTTTAACCGCTTCCGCAGCCATTGTGTGGCCTGTTCCGGCATTTGCTGATAAAAACAGAACGCTCGGTCCGCTGCCCGAACTCATTCTTCCTCCTGTTAAAGACCCAGCGGTCATTTTCGTTGCTTCTATTCGAAGATTAATTTGCTAATTCCTACCGGTTTTACTTTTTGGTATTGCCCGATTATACCCACTTTTAATTTAATTGTCCAGTAAACTTGATAATATAGGGGGAAATTGGCAGCTTTACATAGAATATAAACTTCATGTTTATTTTTGACGCAGGCGAAATCAAAAAGAAAATACTGGGAATGAGAATCCAGCGCTGTGAAAACTGCAGAGCACAGACTTCCCAACACATTGCGGAAGTCGGTCATTATGTTACAGCTATGGATAAAGCTATTCTTCCCTATAAGAAAAAATTTCTTATTATATGTCAGAAATGCAATGCCGCCAGAGAGATAGATAAGCAGGAAGTGAAAAAGCTTTTGAGCCATTCTGATCATACAGTTGAATCTTATAATGAAGATTTTGACTATCAGAAAACCAGATCTTCCGGTCAGAAGTTTTGCATTCATTGTGGAAATAAAGTAAGAAATGATGCAAAGTTTTGCAACTCCTGCGGAAAAACGCTTCCTGACAAAGATATTAAGAAATATTAAATTTTTGTTAACAAGTTGTTAACAAAATGTTTCCACTTTTTATGCTATGATATTCATGTAAAAAATTAGAAACCTTAAAAAGGAGGAGAAATCATGAAAAAAGTTATGTTATTTGCTCTTGTGGCGGCTCTCGTTCTGTCATTCACCGCTTCAGCAGTGTTTGCAGCGGCAGGCTCCACATCAACAAACAAGGCAACCCGGACCATCGAAAATGTCAACCTCGGCACCCAGGCAGTCCGTCAGGAATTCGTTTGGGATGAAGCTTCAGGAACTTTCCAGACTGTCAACCTCTACACCGTAGGCGAAGTTAAAGACTACATCGCCGACAGAGATACAGTTCTCTCAAGAGGCGCAGCA
>JAJTBE010000062.1 GCA_021287065.1 Bacillota bacterium
CAACTTCCTGCCGTCTTTAAAGTAAGTGTATTTACCTGTAAATCCGGAATTTCTGTTAATGAAAAAATATCCATACTCTGTCGGCAAATTGAATCGGTTTTTATAATAATAAACTTTTTTGTAAAGAAAACGATCATACCAACACAGTTCATCGGAGAAGTTTTTTTCATTTCCAGCTATACTCTGACAAAAAACAATTCTGCAGGATAAAACAAAAAATGTAATCAACAAAAGCTTTTTCCTTAAACATCGCTTCATTGTGAAATTTAAATTATTCATTGCCTATCCCCCCCCTGATTATATATTAATACCATATTGGTAAAATTTCCACATACGACGGCACAACAATTTTTGCTGGATGGAAGAACAGTTTTACGGAATCTCTCAGGATTAAACCGTAGTGGCAATGAATTAACAGGAAAAATGAATTATTACAATTTACTCCAGTTCGTAAACCCAATACTCTTGTTTTTCAAGGAAGGAAGTTCGGAGGAAACCTCGCTTTTCCAAAAAAGCTGGTTCTCTCTGAGGGTCCCAAATCCAGACAGTCCCTTGTCGGTCCCCCAATTCAAAAGTTTTGGGAAGGCGGGTGGGCGCCCGCAGGGTGGGCGCGGGGAAACTTTTTTCGAAAAGTTTTCTCCGGGAAATGGGCAAACAGATATAATTCTCGTGAGCGATCAGACGAATTCATGCATTAATTTCAGGGCATTGAGATCGCCGCTACAGTAGGTATTATGCTTCTATTTTTGAGGTTTGGCTGGTGGAGCAGGTTTGTAGTGAAGGCGGACCCTTACGAAGCTTGTGGTTGTTGGGATTGCTGGCGGTTGGCGGGAGGTTTTGAGACCCGGGGGACAGGCGGGACGCCTGCGATCCGGCATTTGTTGGAGTTTTGTTGCTGCGCTTTCGGTGGATTTTGGGATTTTTGTTTGCGTTGGGGGCGGACCTGCGGGTCCGCGTCGGGGTTGCAAACCCCTACTATCGCTGGCGAAGCTTGTGGTTGTTGGGTTTTCTGGCGGTTGGCGGGGGGTTTGGGGATCCGGGGGACAGGCGGGACGCCTGCGATCCGGCATTTGTTGGAGTTTTGTTGCTGCGCTTTCGGTGGATTTTGGGATTTTTGTTTGCATTGGGGGCGGACCTGCGGGTCCGCGTCGGGGTTGCAAACCCCTCCTACTATCGCTGGCGAAGCTTGTGGTTATTGGGTTTGCTGGCGGTTGGCGGGGGGTTTTGGAGTTTTGGCAGGCGGAGAGGTATTTATATAAAACAGGAGAGACTACTAATCTCCCTATGTAAAAACCTGTATTTCACTTCGCAGGCAAGAGTATTTATCCAAAACAGGAGATACTACTAATCTCCCTATGTAAAAATTTGTATTCCACTTCGCAGGCAAGAGTATTTATCCAAAACAGGAGAGATTACTAATCTCTCTATGTAAAAACCTGTATTTCACTTCGCAGGCAAGAGTATTTATATAAAACAGGAGAGACTACCAATCTCTCCTGTCACAGTTTTTGGGTTTCCCCTGATTCCTGTAGCCTGTTTTTGTTTTCCGGAAGTGCTGTCAGGAGGGAATGCTACGCAAAATTGAACTTGTGAGGGTCTCGTAACTTTCCTTGTTACAGCTGAAATCCGGGAACAACAAAATCAGGTTATGAACTAAATAATGCTTGCACCAACAAAGACAAGACTTGCCTTTACAATCACAGTCGCAGTAACAGTCAACAGTAAGCAAAGATGTACCCGGATATATTTTCTTTTATATCAGGCTTATTCCATCGGTACGCATCCGCTGAGGAAAGCAAGTAGTATGGCGGCTGCTATGTATATGAAGTTTCTCAATGGTTCACTTCCTGCAACAAATAATGCTTTTTCACCTGATTTCGTTTATGTATGGAAAAATCCTCCAACGGAAAAATATCTTTGACAAATTTAACCGGAAATTTTAATTATCGTATATTCCCGACCCAAATCCATAAGTTTTCCGGATTCTGAGCTTAAATTGTTTAAAATTCCGCCATTATTGCCTGATTTTTCCATTCTGATTCCATTTCCGGAAATAAGGCTGTTTTTCCCCGTATAGACCCTGATTCCATAAGCAGGTTCAGCGTCAACGCCATCATTATCCCATTCAAAAATGCAATTCAGACTATCATTTATCTGTTTTATTTCCCTGAACCGGAGTTTCTGTCTTCGTCTGTAAAAATCACCGAGTTTGTCGAAGGTGGTTATCCAGTGGTTGTAAAGTCCGGCGTTTCTAAAAAAACCAAGCCAGAGTTCTCTGCCTGTTCCTGCAGCAATTTTATGGGGGTGAAAAAGAGCTGTAATTACACAATGAAATTTTTCACCACTGTTGCGAAGAAGATTCAGGGAATAATCCCCGTCTGCTCCTCCCCAGTTTTCCTGTGTCTGAAATGGAATTTCAAGGATATTGAACAGTCCACCTTCTTCAGTAATAGGATGAAAAGGCATACCTGTGCCGAATACATATCCCCTGCCCCTGTTGGGACCATAGGACGAATCCTGTTTAAGCCCGAGTTTTTCCATAATTCGGAAAGGGTATGTATAATCGCTTCCCCAGTTGAGGAAGTGAAGCCGGCATGATTCAGGGGGATTGCCGGTGATTTCCATGAAATGGTTTATCTGTTCTTCAGGGGGAATGACCCGGAAATTGTCAGGGAAGCGGTTCCAGTGCCAGCCTATTTCGAATCCTTTGCCGGTGATGTCCTGTTTTGCATTTTGCCAGCGTTTTCCGGCTCCGGGGGGGCAGGTGGCAAAAAATGTTGATATGCAGCCGAGTTCACTCTCCGCTTCAATCATATATCCGGATTTCTTTTTTCCCCTTTTTTCGTCATCGTGGGACATAAGAAATGCGCCGTCGTATCCAAAGGGAAAATACCAGATTCTCGGTATTGGTTTAACTTCTTCTATAACTGCAAAAACAAATTTTTCGAGTATGTCCGCATAGGGAGCATCAGCAGTGAGCATATCTTCATTAATCGCAAGATCTTCGGTTTCTGTGATAAATGGAAGCCTGCCATGCTTCTTTTTCACCCGGAAGCTTCCCTGAGATGGTATTCCCTGTTTCAGAGCGGTAAGAGCCATGCAAAAGTCGAACATAAGGAAAATGACAGCGCCTTTTCCCCATGATTTTTTGATGATTGCAGGCTGATTCCGGAATGTGAGGAGTATGTTTTCGGGGTCAGAGTTTTTTTCAGGCAGACACAGACGGGACACAACAGGGACGGCCGGGAGATATTCATTCCAATCGCCACAGACAGAAGCTGAAGCATAGAGACCTTTTTCCTGATTAATGTTTCTTATTTGCGTTGATATTATCACATCGCTGAAGCCGATGTTCCATAAAGCGGAGGGGGTTTCAACAACCACTATCCCTCCGGATTCCGCAAAGGAAAGAAAACGGGAAATGGCTGAGGATGAAATATCCCTGCAGGACGATGAAACAAAAATCAACTCCCCGTTTCCGAAGTATTCTGATTCAACATTTTCAAGGGATTCCGGAGAGATTACGGAGAATGCGCCAAACTCCTTTTCGAGGCTGTTTTTCCAGACGCTGGAAAAATTGAGCCTGTAAAAGTCCTTATGACGGGCTGATTCTATGATTTTTTGTTTATCGACAACAAGATGGATACACATAGGTTATTCTTTACCCGAAGGCTTCTGCTTTCCTGCAGGAAGAATGCCTCCGCCGGTAGTATATATATTCCGAACCCAAACAGAAATCAGTCGGATCGGCATGGAGAAAAGAAAAACAGGTTTTACACTTATAGAAACACTTGTGGGCATGTCAATAATTGCCATTATTGTTGTGTGCGCATTTTCCGCAGGCTCAGATATGATATGGGTTTCTCACGAAGCTGAATATCACAATGCACTCAGGCTTCTGAAGCAAAACAGTGCTGTTATTGGAGCTGCAGGAACAGATTCGCTTCCCCCGGAAACCGTAAAAATCCCCTCTTCAGGCAAAGTTCAGCTTTCCCATAGCGATATAGTGCAGGGAAGCCTGACTGTGATTGATTCTGAAAAAAATGAAATTCTGCCGGGAGATTATTCAACTGACCACGAGCATGGAGTAATTAGTTTTCATCCCGGAACATATACGGGAAAGCAGGTTGTAATCAAATACACCTTCAACATACCGGATACGGGAGAATTATGCAGGGTTCCGTCAAAAGCTCCGTTTAAGGTTGCTGCCGTTAACTATCCAACTAAAAGAATCGTAAAAATCGAAGTTCTTTCCGGCGGCACAGGAACTGCGGTTTCTGAAAACCTCTACAGACTGTCAAAGGACGGAAGCATAATTTTTGACCCTTCACTGGCAGGTAAATGCGTCAGAATTACAGGATGCGGCGGTACCGTAAGAAGCCAGTGCACAGGAAAATTTCTCACACCGGAAACCCTTGCAGAATCAGCTGCCCCCACTGATATCAAGCTGATTAAAATCAGAGAGGTTTACGGAGCGGGAAATAACTTCCTCGAAACAATAAATATGCGTTTCAGGGAGGTTAAAGATGCAAAACCGGCTCACTAAACAAAAAGGCTACACCCTGTTTGAAGTTGGAATTGTGCTGCTTCTGCTTGCTCTATTCCTTCAGGCGGCCTGGTTTGTTTCTGCCAATATATATTCCTATGTTTCCCACACCGGCAAAATGCTGGATTCGAGAAACGAAGCTTATCGGATTTTCACCCTGATAAAAAAAGACCTTACAGGCTCCTCCAGCTTCACAATTTCATCTGACAACTCATTGCTTACAATACACAGGTCCGGCGGCAATATCGAATATTTTCTTAATAAAAACCTGATGACAAGAAAATTAGCTTCAGGAGACAAAATCCTGTCGAAGCAGATTTTTGATGATCTTATATGGGCAAAGGAAAAAGACGGATTAACAGTCTGTCTGTCGGTTCCTTACAAAGGATATGGAAAAGCAAAGGAAAAACCGATAAGGATCATCGAAAACATTGAGACGGGAGGCAAAAAATGAGGAAAATGCCAACCGGCATGAAAAACATAAAAGGCATACTGATTTTTGCCCTTGGATTTGCTCTGTTTCTTTTCGGTTTTGAAATTGTTTTCGGAATCATGGCAAAGAATGCCAGAGAAAGGATTCAGACAGTGAAAAACGGGCATGTTGCCCAAAGTCTTTCCAAAGCGGGCATGGATTATGCCAGAATGATGATAAAAAGTGGAAAATGGAAGTCGGGCGGCATTTCTGCAGAATCAGGAAAACTTTCCGGCGATCTTATAAAAGAGAATGACAGGGTTTGCCTCAGAGAAACATTTACATCACCGGATCTTGCCAATCCGGGAGGGTGTTTTGAAATAACCCTGTGGTCGTATTCAGGGCATTTTTACAGGATTAAAAGCGTCGGGATGATGGGGCATTCAAGGGTTGAAAATCAGGAAGTTATTTCGGAATACTTCCCGGAAGCGCCTATCATTCCGGGAACTGTGGCTCCTGAAGAGGAAACAAAACCTGAAGAGGAAATGATTCCCCAGGATGATCAGAATAAAGATCAAAACAATGATGAGAACGGGAACAAACCGGTTCCTGAACCATCAGTGATTTAAAAGCAGAAAGGAAAAGGATGCAGACAGGTTCCATAATATCAACACTACTTCTGTCTGCGGCAGTTTTTGCCGTTATCTATTATCTGTGCTGCGGCAGAAAGCTGTCGGGCAGGTATCTTTTTGCCTTTTCCGCAAAACTGTCAGGTTATCTGAATGCAGGTATGCCCCTTAACGAAGCTTTCCGGGAGCTGATGCAGGAGTTTTCCGCAGAACCTTATCCTTTCAGATATTGTCTTGAGCTTGTAAAATCCGATCTCTCAAAAGGGGCGTCACTTTCTGAAGCACTTGAGAAGAGAAAAGACTTTTTTCCAGGTTATTATGTAAAAATGATCGCAATCGGTGAAAAGACCGACACCCTGCCCCAGACCCTCGCTCAATTGTCAAAACTTCAGCAGGCTTTGTCGGAAAAGAGCATGCAGGTGAGAAATTCACTTGCTTATCCGGTAATCGTGCTGATTCTGCTGATTACAGGCGCTCTGTTTGTTTCTGATTTCATCGTCCCTTCCTATACCGACATCTACGAAACCCTGCACATTGACATGCCTGATATAATGATTGTTTTTGCATTCATAGCAGGAAAAGCCGGTACAATACTTACCGTTCTTCTGCTTGCTGCTGCCGGAACGGTGGGATGGTATATGCTCAACCGTGAAAGATACAGAACTCAGGTGGAAGCAATAATTTTCAGAATTCCTGTTCTCGGAAGACTTAGACAGTATTTCGACTACATACTTATTGCAGGAACCGGCGCATTTATGACAACCAGGGAAATGCCGTCGGATAGAGTGATCGCTATGATGTCTGAAGTCTGCACAAACCAAATCTTCAGGGAAAGACTTCTGGAAGCGTCAAAAATTCAGACACAGGGTATTACAGACAAACTAAGGGAAGCGGGGATTTTTTCCCACTCTTTCCTATGGCTTGCTTCACAGGGCGAAAATGCCGGTGCTCTGCCGGAATCCATGGATTTAATCAGAAGCTGTTATTCTGATGAATTGAATATACAGGCTGAAAAGCTGGCAAAATTTACGGAAATCACTCTGGTTCTTGTAGCGGGATTTATCACCGGTATAATCGCATTCGGGCTTTTCCTCCCATTCCTGAGTCTTTCCGCAAAAGTAATTCAAAACATTGTTGTATTCTGAAAAAAGGGAAAAGCCTGATAAACATAGAAGCAATAAACACCAAAGAAACTTAAGGAGGGGGCTTTTTTGAAAGACCATCTGTTTAATATAAAAGACGAGAAAATGTCAAGAAAAGATTTTCTGAAGCTGGGCCTTGGCGTACTGGCAGGAATAACCGCCACAACATTTATCGGCGGCTGCAAAGATACAGCAACAGGCGCAGGCGTGCCTATGGCGCAGTATGCCAATTTCTACGGCGACTCCACTTCAAAAGTCTATCACATGCCTACATGTAAACTTGCTCCCAAAACCAGCAAAGCTGTTATGTTTGACTCGCCCGTTGCCGCTCAGAACTACGGATACCGCCCCTGCTCAGTCTGCCACCCCAACTCACCCTAATCAGAGTTTGCGGTAAATCCAGTCAGGCATCCACTTAATAAGGAAAGCTATTAAAGCCCAGCGTTTTGTAACTGTGGCGCGATGCTTTCTTTTTATTATTGCCTGATAAATCTCACCGGCAACTTTTTCAACAGGCTCCACCCAGAAAAGTCCTTCTCCCTTAGCCATAGCAGTATCCGTAAGGCCCGGCAGGATTTCGGTTACAGTTACAGGCAATCCCGCTTTAAAAAATTTAATCCGCACACCTTCCAGCCAGTTGGACATAAATGCCTTTGTTGCATTGTATGCAGGTCCCTCAGCGCTTCCCCGCAGGGATGCCACCGAAGAAATCCCCACAATATGGCCGCTCCCCTGTTTTCTGAAATACTCAGCCGCTGCTGTTGTCAGATTTATAAAACCGGTAACATTTATTTCCACAGCTTCCTGTTCCAGTTCAAAAGACAGATCCGGATTGATATTTCCCACACCTGAGCTGTAAACAAAAAGATCCATACCACCTATTTCATCAATCAGTTTTTTCAACTGAACCGGTGATTCTGCTGTATTTTTCACATCCATAAAGGACACAAAAGCCCTACCGGGGTATTTGTTCTTCAAATCTTCTGCAAGTTCGGTTCTTCTGCCTGTCAGACCAACCATATAACCTTTTTCAAGAAGAATTTCAGCCAGAGCCTTCCCTATCCCTGATGTTGCTCCGATAATTACCGCTTTTCGCATTGATTCCGCCATTATGTTTTTATACCTCAAAACTTATAATAATCAAATAGCCACTAAGATGTAAAGACGCAGGCATGAAAATATTATTCTTCGTAAGAGTGTGGTTAAAGAGATTGATAAAGAAACTATTTCGCAGCCTTCGGAGATTGCGTAAAAACCGTTTTCGAAGTTTTTTATGTCAGAAAATCAAATCTGTAGAAAAACAAAGGATCTGATTCAGAGGGGAATCAACGCCATTGAATTAGCAAAATTTACTCCAATTCCCAGCCTGAATACTCCTGTTTTTCAAGGAAGGAGGTTCGGAGGAAACTTTATTCAAAAGTTTTCTCTGAGAGCTGGGCAAACGGATATCATTCTCGTGAGCGACCAGGCTAATCCATAACTTAATTAATGGGCATTGGGATCTGCGGACAAATGTCGTGGCTGCGAGCCGTCGTATGATTTTTGCTTTGCTTGTAGTTGTGGGGGTTGCTGGCGGTTGGCGGTGGGTTTTAGGATCGGGGGGACAGGCGGGGGATGCCTGCGATCCGGCATTTGTTTGCCATGCTTGTGGTTGTGGGGGTTGCCGGCAATGCCACTGAATTAGCAAAATTCATTGGCATTGCCCTGCTTACTGTTTATTACATAATACCATTTAGTTATGGGGTGTAGATATCCGTTGTCATAAAGAGTTTTTCAACTACTGCCTTTACAACTGTTATTTCTTTTACAGGAGCTTTTTTTGCAGCTTTCTTATCATTTTTGCCTTTTGATTTTTCCGGTTTTTCTGCGGGCTGAGCTGCTATGGTTTCCTTTACTTCCTGTTTTGACATTTCGATATAGAATCCGTTCATCACATCGGCTGTATCCGATCCATACATATCAATGAACATTCTGCCGGTTTTCTTATCAGTCCAGTAGTAATTAACAGCATCCCAGGAGTTGAAGGTATAATCAGCATAGAGCCATTTGCAGATTTCTTTCCACATATCCCAGTTTTTCCGGATGTCGGCTCTGGTTAACTTTGCGGTTTTCTTTGTAAGTTTAATGGGATCCATAGGGTTGCCGGAATGCATAACCTTGCTTATTTCAATGGGCTGCTTTGTGGGCAGGAAGGCAAATGCATTTTCCGACCGGGCGGCGGATCTTATAAAATCGATAACAGCAGTTAAGGTTCCTGATGAGCAGTACATTCTGCCGTCACGAATGAGAACGGGGTCAATGCTTCCTATAACGGCGTTATTCTTGCCTTTTCCCTTGTAAACATCGGTAATGGTGATTGTGAATGATTTTACAACAGGCTGGTTTGAAATAAAAAGAACCATATCCTTCTGAGGAGCGCCGTCAAGTTTGCGGTAGTAGTCCCGTTTTTCGGTTCTGATACCTTTTCCGACCTGTATTTCGAGGGTAACGGTGAATTTCTTCAGGCGGGGATAATCATAGAATCTCGCCTGTGAATGCCCGAAACCGGGAGCTACTCTTAGTGCTGCCAGTCCAACGGGCTTGGCAAATGTGAATTTTACAAATTCGGGATTTTTGGGGTTAAAGGGATCTGCAGCCATCCAGGGTTTTTCTGCATCGCCGTTAAAAGCCTGGTCAGGAGTAAACTTCATATCCTGATACTCATCACAGAACGATGAGGCTGAAGCTACGCCCGGGGAGCCGTTGAGGGTGATTGCCTGTCTTTCCTGACAGAACCCGGCAACGGCAGCCAGCATTACAAAAAACAGAACTGCAGCTGTTGTTACAGAAATTCTCCGTTTCATTAATTCCTCCGTATTTTATAGCATGCGGAAATCAGAATCCGCCCTGTCATACAAATTTTATAAAATTTTCTTTATTCCGGGAATAAAACCCTCCATGAGTTGTATAAAAAAAAGACAACCGGTGAGCTTCAGTTTTAATTGAAAAAAAACAGGAGGTAATACTTATGAATAACCGGAAATTAAGCAGGATACTAACCGCAGTTATAGCCCTTTTAGCTTTGATGCTGACATTCGTATCGGTTACACAGGCAAAGGAGAAATATTCTGACGATACTGTAAAGAATTTTATAGCCCAGACAAAACTCTATTCTTCAGTAAACCACAAAAATCTTACTATAATACCTGTAAAAGCGCCCTATTCATCAGCAAAAGGGACCATTTCAACCTTCGACGAGGCAGTGGCCGAAGGTAGTCTTATTATAAAAGAAGTCAGTTCTTCAGGAAGCGTTAACCAGCTTGCAGTGATAAACCAGTCGGATGACCCGGTTTATATTATGGCAGGTGAAATCCTCAGAGGATCCAAACAGGATAGAGTTCTGAAAGATGATGTGCTTGTTCCCGCAAAAAGCGGAAAAATTCTTGTTGATTGCTTCTGTGTGGAGCATGGCAGATGGACATACAAATCAGACAAGTTCTATTCAGGGGGGCAAAATGCCAATATATCGGTAAGACAGGCGGCAAAACAGACTCAGGACCAGTCGGAAGTGTGGAACAGCGTTGCCAAAACAAATGCTTCATTCAATCAGGAAGAATCAGGCTCCCTTGCAAAATCTTACGAATCAAAAGAAGTGACTGCAGATAAAAAAGCCTACATAAATGAAATAACCGACATCCCATCCCGTTATCCCGAAGCAAACGGAGTAGTTGTCATGATCAACGGAAAAGTTCTTGCAGCGGACATATTTTCAGATCCCCGTATTTTCAGAAAACTCTGGAAAAAGCTTTCAGACTCATACGCCCTTGAAGCTATCAGCAAACAGAACGATAAATCGGAAAAAGGCATTTCATCAGCAAAAGAATTTCTATCAAAAGTCCAGTCTGCGGAAATATCTTACGCAGTTCATCCGGGCCTCGGCAGAAAAGTGGAAATCAAATCAGCCCACATAACCGGTTCTGGCCTTGTTTCAGGAGGAGCACCCATACACATCGACCTGTTCCCCAAACTCGACATTCCTGAACGCCCCAAATCCGATTTCCACAGAAACTACGATCAGAGAAACCAGATAAACGCTCCAAATCAGATACAGCAACAGGAATAGGGCGGCAATGCCACTGAATTAGTAAAACCTACTCCAATTTCCAGCCCAATACTCTTGTTTTTCAAGGAGGGAGGTTCGGAGGGCAACCTCGCTTTTTAATAAAAGCGTGGTTCCCTCTGACGGTCCCCAAATCCCCGTCGGTCCTAACCCCTCGGGTCGGTCCCTGATTCCAGAAGTTTTGGGAAGGCGGGTGCCTGCCCGCAGGGTGGGCGCGAGGAAACTTTTTTTCAAAAAAGTTTTCTCCGGGAGCTGGGCGTGCGGTTATAATTCTTGTGAGTGATCAGACAAATCCATGCCTTAATTCATGGGCATTGGGGTTACTGGCGGTTGGAGCTGGGTTTTGGGACCCGGGGGACAGGCGGGGACGCCTGCGATCCGGCATTTGTTTGCCGGGTTTGTGGTTATTGGGGTTACTGGCGGTTGGAGCTGGTTTTTGAAAACCCGGGAGCAGGCGGGGACGCCTGCGATCCGGCATTTATTTGCCGGGTTTGTGGTTATTGGGGTTACTGGCGGTTGGCGCTGGGTTTTGGGACCCGGGGGACAGGCGGGGACGCCTGCGATCCGGCATTTGTTTGCCGGGCTTGTGGTTATTGGGGTTACTGGCGGTTGGAGCTGGGTTTTGGGACCCGGGGGGCAGGCGGGGACGCCTGCGATCCGGCATTTGTTTGCCGGGTTTGTGGTTATTGAGGTTGTTTAACTTGTGTTGATCCCGGGAGATTCAAGCTATGTGAAAAGCAGCCAAATCCGATGCTTTCACGAAAGCTTCAGACTATGCAAAAAGCAGCAGAATCTGATATTAAACCGGATTTTGCGTTATTGTAGAATACTTTTTATACAATCTCTTTTGTTTGGTTTGAAAAACTATCACAACAAAAATCATGGCTATTTTTCAAATCATTTTTTCTTTGGACAGCACTGACAATCACTATGATTTTTGCCTGTTTTTGATTGTTCTTACTCTTTCCTCAGTGTAGCTGAAGAATTTTTTATATCCCCGGCAAAGATAATTGTGTCCGGGTTTTCCTGTGGGCGACTGAATGAATCTGTTTTTCAGGCATTCTCCGTAACACCAGTCGAGATATCTGCAATCTCTGCAATCTGATGTCAAATCCCTGAGTTTTCCATAGGCAAATTTGTGTTGTTCCTTAGAAAACAGGATTTCCTTCAGTTTTGCCTGCATGATATTTCCAATAGAATAATCGGGATAAACAAAGCGTTCGCATGAATAAACATTTCCATCTGCTTCAACAGCCATCCATTTTCCACACAAAGGACCAAAAATACACATGGGTGGTTTTTTACCTTCAGCAGCATACATGATTGATTCGAAATGAAAAATATTTACTTTGCCAATATCGTTGTCATACCATTCATCAAAAACCGAGCAAAGAAAACTTCCCCATTGATCAGGATCCACAGACCACTGGGTAACCACAGAATCCTCATTACCCGGTCTCGCAGCATTGCTGTCCCATGGAGGCATTTCTTCAATGCTGGTGCAGGCAGAGGATTTCGTTTCATAATCTTTCAGTTCAACAACCGGTATGAAATTCATCAATACTGAGCCGACTTCATCCCGGAGAAAGCGGTATATCTCCACAGGATAGTCTGCGGAGAAGCGATTTATATATGTGTAAGTACTAAACCTGATATCAAACTTTCTCAACAATTCCGCAGCTTTTAAAGCTTTTTCCAGAGAGCCGTTTCCCCCGCTGTCGGTTCTGAATTTATCATGAATATAAGAAGGTCCGTCAATACTCAGGATCACGCGGAAATTATTTTCCTTCAGAAAACTGCACCATTCTTCATCAAGTAAAGTACCGTTGGTCTGAATCTCATTTTCTGTTTTAATTTCATCAGGGGCATGTTTCTTCTGAAAAGCAACAACTTTTTTAAAGAAATCTATACCGCATAATGTAGGTTCCCCGCCCCGCCATAAAAAAGATGCTCTTTTAAAATTCTGCTCATTTATATTCTGTCTGATAAACTCTTCGAGAACCTCATCGGACATAATCTTGCCCGGTTCCTGATCAAGAAGTTCTTTTTTGCTCAGATAGTAACAGTATGTACATCCGAGATTGCATTGTGCTCCTGCAGGTTTACAGGCTATCTGAAACCGTAGTATGGGTTTCCCCCGCCACATTCTCACCTGCGGCATCCCCTCAGCACTGATTTCAACAGTTGGTTCGTAATCTTCCAGCATGGGTTTTCTTCCCTGTATAAGAAATTAGTAATTCTCTGAATTTCCTGATAGTATTTATTCAGGCGAATTTTGAAAACTTCTATTCGCTATGACCGGAAACTTCCCTTCCGAAATTCAAAACCCGCTTTTCAGCGGGTTTTCGGGTCAACTATATTAACTTTTATTATTATCACAATGGCGGAGAGGGAGGGATTCGAACCCTCGTATCGAGATTTAACCCCGATAACGCGATTTCCAGTCGCGCGCATTCGACCACTCTGCCACCTCTCCACAGTGGGAGACAGATTTTACCCTGTCTCAAGGTCTTCTACATATTACATTAAGTATGGGAAAAAATCAATACCCTGAGGAAATTTTTTGAGGTATTAGCTTCTCATCTAATGCTCATACGAGGAAATCAAAGGATAATCTCTCTGCAATCCCCTCGTCGGATGGTTAAAACCTTTACAGAATACAGTAAAATTATGCCTGTCCGGAGATACTTCATAAGCATAATCAGTTAGAGAAACGCCATAGTAGCTATAATAGTGGTCTATGGTTTTTTGTGAAAAACCTTTGCTGTCATGCCAACAGGTTGGGATTTTGGCAAGATATTTCGGTTTGAGTTCATCAAGGTTTTCAGGAAGAACTTTATTATCCTGTTCATATAATTTCAAAGCTGTATCAAGTGTTCGCACATTACTCCAGCAGATGAGAAAGTGGTTGCCTACGGTCAGTTCCATATCCGCAGAAATCGCCATGACAATGAAAATCAATCCGGAAAAAACAATAAGAATAAGATTAAAAAGAAGCCTGATGTTGTTGGGATCACTAAACAGATAAGTCAAATCAAGTGCAAGGAAGACAAAAATATTAAACAGAAGTAAATATGTGTAAAACATAAAACCAATATTAACTACCATACCACCGAAAGAAAAATAAACGAAGCCTGAGAGTATTGCAGCAATAGCAAATACAGGAATTGTTTTTTCCATCTTCTCAACATAAAGAAACGAACCAACTACAAGAAAAAACAAAATTATTATAAGATGTGTTTGCGGCACGGCAAACAGATGGTTGCCTCCTCAGGCGAAACCTGCGCCGGTTGCAAGCATGATAATAACAAAAATTAATACTGTAATGACAGTTAGTTTGCGCATAATTCACCTCCATTAATTAATCCACATTAACGGGGTATTAGCCCTTGTTTGGAGATAACTCTCGGCATATCGGGATCCAAACCTATATGCAGATGGTTTCTACCCTTGCACAAAATTGTAAATGTGCTTCTATCGTCAGAAACCTGATATTCGTAAGGTTTAATGCTCACGCCGTAATATTTTTCATAATGCTGCTTTGCTATTGGGCTAATCTCCTTACTTCCATCATCGCATTGGTGGACCTTCTGAAAATATACGGGCACAAGCTGTTCAAGGTTATCCGGATATTTTTTATTATTACTATAATATGCTTCCATAGCATCGCTTAATTGCCCCATTCTGGACAGACAGCGGGTATAGTGGTTTCCAACCACCATATTGGAGTCGGCAGAACCAATCATTGCTAAAGAAATCATTATACATAAAATGATAGCGCACACTACGGCGATCTGTCTTCCCCTGCTGGTATCATACACTGTGAAAATAATGTTAAAAAGCAGAAAAATAGCAATATTAATAACAAGAAGCATCGAATAAAACATGATACCCCAGTTTGCAGTAGTCCCACGATGAAAAATGAGTAAATATGCGGAAATACCAAAAGCCCCTCCGAAAACCCAGTTTACAAAGCTGAAAGTACCGATGTAAAAGAAGCTACAGCCCATTAAAAGGAAAAGAATGAGGAGAAGAAATAATGGCGGCACGGCCATCATAAAATTGCCTCCTCAGGCAAAGCCTGCGCCGGTTGTTATTACAATGAAGATAAGAAAAATAAGAGCAATATTGACAATCCTTGCCATAATCAGCCTCCTTCCGGTGTTTTGTTAATTCCTAAGGAAATAGAAGCTTTTCCTTACTGGTGTATTGAGGATAATTGGCTTTTATACCTACATTCGAATGATTTCTGCCTTCACAATAAACTGTAAAATTCTGTTTGTCGGTAGATACTATGTATTCATACTTCCTGATTTCATTGCCATACTGTTTTTTATAATGTTCGGATGCTTTTGGGGAAATATGGCTGCCATTGAAGAAACACCAGGGTATTTCGCTGCAGTATTCGGGTTTAAGTTCGTCAAGGGATTCGGGATATATTCCATTATCCGCATAATAGCGCTCAAGGTAGGTGCCGATGTTAATAAGGTTGCTCTGACAGGTATGAAAATGGTATTTTGTTGACCAGACCATATCGGCAGAAACCGTCATCCCCAAAACAGTCAAAAAACAGATAAGCAGCAGAATGACAAAGGCTATCTGTCTTTTTTGCGAAGTATCCTGCAAAAGATAAACAATACCTGTAATGAAAAAAACCAGAATATCAGCTAAAATAAAATAACTGTAATAAATGAGTCCGCACTGCGAAATCATGCCCTGAAAAATAAACCCGGTTAAGACGGTTAAAATTGCTGTTATTGTAAATATTTTTGCAGTAACTGCGATCTTTTCAACATATAGAAAACACCCGATAACCAGAAAGCAGAGAATCAGTAACTGATAAGCCGGCGGAACTGCCAGCATTTCGTTTCCTCCACAGGCAAAGACTGGGCACGATGAATATAAAATAATAATCAGCACAAACAGAAATCTGATAATCAGCTTCAAAATGATTCACCTCCTACCTTGGTATGCTTCCGGTAAGGGAGGTTTCCTTTGGGTAACCTTCGCCAACTCCCACCACATAATGATTTTGTCCGTTACAACTGATAGTAAAAACCTGTCGGTCCTCAGAAACCTCATATAGGTAGTCTTTTACATTTACATGGTAAAAATGCCGATAATGCTGAGCAGCTTTTTCGCTCACAGGTTCGTTTCCGCCCCTTGTAAAACAGGCGGGAACTGTCCGCAGATACAGAGGACACAGCGCCTGAAGGGATTCGGGATAAATTTTATTGTCGTCTTTATACTTTTTGAGTGCTTCTGCAATATTTTCCTCATTACGAATACAGGCAAAAAAGTGATTACTAATGGTTAAATGCATATCCGCAGAAACAAGCATAGTCATTCCCGTCAGAAAGCATATGGACAACAGTACAATCACAGTAGTTTTTCTCCACTTGTAGAAGTCGTCAAACAGGTATGCGATGTTTAAAACAGTGAGAACGATAATATTAAAAATAAGGATTCCGGCGAAGAACATTACGCCATAATGAACAGTCAGGTTATTATACAGAAAATAGACAGCAGTTGAAATTATGAGTGTAAAAGCAAGTATTCGTGCAGTGAGATAGAATCTTTCATAGTTTAAAAATACACCAAGCATAAGAATGCCGGTTATAGCAATCAGAAATGAAGGCGGAACCGCAAAGAGATGATTTCCTCCGCAGGCGTAGCTTGCATTTGTGAGAAGAATGAAAAATAATGTGAATATTTTTAAATTTTTGATATATTTTATAACTCATACCTCCCTCTAAATTACTCTATATCGTACTATTATATCATACTTTTTGTTACTGTTCACCATCTGTGTAGGAATTCACCCCCAATGAATTCCTACGGCATTATGCACCTGAATTCAACAGAACTAAAAAATAACATTAAACAATCCTATTTCAAGGAATTCCTGCATTTTCTCCCTGTTAAGAACTTCATCACCTTCACTTTTTCTCCCGAAACAAAAAAATGCGGATTTGCACCCGCATTTTTTAACCTGTTGTTAGTTTGTGAACTTATGTCTATAGTAATAGATGGTTCCGTCGTTGTTACCGCCGGTTGCATCATTAAACGAGCTGAAATAGTTTGTAAGCTGGGATGAGGTATATGTAACTATACCGTTGAGAGGATATGCCATAGGTGTTGAGCTCATATCAGTGATCTGACTGCTGCTGGGGTTAAGAGGGAAGTTATTTGAGTTACTTACATCTATAACATACCAGTTGCCGGCATTTGCTTCTGAAATATTGGATGAAACCAATAGTTTTTTGAGCGTTCCTTTGAGGGAACCCGAGCACATATCATTGGGAACCTTAATATCGTATGGGAATTTAAGCGCCTGTGCTACTATCTGTTTTGTTCCGTCAAGAACAACAGCATTTGCAGTTGTGTCCCATTTGATTTTCTGTCTGCAAACCTGACCGGATGATCCATCATAATTAGTCCAGTAAACATATCCCGCCATCGGTGTAACCGGTGTGGTATTGTCACTTTCATAATCAGGCTGGAAAGTTACTCTGGTGGGTTTCTGATTGCTGCTTGAAACCACAACCGGAGTAATGGGCAGTACTGAAGTATTTGTAATGTCATAAATCAGCACTCTTCCAGATGACATTCTCTCAGTAACCAGTGCAAATGTTCTGGATGTTGATCCGGGCATTGTGTTTGAGAATACTTTCACATCGAATGCATTGGTAAGGCTTGTTCCTATATCTTCAGCAGTTGTAGGAGTTGCATTGGGGAAAGCATCAACCATTGAAAGTGTGCTTCCGCCGCTACCTGCATTACGGGTAAAGTAAATAGTTCCGCTGACAACCATATAAGGGATTGTGCCTGAAGCGCCTGTTGTCAGTGTTACAGCAGGGAAGCTGGAATTGCTGACATTAACTCTTCTGATAACAGCACCAGTTGAGCCTTCGCTTGAGCCGACAAACATATATGTGTTGCCGTCATCACCAGTTGTAAAACCAAGGGCTGAAGGATTATTCAAGCCAGTGATGATAGTTTCGATATCGCCTGAACCATCACTTTTAATCCTGAATACCCCGCCGGAGGGGGTTGATGTCTGTTCTACCCAATAGAGATATCCGCCAACGATTTTGATATCAAAAACATTGGCTCTGTTTGAAACAAGCTGTTTCAGGGTTTCTGCGCCGGGTGTAGGTGACCCGGTCGGGGTAGGAGTAACTGTGCTTGTCGATGTGGGAGTGGGTGTAGGCGAAACCGTAGGGCTAACCGAGCCTGTCGGTTGAGGCTGGGTATCATAAGCACCTTCGCCGGTACATCCTATTATCCACAATCCCGCCAAAGCTACAAGCAGGACTATAAGTCCGAATATTTTTACTGTCTTCATAATCAACCCCCTTGTTAGAGTTATAGCTAAAGCCTATTCCTGAGGCTTATTTGCTGCAGCAATTATCGGCTCTGCAATGAGGGCCGGTACTTCTTCGTAATGGGAGAATTTCATTTTGTATTCTCCTCTGCCCTGTGTGATTGAACGCAGGTCGATTGAATACTTCTGCATTTCTGCCAGGGGAACCTGTGATTTAATCGACTGCTGTCCGTCACCGATGGGATCCATTCCCATGATTCTGCCGCGTCTTGAGTTCATATCTCCCATAACATCGCCCATGAATGATTCGGGTACGATTACCTCTACATCCATAACCGGCTCGAGGAGAATAGGCTGGGCTTTGGTAGCGCCCTGTTTGAAAGCCTGACCTGCAGCAATCTGGAAAGCGATATCAGATGAGTCTACAGTGTGGTATGAACCAAATACCAGTGAAGTTCTGACGCTGACCACGGGATAACCGGCAATGAAGCCTTCTTCCATAGCTTTTCTGACGCCTTTTTCAACTGAAGGTATGTAGTTTTTGGGAACCACGCCGCCGACGATTTTGTCAACAAATTCGAAGTCCATATCTCTGGGAAGAGGCTCGAGTTCGATAACAACATGGCCATACTGGCCGCGTCCGCCGGACTGTTTCTTGTGTTTATATTCCTGTGATGCTTTGCCTTTGATTGTTTCCTTGTAAGGAATCTTGGGAATCTGGAGGTCAACATCAACGCCGAATTTTCTTTTGAGTTTATCAGTTACTATGCCAAGGTGAAGTTCGCCCATTCCGTAGATGACGGTTTCTTTGGTCATCTTGTCGCGGTTGACTTTAAGGGTGGGGTCTTCTTCGAGGATTCTGTTAAGAACTGAACCCAGCTTATCTTCGTCGCCTTTGCTCTTGGGATAGACAGCCATTGCAGCCAGAGGCTCGGGGAATTCGATGGGATCGAATACAATGGGTCTTTCCTTTGTGCAAAGTGAATCTGATGTAACAGTAACGGAGAGTTTAGCTACGGTGATAATGTCGCCGGCATAAACTTCGTCCACGGTTTCGTGGGTTTTGCCTTTGAAAATCATCAGAGCGCTGATCTTTTCGTTTGCTTCTCTACCTACATTGAGGACTTCCGAGTCAGCTTTCAGTGTGCCTGAATAGACTCTGAGAACCGACAGTTTGCCCACATAGGGGTCTGCGGTGGTCTTGAAGACCAGAGCTGCAAGAGGTTCAGCTGCATCAGGTTTAACAACGATTCTGTCATCGCTGCCCGATTTTTGGGCTGTTACTTCAGGTGCTTCTGCGGGGTTCGGGAAATAATCGATAATTGTATCGAGAAGGGTTGTTACGCCGAAGTTCTTTTCTGCTGAACCGCAGAGAACCGGGAATACTTCACCCTTTTTAATTCTCTTTGTGATTGATGCTTTTACATCTTCAGATGAGAGAGCGCCTTCGAAGAATTTCTCCATAAGAGCTTCATCGTCACCGGCTGCTGCTTCAGCGAGTTTCTCTGCATATTCATCAACTTTTGATTTCATATCTGCAGGAATATCAATCTTTTCAGCTTTTCCGGCTGAGAATTTGTATGCGCAATTCTCAAGCAGATCCACAACACCGGTAAATTTGTCGGCAACGCCTATGGGAAGCTGTACTGGTACTACATCGCCGTGAGTTTTCAGGGTTGAACCGATTTCGTCGATACATTTGTAGAAATCTGAGTTCTCTTTATCCATCTTGTTGATGAAGAAGATTTTTGCCATTTTGTGTTCATTGGAAATCTTCCAGACTCTCTCGAGTCCCACTTCAACTCCTGAATTGCCGGAAACCATAAATACGCCGCCTTCGACAACTCTCATTGAACTTCTTACCTGGGCGATAAAATCGAGGAATCCAGGTGTGTCGATAATATTAATCTTGGTATTTTTATATTCAGCCGGAACAACGGTAGAATAGAGTGAAATACCTCTGTTAATTTCGTCGGGATCGTTATCCGATACGGTGTTACCGCCTGTTACGCTCCCCATTCTGTCTATCGCACCCGTAGCAAAAAGCATTGCTTCGGTAAGAGTGGTCTTACCGGAAGAACCATGCCCGAACAGACCGATGTTTCTCAATTGCTGCGTGCTGTATTTTTTCACTATGTTACCTCCTGATTACTGTCAAAAGAACGGGATTATTCAGCGGTCTTTTTATATTCGGTGGGAATATGCTTGCCAGCTTTTACGGCACAGTCCAGGTGCCATTTTCTTCCGCCGATCTTAACGACTGCTCTACCCTCAAGCAGACCATTGCAGGCTCTGCATTTGGGATCGCCGATTTTCTTTGCTTTACCACGTGACATTCTTTTCACCTCTCTATGAACTAAATTATAATAAAAATCAACAAGGATTAGCCTTATTCATTAAATACAAGATGAAGGATTCCTTCTGTTTCTTCTATTTTTTTCACCCTTTATCAATAAAAGACAAGAGCGGAAAAGGGGTCCCTGCGTTAAATATGCATCTACACTCAATCTATAACAAGACGCAAAATCCTGTATATCATGGCAGAAAGGACAGCTTGCTGTCAATAGGCATAATGATATAATTTTCCGGCAATTTCAAATATTCTTGTTAACACGATATTAACAAACGGACAAAAAAAAGATTGCCATAAAAACTACAGCAATCTTTTTTTTATTTATGACAATTAATTAGGTTCCAATTGAGATTTTGAGCTGGCTGAGACAAACTCCGCCGACTGCGCCTGCCACTGCTCCGGTAACTCCACCGACAACGCCTGCTGCCGCACCGGCACCTACGCCAAGTAATGCTCCGCCGATTCCGCCGGCAACTCCGCCGCCAATGGCGCCGAGAGCAAAGCTGAAGATACCTTCAAATCCGGGCTTATTGTGGGCATAAGCTGCTCCGCCGATTAATCCGCCCGTAACTGCACCGGCAATACCGCCGACAACTCCGCCTACCACTCCGCCGGCTGCTCCTGCCATTGAACCGCCGATGGCTCCGCCGATAGCTCCCAGAGCTGCAAGAGTCACGGTTTTAACTTTTTTCATTGTTTCCTTAAATTCGTAGCTTGACACACCCTGACTTGAAAAGCTGCTGGTAAATTTATCCGTTGAAACAAGAGGTTTTTCCTGTGTTTCCGCTGTTTTTGCAGGTGTGGCAGCTGCTGTATTCACCGATGAAGTGACCGGGGTTGAACTCATGCCGACACTATTTATCATAATAATCCTCCGAAAAATATTCAGTCTTATTGGTATTATAATAACAAATAATGAAGTAGAGGTAAAGAATGATTTTATTAACAAAATGTAAACAGGTGGAAATATCTTATCATATCATATCATAATTGATGCAAAATTGAGGGTTGCAGGAGATCCCTCCCAGTCTATTCTGAATGAGTTGATCCTGAGAACCTGCATAATTCCACCGGGAGAAATCAATCTGACTGTATTTGATGTTTTTTCCACTTCTCCTGATAAAAACTTCTCATAAACAGCTTTTACGGATTCCGCCTCTTCTTCAGGAAGGAGACGATAGACATTGCTGCCGGTGAGTTGTTCTGCCGTATATCCCGTAATCTCGCAACATCCTGGATTGGCATATTTTATAATACCTCTCTGCACAACAAACATTGCTTCCTGAGAGTTTTCGACAAATGTCCGGTACATTTTTTCACTGGTCCTCAGAGTTTTTTCCATTCTCTTTCTCTCCGAAATATCCCGGAATATTCCTTCCACCCCTGCCCTGTTGCCATCCTTATCATAATAAAAATGACTGCTTACCGAGGCATAGACAATTCCCCCGTCCTTCCTGACAAGCGCAACTTCAAAATCAGAGACTTTACCCTGATACATTTTTTCAAACAGTTCGTCACGGTTTGAAAGATCGTGCCATATAACAGAATTATCTTCCTTCAGAATTTCTTCAACAGAATCATATCCAAGAATTATTGCAAGTGAAGGGCTTATCATCACTACATTTGTTTCATTATCAAGGCGGAAATATACATCTGATATATTTTCAAGCACACTTCTGTACATTTCCTCACTATTGCTCAACGCTTCAACTGTTTTTGTCAGTGTTTCCTCTTCTCTTTTCCGCTCCTCAAGCAATCTTGCAAGTTTAAATGTGGCGTAGCTGAGATTTGATATCAACGAAGTAAACTGTGAATAAAAACTCATAATATGCTTTACAGTTTCTTCGCTCCACCTGGGAACCTTATCAAGAGCTTTAATGTACTCTTCTTCATCAAAATCAAAAATACGCGCTCTTTGTCTGAAAAACTGATAATCAGGCTCTTCGTTTGAGTAAAGGAATTGCCCCAAAAAGAGATTCCCCAGATGTTTTCCTCCTACAAAAATCGGAGTAACCATATCCCACATATTATTTTTACATTTGTGTATCTTATACTCTCCCGCTTTTACTCCCTGAGAAAGAACAATATCACTTTCATGGCAGAAAGCAGCAGTAATCGGGTGAACCCTGTGGAATTTCGAACATATATCCTGCCAACCGGTAGAAATTAAAATTTTGCCATCCAAATCGAGAATTGCCATACCTGTGTCAGTTAGGTAGTTAAAATTGTCCATCATCGCCTGGATAGCGTCAAGATTCAAAATATCAGTAAGTGAAAGACTACCTAAGTCACCCTCAGGAGAAAGAACCGCCTCAAGCTTTGCCCTTACCTTCTTTTCACTCTCCCTTAATGCTTCTTCCATGTTCACTTTATCTGTTAT
>JAJTBE010000094.1 GCA_021287065.1 Bacillota bacterium
CAAACCTGCTCCCTACATCCAGCTTTAGCGGGAACATTCCGCCAACTCAGCCGGATCACAGGCGTCCCGCCTGCCCCGGGTCCCACAACACAACGCCAACCGCCAGCAAACCTGATAACCACAAGCATTCGCCAGCGATCGTAGGAGGGGTTTGCAACCCCGACGCGGATCCGCAGGTCCGCCCGCGACCCAAACTCAAACCACAAATCCTTCGCAAGCGTGGAAATCATACTGATAGTCTCACATTGCCATAATTCGATTCATATTGGAGACAGGTTTGGTTTCTGCAGATCATTGACACTGCCCCTACAGCTGGAGTTATTTTTCCAGTCCGGAGATTGCGGAGAGAATGGGGATGTGTTAACCGGGGGACAGGCGGGACGCCTGCGATCCGGCAGTCGCTGGCGTTTTATTGCGGTTATGAGGTTTGCAGGTGATTAAAGTTTATTTCCGGTGGGCATGTCGGCTCAGTTCAGATAGCAATGTGTTAAAATCCGGATTAAATGGATTTATCTGGGCTTAACGATATTAAGATCCTCAAGCCCAGCTTCCGGAGAAAATTTTGGAAAAAGTTTCCTCCATCGGTCCCAAACTCCAATGGTCCCCCCAAAAAAAACCTTTGAATCAAGGCATAAATTTATCTGATCAATCACGAGAATTACAACCGTTTGCCCAGCTCCCGGAGAAAACTTTTTGAAAAAAGTTTCCTCCGGACCTCCATCCCAAAACTTTTGAATCGGGGGACCGACCGGGGGGAATGAGGACCGGGGGGATTTTGGACCGTCAGAGGAGACCACGCTTTTTTGGAAAAGCGAGGTCTCCTCCGAACCTCCTCCCTTGAAAAACAAGAGTATTGGACTGTGGCTTCGAGTAAAGTTTACTAATTCAGTGGCATTGCCTCCGAACCTCCCTCCTTGAAAAACAGGAGTATTAGGGATTGGAGTGGTTTTTGCTTATTCAGTGGCATTGGGGGATTGCTGGCGGTTGGCGGGAGGTTGTTGCGGGAGAGCACATTGGTTCTCCCCTACAGGAACTCCGATATCGATGGAAACTTGCGCCGGTATGTAGAAAACAGATATAGCGCAATATAACCCAGGAGCAGGCGGAGCCTGCGATTCGGTAGGTTAGATGTTACATCAATGCTGAGGGGGTTTGGGGGATTCTTCCCCCGTTTGCAAACCTTTTTGAAAACTGCGAAGCAGATTTCAAAAAAATTGAAAAAAACAAAAACAATCAAGGTTGGTATGCAGAAAGCAGTATTCCGGAGGAAATGGAAAAGGGAAGAAAATGCGATAAAATCGATATGCAGAAAACGAAATCAAAGAGAGCGGAAAAATGATGCAATGAAAGTTTTTTGAAGGAGGTTTGGAGGAAATCTTTTTTTCAAAAAAGTTTCCTCCATCGGTCCCAAAAACCCCAATCGGTCCCCCAAAACCCCAATGGTCCACCCTCCCCCAATCGGTCCCCCCAAACCCCATCGGTCCCCAAAACCCCCAATCGGTCCCAAACCCAGTTCCAATGCCTCTGGGATCTGAAAAACATTCATAACGATTGAAGTATGCAGGAAATGTTTTCAGAAAATTGTATTTTTCATAGATAAATAAAAAATCGGAGGTTGTATGAGTTGTTTGTTCTGTAAGATAGCAGCGGGTGAAATCCCGTCGAATGTTATTTATGAGGATGATGATGTATTTGCGTTTCATGATATTTCGCCTCAGGCGCCCACTCATTTTCTGGTGATACCCAAAAAGCATATTGAGTCGGTAATGCATTCTACGGCAGAGGAGCAGGAGCTGCTGGGGAAACTGATGGCAAAAATACCGGAAATCGCAAAAAAAGCGGGCATAGATGGGACAGGCGTCCGTGTGGTGAGTAATAGCGGCGCTGATGCGGGGCAGTCGGTGTTCCACCTTCATTTCCATGTTCTTTCAGGAAGAAAATTCGGTTGGCCCCCAGGCTAATCATATTTCGCAAAGAGGAGCAGATCCGATTTCAGAGATTCAATTTAAAACCTGTGTTATTATCAATATTGACGGATGCAGGAAAGATCTTTTGTACAGACTCATAGACGAGAGTAGAATGCCGGTTTTGGGCAAGCTTCCCGGAGGGAGCCTGCGCTTTGCAAATGCGGAAACGGTTTTTCCCACAGCAACATTTGCGGCGCAAGCATCGGGGCTGACAGGGGTTTACCCCTGCAGGCACGGCATTATGTCGAATATGTGGATGGACAGGAGAGGAGAGGAAACTCCGGTTTACGATTACACCGGCAGTTTTTTTGATGCTGCAAAGGTTTACCGGTATAACCTCATAGGCTTCCCCACCCTTGTTTTTGCCGATACCGTTGAAACAGGACTTGCGGACAGTCATTTATCCGACGGGGTTAAAACGATCTATCAGGCTGCCGCAGAAAACAATCTAACCTCAGTTACAGCTTTTCACCAGTTTGAAAAAGGAGCCTCAAGGAGAGTCAGGCCCCGGCCCTCGGACATGATCAGGTATTTTTTCGGAAACTATTTCCCCGGTCAGTTTGAGGTATTTGATGAATCCATGACGACAAGACTTATCACCGATATGCAGGAACACGGAACGCCGGATATTATTTTCATATATTTTGCACCTGCTGACGGAACCGATCACTGGCAGGGTGAAAAAGGACAGGAAAAATATCTGGAAGAAGTCATTAATTTCAAACTTGAGCGAATTATAGAATTCATCAAAGAGAAAAGGGAACCGGACTCAACCCTGTATGTGGTTTATGGGGATCATGGCCACTCTGATGTATCAGAGGATAAAGAACACTGTATTTCGGTAAAATGGATGTCGTCGGTGATAGGTTCAGTGCCCGGATTTGAAAGAATCTCACACCACAGTGCAAGGGGAAAAGATGCCTTAATAGCTCCTGAAGGCGGAATGGCGGCAATTTATCTGAAAAAACCCGGCTGTCCCAACTGGGGGGTTCTGCCTGATGAAGAAATCTGCAGAAAAACAGCAGAGAATTTTATCAGGGAAGGTAACGGCAGATTGGGCGCTGTGGCATACAGAACGGGAGAATCACTGGAATACAGGCTTCTTGCCGGAAACAACCCAATGAATATCAATACAGATGCCATAATCAGCAAGATCAACAGGGAATACAGACACATTAATGCTCCTGATGTAATGCTTTTTTCCAATTACAGCGAAGGCTGGCATTTTTACAAACAACCCCTTATGGCGACACATGGAAATATAAATCCGGGAGATTTGGAAATTCCGGTTATTTTTTATGGGAAGGGTATAAAAAGCAAAATCGATACAATTCCGGTTCAGATAGTGGATATCGCCCCTACCATAGCTTCAGCCATGGGATTTTCCATGGACAATACGGACGGAAAAGTGTTGAACATAAAGGAATAAGGACAAAATAGCAGAATCTTTCCCGACATAATCAGGCACTATTTACGGAGGACAGTTTTGGAGTTTGAAGTTTTTTACCACTGGTTCTTTACATTCTGGTCATTTGTATATGGATTGATGATCGGCAGCTTTCTCAATGTGTGCATATACCGCATGCCGCCAAAACTCTATATTTTTGACGACATAACATATAAAGAGGAGAGCGATTTCACCTATTATTTAAACAGGCTCCTTTACTTTCTGCGTCTGAAAAAAGAAGAGAAAAAACCGTTAATAATACCTTCCCTTTATGCCGAAGGCATTATCGGAGTTACAATTTCTCCGGAAAGCATAACTCACGCAGCTATAGCTCACAACTTCAATCTTTTCAGACAGTTCTATCCGGATCCCGTTAATATAGTCAAACCCCGTTCTTTCTGCCCCCATTGCCGCAATATGATCCGCTGGTGGATGAATATTCCGGTTTTAAGCTGGATAATTCTGGGTGGAAAATGCTATTTCTGTAAAGAGAAGATTTCTCCCCGTTACCTTCTTATCGAACTGTTCACAGGTCTTGTTTTCGGAGGCCTTTTCTACCTGCACGGAATGGCGGATGTGGGAACCTTCCTGCTTTATGCAACGCTCAGTAGTCTTTGCATTGTGGTGTTCTTTGTTGATCTCGAACACTGGATCATTATGGACGAAATAACACTTCCGTTTTCCGCTCTTGCGGTTATAGCATCGCTGTTCATACCGTATTCAAGCTATATGCCCTATCCCGGTATTTTCAGCCTTATTGAATGGAATCAGGTGATACCTGCTGGAATTTACAACTGGTTTATGAACCTTGTTCAGACTTCACCCCACTGGCTCCACCCCGACAGCTTCGTTCAGTCTCTGACAGGAGCAATCATCGGTTTTGCATCCTTCTGGGCAATCGGAGTTATCGGCACTGTGGTTTTAAAAAGAGAAGCTATGGGCGGCGGCGATGTAAAGTTTGCAATGCTTATGGGCGCATTCCTCGGGACAATGAAAGCAGGTCTTGCGTTTTTCATAGCAGTGGTAATCGGCACATTAATTCTTCTACCCCTTCTGCTTATCAACAAAAAAACGGGAAAAGATCAGGTTCCTTTTGGCTGCTTCCTTGCACTGGCAACAATGATTGTCATATTCCTCGGAGATAAGATTATGTGGTTCTACTTCAACTGGCCAGATATGGTTTTTGGAAGATAACATTTTATGCCCGATAAATGCGAACACAGAAAAAAGGACGAAAGTGACGAACCAACTATAACGCCTCATCGGATTATGAATCTGAGCGACGGCGTTTTTTCCATCGTCATGACACTTCTGGTCCTTGATATAAAGATTCCGTCCCACACCCAGGTATCTTCCAGCGTTGAGCTGATTGACCATTTATACTCGATGCTTCCCAAATTCCAATACTATTTCATCACATTTATCGTTCTTGGAATTTTCTGGGTGGGACACCACTACCAGTTTCAGTTTATTAAGAGATCCGACAACCGGCTGGTATGGCTGAATCTGTTTTTTATGATGTTCATTACCCTGATTCCATTTACCACATATCTGCTGGGAGAATACCCAAATATCAGGATTGCTTCAGGGATATATGCCTTAAACATTCTTATTACCGGACTCCTCGTTCACTGGAACTGGAGATACGCCACAAAAAACTGCCGACTTACCGACTGTCACTTTGACAATGAAATGATCAGCTATATCACTGAGAAAAACCAATACACAGCTATAATCCTTCTGGCAGCTGTAATTCTGGTATTTTTCAATTTTCAAATCAGTTTCGCTCTTTATGCAATAATTCCATTCATCCACTGGCACTACAAGCTCCCCCGGAAAAATAAATTACAAAAATAGACTGTCTTAAAGAGTAAATTTGGGTATAATTAAAAAAGATAAGCTTCTCGGACTTGTAAATGTCAGAGAAGAATGCTTATACAGGAAGTGATAGGAAAATGCTCCCATTTTCATTTATATGGCTTCTGGCAGGACTTTTCGTGATGTATAAGATCGGAATCCACGAAATTATGCTATCTCTTGGACTTGAAATTTCTCTTTCAGATGAAGAGGAAAAACCCGGACCCGTTCTCATGGGGTTCACAATGTTCATAGTATTGCTGCTATGGCCCCTTATCTGGATTGACTATCTTCAGTCAAAAGAATAATCAGCCTCAAACCATCATTAATATACAAAAAGAAGCGAAAGGAATCGCTTCTTTTTTTGTTGAAAAACATGTAAGTTTTTTATAACCTGATTGTTTACAATCATTAGTTGTCAAACAGAAAAGAAAATCCGGTCAAAACAGGCTCAAAACTGTTTTGAGAGTTTACCTGATACCGCATTGACACGAACCTGGCCGTGCAGGTGCACATCGTAAAAATTTCCCGGAAATATGCCGGGAGCAACGATCCTATATACAAAAAACATGTATAACAATCAAACGGGAGAGCCGCTTAATGGAAACCGATGAAAAGATCATAAAACTGCTTGTTGATGAATACGGACTGAATCCTAAAAGTCTGATGCCTATTTATCAGATTCATAAAGCTAACAAAGAACCACTTGAAAAACTGGTGATTCAATTCAAACTGGCTAAAAGAGAAGATGTACTGCAGGCAAAAACCCGTATCGTAGGCGGAGAACCCATAAAACTGAAACTTGATGAAATTGACAAAGAAGTAGCCAAAACCATACCACAGGCAATGGCAAAAAGATACAACCTCATCTGCACCAAAAAAGATGCCGACGGCAAAATGATTATCGCCATGCACGACCCCAACGATTCATTTGCACTGGAATATGTTCAAATGAGAACGGGAAATGAAATAAAACCTTTTCTCGTGCTGATGACAGATCTGGAAGAAGCCTGGGTTCATGTGTATTCTGAAGAAAAGAAATGGCAGCACCCGTTTTTCCGCGAAGCTCCCAAACCCGTAAAAGCGGTAAAGCAGATCCCGCAAAAGCTATCTATTCCAGGCCTTTCATCCAAACCAAAAAACGACAGTATTTCCGAACAGCAGAAAATAAGAACCATCAGTGAAGATGAAGATCCGCCAAAACCGAAATCAGCGGATTATGAGAAACTTCTCAAAGCTTATGAAGAACTGAAAAAGGAAAGAGAAGCACTCGCCATTCTAAGTCAGTCTTCAAACGCCCTTAATTCAGTGCTGGATGAGAAAGAACTTATCATAATTCTTCTGGAAACAGCAGCAAAAATAACACATGCCCAGGGAGCATCCATACTTCTGCTTGAAGCTGAAACCCTGTATTTTAAGGAAGCAATAGGACAAAAAAGTCAGGATCTGAAGGAGCTGAGGATTCCACTTACGGAAAATTCAATAGCAGGCTGGGCTGCTCTCAACAGAACATGCGTGGCAGTCAACAATGTGGGTGAAGATGAGAGGCATTATAAGGGAATCGATGATCAGCTTGATTTTGAAACACGGACGGTTGCCTGTGCTCCGCTGATGTGGGGCGAAGAAGTCCTTGGAGTTATGGAAGCTGTGAACAAGCAGGAAGGCGAATTTACCACCAGGGATCTTGAATATCTTGCCATCCTTGCATCTCAGGCGTCAGTAGCTATTCATAACACCGTAATGATGGAACAGTTCCAGAATTTCTACCTTGAAGTAGTGGAAATTCTGATAGACTGTATTGAAAGCCTTGATCAGGTAAACAAAGATCACTGCATGCTTGTGGCAAGGCTTGCGGGAGCAATGGCAAAGCAGTTTGACATTACGGAAGATGACTACGAAACCCTCTGTTACGCAGCTTTTCTTCATGATATCGGAAAAATCAAGTGTTCCGACGATAAGGATTATTCCTGCCACGCCATCAAAGGTGCACAAATGCTTTCAAACATTAAAGTGTTTAACAGCATTGTCCCATTTGTAAAATACCATCACGAAAAATTTGACGGAACAGGTACACCCGACGGCCTTAAAGGGGAGGAAATTCCCCTTGGCGCAAGAGTACTATGTATAGCCGAGGAATATATAGAAGACAGAAGCGATTATCCGGATAAAAGCGATGACGAATATCTGGAAATATTTCTGGACAGATTCGGAACATACTACGACCCTGAACTAAAAGAACTGTTTATAAATGCTCTTGCATAGCAGATGAAATACCTGAAAGATCTCATAAAAAAAATCGGAAAAACCAGACTGAAAGTCTGGCTTTCAGCTATGCTAATCATGATTTTGATGTTCGATATGTCCCGGATGCCGGATCAACAGGTAACGGCAAAAATTCTTCTTGTGGGCATACGAACTTATAAACTGTATATTTCCCCCAGGTTATCAAGCTTTGTCCAGTGCAAATACGAACCAAGCTGTTCCATCTACGGATACAAATCCATCGAAATGTACGGAGCTTTCTGGGGAAGCATCAGAACTGCGGCAAGAATATGCCGCTGCACCCCCTGGGATCATTCGGACAGATTTGATCCCCCCTAACAATCATAAAGCAAAAAGGAAACACAGGCAGATTATGAGCGAAAACCAGAAGAAAAAGAAAAAAACATCACCTTTGCGGATAGCAGCAGGAGTCATTCTTTTTCTGCTTCTTTTCTATGCGGTTTCTTCTGCCGACAATTACCTTACCACTATCCCCCACTTTAAGGATTACAATGCACTCTGGACAAAAGACGGAAAATCGGTAGTTTTTACAAGATGGTATCTTCCCCTTCCCGGAAAACCCGATTACTTTGAAATAATAAAAACCGGCAGAGAAGGCGGTAAGGGAGAAGTCCTGTTTAAGTCCCAGCCCGGCTACAATGTTTTCAATATCAGAAGGATTCAGCTTTCAAACGACGGAACTTACCTCAACATAAGGCTTAACAAGCAGCAGAGCGACTATATCCATGATTTTCTGTATAAAATACCTCTTGATAAAACTGGTAAAACGGAAAGCTGGGAGCTTGAAAAGAAACATTTATTCGATATCTTTCTTGCATTCCACGACGACAAAGCGATTGTCCGTAAAATGACGGAAGATGGAAAAGTAGCAGCAAGCATTCTTCAGATATGTAATTTTTCAGATAGAAAAGTTCTTCAGGAAATTCCATACAAAAACAGAAATATTGTCTGTGTTTATGCGGATTTTTACGGAAATGACGACAAACCCATCTTTCTCAACAGAATATCAAACAACGGCGATGTAAGCGACTCAATCAATCAGATGATTGTCCCCGATGCGGAAAAAACATTCAACATGAAAATTTTCCCCTTCGATATTCTTTATCTGCCCAAAGAAGAAATGTTTGTGGGCATAGATATGTCGTCCAGCCATATTCTTCATCTTATGGATATAAAAACCGGAGATGTAAAAACTATGGAAAATCCGGGAGGAAACGACAGTCAGGTTTCATTATCCGTTTCATCAGACAAATCAGAGCTTTTAATCGGCAATTCGGATAATATTTTCCGCATAAATCCTGTGAACGGCGCCGCCCTGAAGTTAAAACTCTCAACATGCATAGACGGGCCGATTCAGGAATCGCCGGATGGCAAAACATACCTTTATTCAAACGGAACATCAATATATACAATAAACAGAGACGGGTCGGATTTCAGACAGATTACAGAATTATCGCCCCTTGCTGAAATGATGAAAAACAATGCTTACAGGTCCTATATGGAAAAAAGAAATATTCTTATCCATTACGCCACAGAAGGGGATCACCACTAAAAGTTTATTTTTTATCGTTTTTCTGCTCAGTTTTAGGTTCGGTTTTTCCCTCAAGCTTCTTTGCTATTTCGGGATCAACTATTCTTCCGTCTTTTGTAACATTAACCATTACTTCCTGTCCGTCAATAACAGCGCTGAACTGACAGGTGGCTTTTCCGCCGGTGGCATAATCCCGCTTGAATTCAGAACTGAATGTTGAAAACACGCTGATTTCGGGATTGACGACTTTGATGCCCAATTTTTTGGCAATTTCCTGATATTCGGAAATATGGCGTTCTTCGTGTTCCCTAACAGCTGTAAAGCTCTCTTTTACTGAATGCCTTTCCCTGTCACCCTTCGAACAGACATAATCAAGAACAACATCACCGGTGTCTTCTTCCGGCTGATGAATCTGAGGTTTGTGCATGGGCTGGTTCTGATTTTTGGGAATAACTGTTTTGCCCTGTCCTGAAATGCCGTCCATAATTTTGCCTCCGGATTTTTCTGTTGACTATATTATACTCCAATTAAGCAACATGTAATAAAAAAAAATGTAAACAAATTGTTAAATCTCTTAAAACCCCTTGCGAATTACGGAAGTTTACATATAATAAGATAAGGAAATTGCCCCCACAAATTCTGGAGCGTTTATGAAAGGTAAAAAAGCACAATTATTCAGGTTCTCAAGCCTGGGCTTAGCTCTGGTTGTTTTGCTTATTGCTGCCTTTTACGCGCCGGTATTTCAGCCTCAGATATTTTCAGCCGACTTCAGTCCCTTCGGAGTGAATGTTCAGGCTTATAAAGATACAGGCAATCAGAAATTCCAGCAGGAAAAATCTTTTATCACAGTCAGCGAACCTCTTGTTATGTCGGTTCTTGTAAACGGAAAGTTTAACATCGGCGAATCCAGACGCTCGTTATATAAATACGATAAGATTGACAGCCGCATATCGGGTATTGCCAGACAGGGCAAAATCGAAGGCTATCAGAAGAATACAGGCAATTTCGCGCATTTATCATATCTTCTCAGATTTTATCATCCGGAATCAGCCGGCTCAGAAGCCGACCCCGCCTAATCACATTTTTCCATCCTCGCAGGATCTACGGAAAGCTTGACCCCTATTTATTTCAGCTTGTTTATTTATTCTATTTTGAAGTCCTGCCCTGCTTCCCTGTGTTCAAACGAAACGAAGAAGAGTCTGAACTATATCCCGAAAGGATTTGAGAAGCTGGGAAAAGAGAACTTCAAAAAATTCTTGAAAGGAGAATAGTATGCACTGGAGCAAAATCAAAACCCCGGTATATCTGGCAATTATTGTTATTATGACCATAGCTGCATTTGTTATCAGCTATGACACCCAATACGGAACATTCAGGATTAGACTGGGTCTGGATCTTAAATCCGGTTCCCACATCACCATCAAGCTCAACCCCGTAAAAGATCCCACAACTGGAGAGGTAAGAAAAATCGATAAAGCTGTAGTCGATCAGACCATAGCAGTATTGAAAAGGCGTCTCGACCCCAACGGCGTTAAAGAAATCGTTATTCAGCCCGAGGGAGTCGACAGACTCATCATCGAAATTCCGGAAGAAACCGATGTCAAAAAAGCGGTTGACCTGATAAAACAGACAGCATTCCTCGAGTTTAAGGAAACTTATTTCGACAATGTCAAGAAGAAACTTGAATGGCGCACAGTACTCACCGGTACAGCCATCAAAACAGCTACTGCCGAAATGTCAGGCCACGGCGAACCTTATGTATCTTTCGTTCTTCAGAAAGGCGCAGTAAGAGATTTCGCAAAGATCACCGAGCGCAACATCAACAAACCCCTCGGAATCTTCTTTGACGACGAAATGATAGATTCACCCAATGTAAAAGAACCTATCACCGGCGGACAGGGACAGATCAGCGGCGGCAAGATGAATCTGGAAGATTGCCAGAAACTGGCAGTTCTCCTCAACGCAGGCGCTCTGCCCGTTAAAGTTGAGGTCCTCGAAAGCATGACCGTCAGCCCCACCCTCGGACACGAATCACTTATGAAGAGCCTTATGGCGATGGTTATCGCCCTCGTACTCATTATGCTCTTCATGATTTGGTACTATAAAATCCCCGGTTTCCTTGCCAATATTGCTCTTATCATTTATGCAATCGTAGTTCTGGCAAGTATGGTCATAGGTAAATTCACACTCACACTTCCCGGTATCGCCGGATTCATTCTTTCAATCGGTATGGCGGTTGACGCCAACATTCTGATCTTCGAAAGAATGAGAGAAGAAGTGGTTGCAGACAAAACCCTGAAGAAATCAGTGGAACTCGGCTTCCACAGAGCCTTTACAAGCATCATCGACGGACATGTAACAACATTCCTCGGCGCGCTTGTCCTTTATTACTTTGGTTCCAGCAGCATCAAAGGATTTGGTCTCACACTGATGCTCGGTACATTCTTCAGCATATTTACAGCAGTATTCATCACCAGAGTCTTCGTGGAGCTGTTTGTTCATAACGATATTATGACAGACAACCACAAGATGTACGGTGTGTAAGGAGGAACCGGAATGTTAAAATATATCGAGTCATCACCATCGCACATAGCAGGAATGGCAATTTTCCTGATATGTATGATTGCGTTCATTCTCTGGGTTACAACATTCAGAACCCGTACCAGAGATATTATCAAACACAAAAATATTTTCTTCGGAATTTCCGGAGTTATAATAGTCCTTTGTCTCGGCACCTTTTTATTTAAAGGTCTCAACTGGGGCCTCGACTTTACCGGCGGCACTCAGCTTCAGATAGCAATCAAACCCGAGTATAATACTGCTCAGGTAAGAGAAGCTGTTACCGAATATGCTTCTAAAAACCCCGAACTCCAGAAGAAATTCGACGATGCCAAGGTACAGCTCGAAGAGAACATCAAGGAAAATGTTACTCTTAACGACAACAGCAATGTTTTCGCCCAGGAAACACCCGCAGCTCCTCCAGTTGCCGGTCAGCCTGCACCCGGAGCACCCGCTGCTCCTCCAGTAGCAGGACAGCCCGCACCCGGAGCACCCGCTGCACCTCCCGTTGAAGGACAGCCCGCTCCCGGAGCACCCGCTGCTCCCCCCGCAGGTCAGCCTGCACCTAATGCCACTGATGTAGCACCCGTTGGTCAGCCCGCACCCGGCGCTCCCGTAGTTGCAACACCTGCTGCCCCTGCCACAGAGACAGCTCCCGCTGCAGTACCCTCACCGGATGCCAAAGATGACAAAAAGGCTAAGGAAGAAGAATCTCCCAAGCCCGTCAAAATGGCCAAATTCAAAAAATGCATCATTCAGTGCAAACCCCTGTCAAGTGATGAAGTTAATGGCCTGATGGTTTTCCTTCAGAACAAACTTGGCGATGTTGAGCTTCTTAAACTGGAAACAGTAGGACCCACAATCGGTCAGGACCTTTCAAGAAAAGGTTTATTAGCACTGCTGATCGCCCTCGGCGCCCAGCTTCTCTACATCACATTCCGTTTTGGAACTCAGTTCCGTTACGGTGTGGCTGCAGACATAGCACTCCTTCACGACCTTATCGTGATGGTCGGTCTGTATTCACTCCTCGGAAGGCCCATCGACTCAAACTTCCTTGCTGCGTTGCTGACAATTGTCGGTTACTCGGTTATGGACTCAGTGGTTGTGTTCGACAGAATCCGTGAAAATCTGCACATTATGAAAGGCAAGTCCTATGAAGAGACTGTCAACCTTTCACTTAACCAGACAATCACAAGAAGCGCTCTGGCATCAATGACGGTTATTATGTCGGCATTTGCCATCTACTTCTTTGGCGGCGCAACCCTTAACAGCTTTGCAATCGCACTGCTTATCGGTCTTATTACCGGAACCTACTCCTCACTGTTTGTAGCAAGCCCTATCCTTATCGTCATTGACGACTGGGCAAAATCAAGCGAAAAACAGAGAGTTGACGCCCGCCGCAAAAAACTTCAGGATGAAGCTGATGCAAAAGCTCAGAGCAAAAGTGAAACAACTGAAAAGAAGAGCATTAAATCAGACATCACCCCTCAGGATTACCCCACACCCGGCGAAGTTTCAGACAATAAAGATGAAATTTCAGGCGGAAGAAGGGTAAAAGGCGAAAGAAAGAGAAGAAGATAGTAATCTTCTGAAATGATATTCAGATCAGGGGGCTGTAATGGCCCCCTGATTTTTATTAAGAAAAGTTAACAATCTGACAACCCACAAACCGGCACCCCTGATGTATAATATATAAAGGAATTTAAGGGAACCGTAATTTATCCGGAGCACTGAGTGAAGTATTGCCAAATTGCAGAAAAAACTAAATACAGACTGGCAACAAGGGGGCTGTCTCTACTTGAGATTATGATCTCTTTTGCTATTGCTACAGTTGCAATTCTGACTATTCTTGTATTTTTTGCCTATGCTCTGGACAATCTGAGAGTTGGAAAATCGGTAGCTCAGGCTACAGCCATAGCCCAGAGGCATCTTGAAGCGCTGAGAGCCGACACAGATAAGCTGGAGAATCTTGCAGACGGAGCAACCGGCACTTCACCGGAAGCTGTGGCAGAAACACTGTATGATCCCGGCACCAACGAACCTATTCAATATACCGTTACCACTACCGTAGGCAGACTTCCCTCACCACAGGACGAACTGATTGATGTGGTAATCAAAGTTGACTGGAAATATAAGGACAGACCGAAAAATGTCATCCTCGAAAACTATATTAACTCAAGACATTAGGATTCGGTGATAATTTGAAACTTCGCAGCAAATCCAATAAAGGCGTTACTTTGATTGAAGCCCTCATTTCCATGGCAATCCTGGGCTTGCTTCTGGTCGTTGTATATAAAGCTTTCGTACCATCAATGGATCATTTCAGAAAAGTAAATGACCAGACAAAAACAGAACAGAGCGCCCTTGTTGCTTACCAGAGGCTCTTTGCGGATCTTACTTTGTCCAACCCTTCCACGGTTACAATAACCGACTCCCCTACAAAATCACTGTCTTTCCTCAGCTTCAGCGAACCGGTATATACAGGCAACACATACACCGTCACCAATGCGGATCTTCTTGGTTATGACGACGAAACCAATAAAACCGGCACACAGAAATATACCAACGAAATAACATGGAAAAAATTCGTCATTATTTATCCCGGCACAACTATGGCAGGCTCACTGAGAGTCCCGGTCCTCCTTAAAAAGGAAGTAGTTTACAATCTGGATCACGAAGTCCACAGACTCACATCCACAGCAGTACAGAGAATCATAAATGACAGCGCCTGCCCCGCCTATGTCCTTTCGAGGGATGTGGCAACTATTAATTTCACAATGCCTTCGTATCCGGCAGTTACCATTGAGGTAATAGCCTTTGAGGAAACAAGATACAAAAAATCGGAATCATCCAGATATATTTTCGTTGTAAAACCAAGAAACTGAGAACATAAGAGATATGAATGCAGCAGGCACAGAAAGATAACAGAAAACCCGGGGCAAAAAACAAACTGTTTTTCTTCTTTTTGCGCCTTTTTATAAGCGCCGCAGTCATAATCATTCTTCTTAAATCCGCAGATACAGGCAAAATAGC
Source organism: Bacillota bacterium (assembly GCA_021287065.1). GTDB lineage: Bacteria > Vulcanimicrobiota > JAJTBE01 > JAJTBE01 > JAJTBE01 > JAJTBE01. The sequence continues at coordinate 14,678 of JAJTBE010000094.1, forward strand.
AGGAATACTCAAAAACTCCAATATTCTTTTCATAATTCCCGGATTCTTCTGCATTCTTTCAGGAGCCTTCCCCAGCGCCCTCGCATGGAAAATTCTCCTTGATATTCAGGGGATGAAAGTCAGCTTTCTGAAAATTGCATACTTCAACCTCGTAGGCTTCTTTTTCAACACTTATCTGCCCACAGGAGTAGGAGGCGATGTATGGAGAGGATACGCAATCATTAAGGAAGGCGACGGTTCTCCCGGCGGTGCAGCTTCATTTGTGGCGGAGAGGTTTCTCGCACTCGGCGCAATTATTACCCTCGGAGCAGTATCATTTCTATTCAGGCTTGAGCAGTTCAGGCAGGCGGGAATAATGAACTCGATGCTAATTTTTCTGGGGATTCTGATAACAGGGTTCATAATTGCCTTTGTATTCGGCAACAGAATAATCAAACTTCTCAAAAAGATTGTTTCAAAATTTTTTCCGGGACTCAAAGAGTATAATATCGAGGAAAGCCTGAGCGTTTATGGAAAAAATCCCGGTAAAACCGCCGCCGCTTATTTGCTGAGTTTTCTCTCTCCCCTGCTGGAGTGCGCCGCTTTTATCTTTATAATTCATGCTCTTAATCTTTCAGCGCCTGTATTTGCGGTTTTTATCCTTGTGCCGCTCCTGAGGTTCATCAATCATCTGCCGGTTTCCTACAGTTCAATAGGAACGCAGGATATAACACTCATACTTTTCTGGCAGCCTCTTGGGCTTACATCTGCAGAAGCAATGTCCATATCCGTCCTTATGCATGCCCTCCGGTTGTCGGCGGGTCTCACAGGCGGAGCTTTATATGTGCTTTTTCCCCCGTCAAAATAACCCCTCGTCAGCGGAAACTGAACAGGATCGATTTAACAACAAGATACCATCCGTCAACCAATACAAATATAAGTATCTTAACAGGAAGCGAAATCATCATAGGCGGAAGCATGAACATACCCATTGACATAAGTATGCTGGCTATCACAAGGTCGATGACAAGAAATGTTATAAAAAGGGTAAAGCCCATGGTAAAAGCTGTTTTCAGCTCGCTGAGGATAAACGAAGGGACAATTACAAGTGTGGGTATATCATCGATAGTCTTAGGCTTTGGGATTTTTGAAGCATAAATAAACAGCTCCATATCCTTCTTTCTGGTCTGGCGGACCATAAACTGGCGGATAGGTTTTTCCGCCTCGCCCATCGCCGCGGTAAAAGTCTTTTTTCCCTCAAGATAAGGCTGCAGAGCATCCCGGTTCATTACATTCAGAGTTGGCATCATCGTTAAAAATGTAAGAAACATTGCAAATGAAACCAGAACCTGGTTAGGGGGAATCATCTGAGTTCCAAGGGCATGCCTGAGAAACGACAGAACGATGATTATTCTTGTAAAAGAAGTCATCATCATAATAATCGCAGGGGCAAGGGATAGAACCGTAAGCATAATAATCGTCTGCAGAACTGACGATACTTCTTCCGGATTTTTAGCTGTCCCCCATTGAATATTGACTTTTGGAAATGCAACAGGCTCAGCACATGCAACAGATGAAGCCAGAACAACAAAAAGGACTGCCGCTGCTGCAGCAATCACAGTTCCTGACCTGTTCGCACGCACAAAAGCCATTATCTTCTCTTTCCTCCTCCGGCTCCCCGGGCTGCTTCCGCAGATGACGGCACTTCAATAACCCTGACCCCGAAGTTGTCGTCGATAACAATAACTTCGCCATAACCGACGAATCTGTCATTAATATATAATTCCACCGGTTCGCCTGCCATTTTGTCCAGAGCAAAAATCGAGCCGGATTTAAGTTCAACCAAATCTTTCAGATTAATTCCGGTTTTGCCGAGCACCACAGTGAGCTGCAGGGGAATATCCATCATTATATCGATGTTTTCCGCATCTTCCGTTTTTTCCTCAGCTCCAAGGCTTGGAAACCGCGCTTTTCTTAAAGCTCCTGAGCCACCACTTTGTCCTGCATTTGGATTAAGACCTTCCTGATTAAAACCGCCCACCCTTGAATTACCTCCGTCCTGAGACTGATTTAAAATATCATCAATTAATATAACCGGTATAAGAAGCTGGATTGAAGTCCCGAGAACAGGCTCCACCTGAAGATTGAACAGAACAGCCGCATTTCCCGAACCTGTCAGTACACCTTCCGACGGACCCTGAGGTTTATCAGCCTTCACCTCTATACTTGCTCCGATATTTTCGGAAAGAATCTGGGAAAACGAACCTGCAAGCTGCTTGATTGCCTGAACAAAGACAATCATATGCATATCATCCAGTTCTTCCATCGGTGCCGAGCCATTACCACCAATCATCATATCGATAATAACAGCAAGGTCGTCAGTCTGAATCACCAGATACATGGTTCCGCTTACAACACCTGCAAGAGTCATAGGGAAAGCCAATAGATTTCCTGCTGCTCCTGCATACAGTGTTCGTTCAGGATTTTCCACCATTTTGGATCCGGAAAAGGAGACTTTGGCATCAAGAATGGCAGTCAGAGCTTCTTCGTTCGACTGCATCCAGGTTTTCAATATCTCGATAAACCTGGCTTTATCTCTTTCGTTCATATTCAACTTCACTCAAAAATTTTTATCAGTTTGCCTGTAATCTGACTATATGTATTTTTTTCATCCACTGACTGGAGAAGAAAACCATTAATCGAATCTATTTTTTCAATAGCGTAATCAATTTCCCTGTTTGATCCGGGAGCATAAGCGCCAATATTGATAAGATCCTCTGAATCCCTGTATTTTGCAAGTACATTTCTGAACCGGGCTGCCGATTTTTTATGATCGGGAGTAATAATATGGGACATGACCCTGCTTATGCTGGAAAGTATATCTATAGACGGATAGTGGTTTTTGTGCGCCAGTTTTCTGGAAAGAACAATATGACCATCAAGAATAGCTCTCATAGCGTCGGCGATGGGGTCGTTCATATCGTCGCCTTCCACAAGAACCGTATAAATCCCCGTAATCGTCCCTTTTTTAAAAGAACCGGATCTTTCCAGAATCTGAGGCAGCAGTGCAAATACCGACGGAGTATATCCGCGGGTAGTAGGAGGTTCCCCCACGGCAAGACCTATCTCCCTCTGGGCCATGGCAATACGGGTAGCGGAGTCCATCATCAGAAGAACATCATTACCCAGATCCTTGAAGTATTCCGCAATAGCCGTCGCCACAAGAGCGCCCTTTATCCTGAGCAGAGGCGGCTTATCTGATGTTACCGCCACTACCACAGACTTTCTAAGACCTTCCTCTCCCAGGTCCCGCTCGAGGAATTCAGGAACCTCCCTTCCGCGTTCTCCAATGAGGGCTATAACATTTATGTCGGCAACCGTATTTCTGGCTATCATACCCAGAGTTGTACTTTTGCCGACTCCACTGCCTGCAAAAATCCCAATCCTCTGCCCTTTTCCCACTGTCAGAAGACCGTCGATAGCTCTTACACCGGTTGAAAGAGGAGTATCGATAGAAGTTCTCTCCAGAGGCGGCGGAGGAAGACAAAAGACATCCATATATTTCTCCGGCACAACCGGAGGTTTTCCGTCCAGAGGCTCGCCGAGTGCTCCCAGAACTCTCCCCAGAAGCGCCGGCGCCACACCTATTTTAAAAGGTTTTCGTGTTGAAAGAATCATATTTCCCGGCTGAATACCGCCCATTTCCTGGAACGGCATCAGAATGACCCGGCTATCCTTAAATCCCACAACTTCAGCAGCAATCTGCCTTTCGCCTTCGCCCTTGATATAACACAGATCGCCGACGGAGCAGGGAGGCCCGATTGATTCAACCGTTGTTCCGATAACCTGTTTCAGCCTGCCGTAAAAACGGTGCATATCCGTGCTTTCTATATTGGCGGCGGCAGTGCCGAGCCTTGTGGCAACATTGTCCCGAACCTGCTGAATCCGGTTATACAGCTCCGTAGAGTTCATCAAAAGCCTCCAACTGGGTATTAACTCTGGCATCAATCATTCCGGAACCTGTTTCGAGTATGCAGCCTCCGGGATCAACAGTACTTCCGGGAATTACCTCTATGTCGATTATGTTGTCGATACCGGCAACAAGTTCATCTTTTTTGGCAAGAACCAGCTCCATATCATTCCTGTTAACCAGCAGTTTTGCCATATCCCGTTCCAGCAGTTTTTCTCCTGCACTTCTGATTATGCCGAGAACACTTTCCCTGTCCTCATCAATTTCTTTCCTGAGAATACTTCTTACTGTTACTGAAACAAGGTTCATAATTCTGTCTTCAAGAGAACCGAGAAGATTTGTTACACTGTTCTGATATTCCACATTGATGTTATCCAGTTCGGAAAGCATTGCCTGCCCTTTGTTCACAACATCCATATAACCCAGTTCCTGCCCTTTGACTTTCCCCTGTTCAACTCCCTGGGCAAAACCCTGATTATATGCTTCCTGTTTGATGACTTCAGCTTCTTTTTCAGTTTTTTCCATCAGAAACCTGGCTTTTTTCTGGGCAAGGGCGAGTATGCACGAAGCCTGAAGCCTCTCGCCGCTGAGGTCCGAAGATTCGCACGACTGAGACCCCGTAGCTCCGGAAGCGGACGAAGGATCAAACATAGACTTCGTCCTCCTTGCGGATTGTGATTTCGCCTGTTTCTTCCAGACGGCGGATGGTTTCCGCAACTTCCTGCTGTGCCGCTTCCACCTCTTTGAGAGGTATCTTGCCCAGGAACTGCATTTCGTCCTGAAGCATAGACTTGGCTCTTTCCGAGAGGTTGTTCATCACAAGGTTGGTAATGTCTTCGCTGGCTTTCTTCAGTGCCAGAACAAGGAGCTTCATATCGATATTCTTGAGCAGTTTCTGAATACTGATGTTGTCCAGAAGAACGATATCTTCGAATACGAACATCTTGGCTTTGATCTGTGCGCTGAGATCGGGATGGCTCTGGCTGAGTTCTTCCAGAATAACCATTTCTGACTTTCTTCCTGCACCTCTGATAATCTTAACCAGAGACTCAACGCCGCCAACATCCACTGCGCTGGGCGCTGCGAGGAAGTCAAGTTTTTCACCGAGAATGTTGTCGAGATGTTTCAATGCCAGTCTGTTGGGAGCTTCCATATTTGAAATGCGGAACGCAATATCCGCCTGCATCTTGGGAGGAAGCTGGTTTAAGAGGCCCGCTGCAAGGTCTGCCGGTATGTAGGAAAGTATAAATGTGATAACCTGGGGGTGTTCGTGCTTAATAATTTCAAGAAGCTGGTTTTTATCCGCTCTCTGGAGAAAATCCAGTGAATGGAATCTTTCTTCTGCAGCAGAACCTCTGATAAAGTCCCAGGAAAATTCGCTGTCGAGAGTTGAGACCCAGCCGCTGTTTGAAAGTTTGCCCTGAAAATCACCAAGAGCTTCATCCAGATCATTCTCAGTAAGCCCCACCAGTTTAGGGGCTATCGCAGCCAGTTCTCTTACATCAAGCTGGTTCATGTGGCGGGTTACTTCCGCTGCGTCATCTACCCCGAGCATCATCATGATCAGGGCGGCTTTTTCCTTACCGGAGAGAGATGCTTTCTTCTTTCCGCCTTCGCTCATTTACCTTGCCTCCTCGTGGATCATCTGCTCGATAATACGGGCAGCCATTTTCGGGTTTTCACGGGCAAGACGTCTGATTGTTTCCCTGACATCGAACTTACCTCCAAAGGCATCTCCCATAGGAGCTCCGGGGAATACATCGGTTGCAGATTCCTCTGCCATAATGTCGATGGTTTCACCCAGAGGCTTCACTGATTCGGTTTCAATAATCTGAGTCTTTTCCTCAGCTTCTTCTTTCTTTCTGGCTTTCTTTCTGCCAAGCATAAGGGCTGCGAAGATTAACAGAAGAAGGGGAGCCATTGCCGGAATGAGGTATTTCTGATACTGTTTGAGAACATCAGCACCACCCGCTGTTTCCGTTGAAGGAAGAGTTTTTTCCTTCTGAAATTTAATTAACCTTACAGTAAGCAGATCACCCCTGGCTTTATCAATTCCTGCAGAAGAAGCTATAACTTCAGTCAGCGACTTCACCTGCTCCTCGGTCAGATTGGTTGAATCGTCAATCATTACGCCAAGGCTGATTCTCTTAATCTGTCCGGGAAGTACTCTTTCGCTCTCTTCGGTTTTTGATACTTCATAATTTGTAACCTGAGATCTCTGTCCGTAAACAGGCTTGCCGCCCTGAGCGATAGCCGGGGCAGCGGGAGCCGGAGCCGGAGTGCCGGTGGGATTGGGTGTGGGAGCTGCCGGAGCGATGGCGTCCTTTTCCTTGTAGTCTTCCATCTGGGTCTGAGTGCTTCTGACAACGCCTACATTTTCCTTAGCCGGAGTGTAGAGGGTTTTTCTGATTTCCTTGTTGTCCTGTTTAAGTTCGATAGTAGCTTTTACAATTGCTTTACCCTGGCCCAGAACCTGAGTAACCAGTGTATTGATGTTCTTTTCAAGATTCTTCTGGATTTCTTTCTGAACCTTGAGCTGGTATGAAGTTGCTCCGGCTACGCCTTCCTGCAGAAACTCCGACAGAAGCTTGCCGTCGGTGCTCATAATGGAAACATCTTCTACCTTCATTCCCTCAATACAGCCTGACACGAGATGAGCTATACCGCGTACTTCGTCGTCTGAAAGCTGGTAACCGGGACGGATTTTCAGAACCACTGAAGCGCTGGGGCGTTCATCTTCGTCCATATAGATTCTGCTGCGGGGTATGGAGAGATTAATCTTTGATTCTTCCACTGCCTCAAGCTTATTGATGCTGGCGGAAAGTTCGCCCTGAAGTGCTCTTACATATTTTACATTTTCTGCAAATTCCGATGACTGGAAATCTGTTTTGTCAAAAATTTCGAATCCGATTTCGCCGCTTTTGGGAAGGCCTTCACCGGCGAGTTCAAGTCTGGTCTGGTGGACTTTTTCCGAGGGGACGAGGACTGTGGCGCCCTGATCCTGAAGTTTGAAGGGGATCTTTTTTTCCTGCAGATATTTGGTAATCTTTGCAGCTTCTTTGGCAGGCAGGTTTGAATAAAGTACTTTATACTCAACTCTGTTGAACCAGAAGGTGAGAACTACCAGAGTGGAAATAACCAATGCAAAAGCAGCAAGAATAATGGTCTTCTGATTCTGATCAAGGTTTTTGAAATTTTCGTATTTTTCCTTGAAAATATTTTTGCCTTTGGTATCCATTGCATCTGCCATTTTGCGTCTCCTTGGATTTTTAACTGATTTCCTGTCTGCCGGTTACGGATATTTGTTTTATGCTTTGCCGATATCCATAGCCTTGTTTATCATTCGTTTTGACTCGTTAAATGCTGTCAGATTTGCGTCGTATGAGCGGGAAGCAGTTATTGAATGAACCATTTCCTCAAGAACATTGATGTCGGGGTAAGCTACATAACCTTCCTTGTTGGCGAACGGATGATTAGGTTCGTAAACCAGTCTGGGATTGGTAGGCTCCTCATAAATCGAGTTGATCTTCACTCCCAGATTTTCAGAGGTGCGGACCCCGGAGAGAAATGTTTTGAATCCGGTGCTGCCCTCTGAAGTTACTACTCTCTTTGCCTTATAAACCGGTGAACCTGCTTCATTGACATTGTTGACATTGGCTATGTTCAGTGAAGTTAAATCCAGTCTGGTTCTTTCTGCCTTCATCCCTGATGCGCTAATTTCCATTCCTGAAAATATACTCATTATCTTGCACCTCCGGTGATTGCTGTGGAAAGAATCGAGTAGTTGCGGGATACGAGGTCGGCACTGGCACGGTATGTGATTGAGTTTTCTGCGAGCTTCACCATTTCTTCTTCCTGACTTGTCTCCACCCGGTTGATGAACATACGCTCGGTAATCTCTTTTGAAAACTCATCGGGATTGTTCGGGTCCAGGTTTGTTGCGAAATGATTCTCGTTTGTTACTTCAAGGCTGGGAAGTGAATTTTTCTCGGAAGCCATCTTCATATACATCTTGAAGTTCATATCCTTTGCAACATACGAGGGGGTGTTCTGATTGGCGATATTGTTGGTGATCAGCTTTCCCCTCATATGAGTGCCGTCAAGGCTGCTTTTCAGAGCATCGTATGCATTTTTTTCAAAAAACGATATTCCCATTTTTTACTCTCCTTACACCTGCATTCTCATAATTTCCTGGTAGGCTTCAACCGCTTTGTTTCGCACCTGAACCGCCATCTTGGTTGCAATCAGTGACTCTTCCATATCTATTATCACTCTGTGTATGTTATCGGTTTCTCCAAGGGCGAACATCATTGATGATTGTTCTGCCCGATTATTTACATTGCTTACATCATATGCCATTTTCATAAGAGGATTTTGGGCTTTCGCCTGTTTGAACCCCCCTTCTTCCACTCCGCTGCGCTCAATAGGAGTGGATAATCCGGACATTTCACTGCTAAGACTTCTCATAGCGGGCCCGACGGGTCTGAATTCCATTTTATCCTCCTCATGCGTCCGGGAACGCATTTGTAAAAATTTTTTGATGTTTATCTGCGCAACGATTACTCTATTTACACAATGGATAATTCACCCTTGCGCCAGCAAACCCACTATCCATGAGCTATTCCCGCTTCACAAAAACAGGCATGCCGAAAAACCAAGTAATAGCGCTCGTTTCGAGCCTCGAAAATTTTATAGTTCTTTAGGATGAAAAACGGTTATACTTTAGTATAATTGTTAAGAAACATTTACAGCGGGTTAAGGGAAAAACAAGATGAATACTGAGTTTCTCCAATTGTAACGATTTTTTTTCATATAAAAAAAAGAAAAAAGTTTTTTAAGTACTTAAAAAACTAAAATACTGTCCGCTTCAGATTTAAAGGGCTTTAGCCCAAAAAACAGAACTTCAGCATATAAAAAGAGACCTTTATAAAGGCGGAAAATTTTATGGCAGGATTACCCTTTTTATCAAAAATACCCAAAA
>JAJTBE010000102.1 GCA_021287065.1 Bacillota bacterium
AGCTATATGCGCTTATTGAACGTGTATAAGACCAAGATCCATTAAAACAAGGATTGAAACTAAAGATCTTTTTTGGTATAAACGATAATCGCCGAGTATAAGACCAAGATCCATTAAAACAAGGATTGAAACAAATACAAAACAGGAGGAAACAAACATGGGAAGATCGTATAAGACCAAGATCCATTAAAACAAGGATTGAAACTCCCCTAACTTAATTAAACCACCACCCAAAATAGTCATGTATAAGACCAAGATCCATTAAAACAAGGATTGAAACCCGAAGATTATTATCGGCATAATCCTGAAAAGCATGTATAAGACCAAGATCCATTAAAACAAGGATTGAAACTTTTGCAGGGGATCGCCGGGAAGTCCAATACCGAATGTATAAGACCAAGATCCATTAAAACAAGGATTGAAACTCAATCTCTTCGCATTTTTTCCCGTCAAGATTAAAATCGTATAAGACCAAGATCCATTAAAACAAGGATTGAAACACTTGCTGCTTTTTGTAAGCAGTATTGCTTATCGAGTATAAGACCAAGATCCATTAAAACAAGGATTGAAACTCTTAGTCTTTACCTCAGAAAAGCCATATATCTTACCGTATAAGACCAAGATCCATTAAAACAAGGATTGAAACATTAAAAATTCTCTGAGTGCAGACTTTCCGACATGTATAAGACCAAGATCCATTAAAACAAGGATTGAAACAACCAGGGGAATGATTCGATTTCATATCCGCCCAGTGTATAAGACCAAGATCCATTAAAACAAGGATTGAAACTCAGATGCGGATTCCGGCTACTTCAGCAGGGGAAACGTATAAGACCAAGATCCATTAAAACAAGGATTGAAACTGAAAGATACCGGGGTAAATCTGACTGCAAACAATGTATAAGACCAAGATCCATTAAAACAAGGATTGAAAACCGCCTTTCTCCGTGATGAAGTTTGCCGGTATCCGGAGTATAAGAGATTGTGTAAAGACTAACCCGAACGACGTAGCGCAGGTCTTTAGACCTGCTATGTAGTTGCCTGTCAAAATGACACATACAACATATAGTGTCAAACATCTTAGTTTTGACCAAGACAGCAAGGCTAAACAGGCTGCGCCAAAACTCCGGTTTTGAATAGCTGACATTGAGTCTGTGGTAAATACCATCAAGTTTTTTCCAATTTGAGGAGCAAGACAGGAATTTTTGCGGCATGGTTATGGAACCAACACCAGACTTCACAGGCTGTCCTTCAACTAAATTTTACATATTTTTTCCACAACTAATAGGTGGTCGTTATGCAAACCACGCTACATATCGTGGGATACATTTGTTTTGAGCGAGTTGAAGGACAGCCTGTTCAGTCTGGTGGACTGCAAGCTTACAACCACAAGTCCTAAACTGTTTTAACAGTTTACCGGAAAACGCCAGTGTGGAAATCCGGGAAACCATTAAAATGGTTTAAAGCCCGTGGTTATGCGGTTCTGGCTGTCACCGGGTTAAAACCCGGTGTTGGTTCCAGGGGCTTCGGGATTAATGAAATATAGAGTTGACAGCTGCCGAAATAAATCAGATATGAATAATATGTGCGGTTTTGGCGCAGCCTGTTTAGACCTGCTATATAGTTGCTTATCAAAACAACACATACAACATATAGCATCAAATATCTTCATTTTGACCCGGACAGCAAGGCTAAAGCCTTGCGCTACTTGTTTTTAAGGGCATTTTTCAGGTTACAAAATCAAATCTTGTAAAAATCAATGGTTTCGGTTTAGGGGCAAATTCTATAAAAGGGAAAGCATTAAAATAGTTTAAAGCCCGTGGTTATGGGGTTTTACTTTTCACCGGCTTAAAACCCGGTGTTGGTTCCAGGGCAATGCTCATGAATTAAGACATGGATTTACCTGATCGATCACGAGAATTGCAACCATACGCCCAACTCCCAGAGAAAACTTTTTGAAAAAAGTTTCCTCCGGACCTCCATCCCAAAACTTTTGAATTGAGGGACCGACCAGGGGATTTGGACCGACGGGGGTTAGGGACCGACCAGGAGACCGTGGGGATTGGAGACCGACCGGAGACCGTGGGAATTTGAGGACCGTCAACGGAACCACGCTTTTTTGGAAAAGCGAGGTTGCCCTCCGAACCTCCCTCCTTGAAAAACAGGGGTATTGGGCTGGGGGATTTGAGTGGATTTCACTAATTCAGCGGTATTGGGTTCCAGGGGCTTCAGGTTTAATGAAAGATAGTCAAATACAATGTTAAAATGGGTTTAGATTAATTGTAAGAATTGTTTTTATACAATCTCTAAAGCCCGGCGCTACTTTGTTTAATTTAATCCATATTTACAAAATCAGGATTAAAGCACATTGGTAACTTTTATATTATGTTAATCCCATTGAATCGGTTATAAAATCCGGTATCATGTCAATTTCCGGACAGGTTGTTTTTGGTGGTTGATTTATTGGAAAGACCATAAAAAGCTCACTTCGAAAGAAATATATGATCACACAAAAGAAACAGATGCCCGCTACGGAAGAAATTAAAGATTATACGGAAGAAACAAAAGGTTCCCCGGAAAAGATTTTCACGGAAGAGTAATTCTTTCTGGTATTACAATCTCGGATCCACAGGTTCACTTTCGAGGGCGAGGACTGCGAATGCACATTGGTGGTAGCGGTAGAGAGGTTCTCCGTTTACAAATCTCTGCAGGGATTCTATTCCAAGGGCGAATTCCTGAAGTGCGAGCCTTCTTTTAACAGACAACCCTCTTGCACGAAGTCTTTCGAGGTTGTCTGGCAAGGTGTATTCGGGTCCGTAGATCAGCCTGAGGTATTCTCTGCCGCGGCATTTTACAGCGGGCTGGATTATGGATTTTCCGTTGTGTGCAGTAAAATCGAAAGGTTTGACTACCATACCCTCTCCGCCGTTTTCAGTCAGGGTTTTCCACCATTCGATACAATGGGAAATACTTTCTTCACTGGAAAGATCCACTATTCTGTATGGAGTTGCCAGTAGCAGCGACGGATCCTGACTGCAAAAGGCGCTGATTTTTTCCATGTGCCAGACATGATCTTTGTGGGTATAAACTGACTTTTCGCCTGCCAGAATATGGAAGGGCGCTATTTTCACATCTTCGATGGAATCCACTTTCCAGCAGTAGTTTCCGTATGCTTTTCTGAAAAGCTCAGAGGCGTTGAGTCTGAAGGAGTATTTTTCGAGAAGGGTGGAAACATCCAGACCTCTTTCCGATGCTTTTTCAAGAGATTCAACAGCGCACCGGGAAGCTGCGGATGAGGAAGCTCCTACGGCGGCATACTGCTGGCGGAGTAATTCCCTTGCCTTGAGGGACCAGGGCATAAGTTCGCAGTCGAGGCAGAGCCAGTCGGTTTCAAATTCATCCCAAATTCCGGATTTTTCCAGAGAATTGTTAATCCGGTTCAGTATCAGGGTTTCCAGTTCCACATCCTCAAAGAATCTTCTGCCGGTTCTGGTGTAAATAATTCCGGGTTCTGATGAATCAATGCCGAATCTTCTTTCTGCAGCTCCCCTATTTCTGCAGACTATCACAACGGCACGGGATCCCATATGTTTCTGTTCGCATACGACTTTTTCCACATTATTTTTAGCATAATATGCAAGTGCTTCGTGCGGAAATTCAAGATATCCGGGTTCTGCGGCGGTTTCAGCCGGCGACATGGTGGGAGGCAGATAAATGAGCCACCTTGGATCGGCGGCATATCTGCTCATAGCTTCGAGGGCTGCTCTTCCGTTTTCTTCCCTTATGTTTACCCTGTGATGGAGTTTTGTCTCAATGGAGAGGTTTCCCATAACATCGTTTATTTCAGGAAGCCCGTCATATCTGACAGGTTTGTTTTCTGGGGAATCAATGGGAATTAATGGTTTCGCCGGTTCATAATACATTTTTAACGCGGGTACGCTTACGATTTCTTTTTCGGGCCAGCGCAGTGCAGTCAGGTTTCCGCCGAATACACAGCCTGTATCAACGCAGATGGTTTTGTTAAGCCATGCCGGTTCAGGAACGGGAGTATGTCCGTAAACCACTGTGGCACTGCCTCTGTAGTCCGCAGCCCAGTTGTATCTTACAGGAAGACCGTATTCATCGGTTTCACCCGTGGTTTCACCATAAAGGGCGAAATCCCTGACCTTACCGGAACCTCTGCCCTGCATTTCCTCTTTCATACCGGCATGAGCAACAACAAGCCTGCCTTCATCAAGAACATAATGGCTTACAAGGCTATCCAGAAATACAGAAACCTCCTGCCTGAACTCTTCAGTTTCCTGAGAGAGTTGATCCATGGAATTCTGAAGCCCATGATTCAAAGTAACATTTCTCCCTGACAAAGCTTTTATAAGCTTTTTGTCATGGTTTCCGGGAACGCAGAAGACATTGCCGCCTTTGCTGATTTCCATAATTAATCTGAGAGTTTCGGCAATTTTTGGTCCCCGGTCGCAATAATCGCCAAGAAAAACAGGTTTTCTGTTATCAGGATGATAAATGGTTCTTCCGTTTTCGCCCTGCAGCACCTGATACCCAAGTTTATCAAAAAGCTGAAGCAGTTCATCATAACAGCCGTGGATGTCGCCGATAACATCGAAAGGTCCATGCTCGCTTTTTCTGTTATTCCAAAGGGGTTGTCTTGTGATTTCAACATTTTCCGCTTCAGAAGGATCCTTTAAAACAAAAACATGCCTGAATCCCTCTTTTTTCAAACTTCTCAACGCCTGCTTCATCTGGCGGGTCTGCCTTGTAATCACATGGTTGCCGAAGTTTCTGTCGGATCTGTTATTATTGCGTTCACGACATATTTTTTCAGGATAATCAAAAACTATGGCACAGGGAATACAATGATATTTTCTTGCAAGTTCCAGAAGGGGTTTTCTCGCCTCAGGCTGCACATTGGTTGCATCCACTACGGTGAGTTTTCCGAGGGTCAGTCTTTTTGAAATTATAGTATGAAGAAGATCGAAAGCTTCAGAACTGACAGACTGATTGTTCTCATCATCACTTATAAGCTTCCGGCAGAAGTCGGATGAAACGGATTCTGAGGGCAGAAAATTAGCGGCGGCAAAAGTGGATTTTCCTGAACCGGAAGCTCCCACAAGAATTACAAGGGCAAGTTCGGGCAATGTTATATTCATTTTTTCACCTCATAAAAAACACACATCTGGGTAGGAGCGCCAAGATCAGGATCTTCTTCACCAATGCCAGAAAATTCAACAGTATAACCGTAAGCAGCAGCAGTCTTTTCAGCCCATTCCCTGAATTGTGCTCTGGTCCACTCAAACCTGTGGTCCTTATGGCGAAGGCTTCCCGCAGGTATTGACTCAAACAGGGAGTTATACTCAATATTGGGGGTTGAAACCACAACCACGGCAGGTTTAATATATCCGAAAATATTTGTTTCAAATGCGGAAAAAGCATAAGGATCCAGATGTTCTATGACTTCCGGCAGAATTAGGGCGTCGTATCCCCTGAAGCGGTCGTCCCTGTAGGAAAGGGAAGCCTGGAATAATTTCACCCTGCCGTTACGGGCTTTGGAGAATCTCTCAGGGTCAAGTTTATCTGCAGCTTTTTCAAGTATTTTTGCAGAAACATCGGAACCTGCAATCTCAGTAAAAAACGGATCTTTAGCAAGAACCATAAGCATTCTGCCTTCTCCGCAGCCTGTTTCGATAATTTTTCTGCATCCTGCAGCTTTCAGAACTTCCGTAATTCCGGCATATCTTAAATCTTTCAGGGGAATCCGGGACTCAATGGCATCTTCCGGGCTTTTGTATCCTTCCTGATTTTCATTTTCCTTCGATTCATCATCGCCAAGTCTGGCAAAAGCTTCACGGGCAAGATAATGTCTGTGTTTCAGATATCTTTCAACTATCAGTTTTTTCTCAGGATGGGAAGAAAGCCAGCCTTCGCCTCTGTGCATAAGCTTACTTACCTCATCATCCCCCACCCAGTAATGTTTTTCATCATCAAGAACAGGCAGAAGGACATAAAGATGGGTCAGAAGTTCGGAAACTGTTTTTTCACATTGCAAATCAAGTGTGTAATAACTGCTTTCTCCCCATTCGGGAAATTTTTCATCAAGGGTATGCCTTACCACATCAACTTTATAGCCAAGTGGTTCAAACAGTTTTCTGATTACCTGTTCGCCTCCGCGCGCATATACAACGGCAATTTTAACTTCCAGAGGCAGAGGCTGCCCGGGCAATTCTGGATTTTTATTGCAGACGCCTCTCAAAGCGCTTGAGAATATCCTTGCGATGGCTACGCTCATAAAGGATGATGCCACATAGGGCCTGTCGTTGATGTAATGTTCAAGGGGTCCTGATTCCATGCTGCCGGTTCTGCCCCTGACAAGTGCCACCGGATCTACATCTGCAAGAATAACGGCGGTACAGCGCTCTTCTGAAGATTCGGGATAAAAAACATGGACTTTACCCCAGGAAACAGCAAATTCCTGAACTGCATCGGGGTTTTTGTGGAGTATGTATCCGAGGTTTGCAGCCGGTGGTTTTGAGCTGGTAATAGAAATAAACACTTTGCCCCCTGTTGAATATTATAGTCTGTTCAAATCATAATTCTGGTTTTTAAGCATTTCCATCGATTTCTGACGAAGCCAGATTTTGGGAAGTTTTTTTGATGATATAATCAAATCATCAACAGCTTCCTTTTTCTTCCCGAGTTTTAGTTTTGCAAGCGCTCTGCCATAATAAGCCTGATAGATTTCCGGGTCTGATTTCAGGGCAGCATCAAAATTTGCGACAGCTTTTTTGTTATCCCCAAGGATGTAATAGCCGTAGCCAATATTGCAGAACTCATTGTCAAAGGGATTATCGAGGTCTTCGGTTATTGCTATTCCCTTTTTAATCTGCTCTTTTATTGCTGCATCATTTTTACCCATCAGATATGCGGCAATTCCGTCGGCAAGCATCACAGGACCGGTTATGTCAACTTCCCTGACGCTGAAAGTATAAACCTTTGTTTTACACTTACGGGCGATTTCAAAATCGTTTCTCGCCTTATCAAACTTCCCCATCCACATATAGACCAGACCTCTTTCGTAATGGGAAATTGTGGATTCCGGCTGAAGTTTTACTGAATAATCCAGATCTTTCAGTGCTTTTTCATAATCAAATCTGTCTGCAAAAAGAACGCCTCTGGCATGATATGCTTCATAAAAATCATCTTCGTATTTAACTGCGTTATTCAGATCATCCAGAGCTTCCTTCCATTTTTTCTCCCTGATGAGTATTCTTGCTCTTCCGAAATAGGAATGGGAAAATTCGGGATTCAGCTCTACAGCTTTATTAAAATCCTTTAAGGAATCATCAAATTTCAGTGTATAATATTCTGCAAAAGCCCGGTTGTCGAAGCATCCTGAGTTTTTGGGATCAAGTTTAATCACTCTGTCGTACCAGATGATGGCTGTTGAATAATCGAGTTTTTTGGCATAGCAGATACCTACGCCATGCAGAGCGCCTACATTCTGAGGATCTTTTTCAAGAGCTTTATCAAACTGTTTTCTGGCATTGTCGATGTCCCACATAACAAGATGAAAATTGCCGAGATTGACATAAGTTTCCGGATTATCTGGATTCAATGACTGTGCTTTTTTGAAGTTCTCAAGGGCTTTGTCATACATCTTCTTGCCGAAATATGCTCTGCCTCTTGCGGTGTAGAGTTCTTCAGAATTTTTATTTTTAGAAATTTCACCATCAAGAATTTTTATCGCTTCGTCAAATTTCTTTTCGTCTATGAGCTTTAAAGATGCTTCAAGGCTTCCGTTTCCTGAAGGCGAAGGTTGTGCTCCCTGTCCCGGACCGGTTTGGGGAGGGGTTTTTATATTAGTACAGGAAACAGATACAAACACAAGCATAACCATAAAAAAATAAACAATGATGTTTTTCTTCATAATCCTGTTTACCACCCGGAATGAATTATACAGATCAAACGAATCGGCAGAATTTCCCTGATTTCAGGAAGAACAAGCCTTCCGATACTATTCACCGGGGAAACCGGACAAATTCACCGCCTTAAACCGGCGGCATTGACTGTATTACAAGGTTTGTCATATTAAAGACAGAAGCAGATAACCCTTTGCCTTAATCTTCATGATAATGATCAATTATATCAATTTTTTTACCGCCGCTCAAAGCATCTATGGCTCTTTTTGCAGCTTCTTTCACATCATGGCTGTCGTCGCTGAGTAATTTTTCGAGGAGGGGTTTACAATCCTGATTACTGCCACATCCTATGGCAAGCGCCGCATTAGCTCTCACAGGAGGGGATCTGTCGCCAAGAGATTCAACAAGCAGATTCCGGTATCGGACAGAACCGCCTGTGAGCTGAATTGCAACAATGATCTCTGCCCGCACATAACCTTCAGGTTCTGTTTTTAAAGATTTTGCCAGAACTTTCACTGCTCTGGGATCTTTTAATCTCCCTAAAGCTTCGACAACATCTTCCCGAACATCTTTTTCCGGATCATCCATTTTTGCAATCAGAGGTTCTACCGCTCTTTGATCCATTATTTTACCAAGTGCCTTGGCGGCATTCCACCGGACATTGTAATCACTGTCATTAAGAGCTTCTATGAGATATGGCACAACTTCCTTTTGTCCTGAGTTGCCCATTCTCCATGCTGCATCCGATCTGAAATCACTATACTCCGATTTCATATCACGGCAGGCTTCTGTCAGGTCAAATCTTCTGCCAAGCTGTATGGGAAGAGTTCCAAGGTCCTGAGAATCTTCCGGATTCATCCCGGTAATATCCCCCAGATCCAGATCGGGTCTCGAATACTGATTGAGAAATGTAAAAAACTGTTCCTTCGCTCTTGTTACATCAAAATCTGCAGGCTTCGGCATTTCATTATTATCTAAAACCGCAAGTGTTACTTCCGCTTCATGTCTCACTCTGGGAACATGAGATTTCAGGAATTTATCCATATAATTTTTCAAACCCGGATAGTTCATTTCCCTGAGTGAAATTATAGCCTGACAGACCACATTGCTTTCGTCATCATCAAGAGCAGTCAGGAGAATTTTTGCAGAATCTTCATTTCTGAAATATCTGAGTTTTGAAGAAACACATTCCCTGATAAACGGATCAGGGTTTTTCATCTGACTTGCGAGTGCACGGACTGAAGCAGGACTTTTAATCTTTGCAAGAGCCTCCATCAGAGTCTGAAGGGTGCCGGTTTCCCTGCAGCTGAGAACCATCATTTCGAGAGGGTGTGCTCCTCTTTCAAGCCGGAGTTCGCCAATAGACCATATCGCAAGAGTTCTTACATCCAGATTTCTGTCTTCAAGGGCATTGGTAAGGGCAAAAACAGCCTCAGGGGATTTTATTCTGCCCAAAGCCCAGGCAGAAAGCATTCTGACTTGCGGATTATTATCATTTTTAAGAGAATAAATAAGATCAGGTACAGCAACTTCACTTCTCAGAATCCCTAAATTAGCAGCGGCATTCCATCGTTCTTTCGGATTTCTGCTTTTCAAACCTACAATGAGTTGTTCTGCTTTTCTCACTTTAACATCTATCTGATGCAGTTCATCATCATTTTTCAGATTCTTCTCAGACATCCAGGAATCGAGATACAGGGTGTTTTCAGCAATAAACAGAAAGAAAGCCATATAAAATGAGAATATAGCAAACGCTATAATCTTATCTGATATAAGTTTGCAGGAAACATTCTGCATATCATTTCCGGGACAAAGCAGAAGCTACTTTATTCCCATTTTTTCCAGCAGCATTTCAGAGTCCCTTTTGACCCAGGTATCAGGCATAATGCCTACTGATTCCTCGAGGTCCTTCCTTGCCTTGTCCTTTTGTCCTCTCCCCAGATAAATAACAGCTCTGCCATACAGAGCGTGGTGCAAATCGCCTTCTTTGTATTTGTTGAAATAGTTGAAAGCTGTATCGTTCTCTCCAAGGGCCATGTATCCATAGCCTATTAAATCCCAGTCTTCGTCTTCGTCTGAAGGTTTAATGGTTTTAAGCCCTTTTTTTATATAATCCTGTCCCTGGGCTTTTTCTCCCATTCTGTATAAGCTCAGACCTTTTTCCAGATTAAGGTAGCCGGTCAAATCCTTGTCTGTTTTTCTTCCATCCGGTTTACAGTAAAGCTTCTGCGCCAAGTCAAAATCCCGGAGAGCTTCTTTGTAATTTCCGGACCAGAAATAAATCGTGCCTCTCTCATGCAGGCTTGAGATGTTGTCAGGCTCAAGTTTAAGAGCTTTATTGAGGTCTTCGAGGGCATTTTTATATTTAAGTTCGCCTGCGTAAAGAATCCCGCGCTGCTGGTATGCTTCTGCATACATGGGGTCATTCTGTACAGCCATTGTGAAACAGGCTTCAGCGTTTTTAAAGTCTTCTTTCTCATTGAGAATTCTTGCTTTTCCAAAGTAAGCTACCGAGTGTTTCGGATTAAGTTCGATACACTTATCGAGGTATTTTATGGCAGCTTCTTCGTTATCAAGATAATACTGCGCATAACCCATATGGCAGTATGCGTCTGCATAACCGGGATCCAGTGCAACTGCTTTATTGTAATATTCCATAGCTTTATGGAAATCTTTTCTGAAGTGGTAAACCTTGCCAAGCCACATTTGTGCGGGAGCGAAATCAGGATTGATGCTTACTGATTTTTCGAAGTATTTTTTTGCTGAATCAAACTCACTGTTTCTGAAATCTATTCTGCCTTTTCCATAGTAAGCCAGATATGAATCGGGATCTTTTTTCAGGGATTCGTCAAAAAGTCTGCCCGCCTGAGCATAATCCTGTTTTTCAAGCATATTAATGCCGGCGGTTAATGTGGTGTTTTCATTTTTACCCGCTGAATTTCCGGAATTTCCTGAATTTCCGGAAACAGAAATGCCATTCATTTTCTCTGATACAGCCAGGATTCCAAATACAACAAAAAAGCAAACAAGCATAAAAATAATAATCTGCTTCTTTTTATGCAGCAATTCCAGACTTTTTACAAATGCCGTCCTCACCCTGACTACACCTCAGTTAAATTCAAAGTGTCCGCTAATCACTCAGCACCTAAACAAGATAATATCTCACTTATACGGTTGGGCAATAATAAGAAAGAAATGATCATGTAGATCTATATCATTTAACAATTTTATATAAATATCTTTTAAATTTCAAGATATAATAAAAGAAGAGATTCCATATAATTAAGGGAATCTCTTCCATCCGGTCCATTATTTACTGATAAAATCAGATAATCTCAGATTAAAACTAAACCATGATCTCTGCGGGAACGGTCATATTTTCGTTGGCTTTAATGAGTTCCTGTGAGGGATTGGTTTTCAGGGTTGTTCCAATCATATCTTCCAGATATTTCTTTACGGTTCTGTACCAATAGTCTTTTCTGACATAGAATACTTTGGCTCCGCCAAGCTCGTGCTGTACTTCGGGCCAGGGGTATGAAGGCTGTGCCATTCCGATGCCCCAGCGTTTCAGTCCGTTGTAGCTCTCGTATGTTGCCCAGAATTCATCCTGTCCGAGTTTTTCGAGTGCATACTGGCATTTTGCGAAATAGAGTGCTGCTCCGATTCTGCCGCCTCTGCGGAAAGCCATTGTGTGGTAGCTGAGGTTGATCTTGGAGTTGATCATTCTGCCGTTGGCAAGGCCTGCGAGTTCGCCATCGATGAGGCCCACGAGGCAATAGTGATCTTTAATTCTGTTGCGCATCCAGCCGAGGATTTCAGCATAGGTTCTGGCGCCGACTATATCATAAAAATCTCTCTCTACATCAACCATCTTTTTGAGGTATGAAAGAATAAGAGGAGCTTCTTCTTTACGGGCTTCTCTGACGAGCATCTGTTTGCCGTCTTTGAGTTCGAGATATGTGGGTTCGTAGGGAACCAGCTCAGTAGCGACACCGGCGAGAAGGGGTTCGAGTTCGCTTACGTCAAAAGTAATCTTTTCCTGTGATACTTGTTCCGGCGGGTTCATTCTCATGTGGATTTCCTCCTTGTTTATAGCAAAACCTGCAATCATAGTTGCGGTTTATTTGCAGCCTGACATACACCTTCAGGGAGCAGAATCTTTTTCTTGTTGTATTTTAAAGATCCTTCCTGATTCACAATAATATTCAAAACTCATTTAAACCCATATCAGTTAAAGCTGAAAAGCCATCGGCAATATAAATTTCAGAATTTTATCTTCAGAGCTTCGATAGGATTAATTATCGCCGCCCGGTATGCAGGATATATTCCCGATAAAATCCCTATTGTCATTGAGCCTGCAAGACCGGCAAGAAAAAGCCTGAGTGTGGGGTCGAAAAGGTTGGCGCCGTTAGCTATCATCCAGCCTGATGTCAACCTGACGAAAACAATGGAAGCTGCTGCACCCACAGTCCATCCCGCAAAGGATATTATTGCGGATTCGCATAAAAATTCCGACATAATCTGCCCCGTCGATGCCCCCATTGTCTTTTTCAAACCTATTTCAGCCGTTCTTTCGGATACGGCAGACAACATCACGATTATTATACAAAGGCTTCCGGAAAGAATTGCCGCAAGAGCGCCTCCTGCGGTTATGGCATTCCACAGAACCAGAGATGAACTCACCTGATTCTTAATCATATCAGGAGTAACCACTTCAACCCCTTTAACTCCCTTTTTGATGCTTGCAGCCATTTCATCAGGATTTACCCCATCGCCGGGGATAACAAAAATGCTTGTTATAAGCCCTTTTCTGTCATATAGCTCCTGAGCTTCCGTAAGGGGCATAAAAACCTGACCATCTGTGAGGCCCCCTGTTTTTTCTATAATTCCGTTGACTTTGTATTCCCTATCCCTTACAGGAATAGTCGAGCCTACACTCAAACCCATTTCTGACGCCACATCCCTGCCAGTTACCACAAAACCCGGGGGAAGGGAAAGTTCGCCTTTTGCCGCCTTAAATCCACCGGTTAAAACCGTAAGTTTCTCCGGAGGAAGGCCGACCACAACCCTCGGAAGGCCCATCATAACGACCCGTTTTTCATTGAGCCTGAATATAAGAACAGGGATAACATCTTTAACACCGTTTACAGCTCTGACTTTGTCCGCTTTCCCCTCGGAAAGAATGCCTCCTCCCGCCCAGAAAGAAACCTTCTCGCAGACAAACACCCTGTTTTCAAATAGTTTTCTGAACTGAAACGATATACGGGAAAAGTGTTCCGCAAGGGATCCCATTATCATAAAAGCAAAAACCCCCACTGCAATTCCGGCAATGGCAAGAACGGTTCTGGTTTTTCTGCGCGCCAGATTTTTCAGAGGATCGGTAAAAAAAGTCAAATCAATATGCATGTTTCTCTCCTGCGGGGGAATTCAATTTTGCAGTGCCGATTCCTCCATCAGACAGAATATCAGGGGAATTCGGATTCGTTCAAATTAAAAGTTCCGGTTTATAATGGAAATTCGTAACTGTTCAGCTCATGAAATATAATCAATGTGTTGACGGGGCGTAATCCGGAAGCGGCTGAAGCCCGTGTCTGATCTCAGGGAATGTGGTGAACAGTTATGGAAATTCTATAAAAGAGAAAACATTAGAAATGGTTTAAACTTGTGGTTATTGGGTTAGCTGGCGGTTGGCGTTTGGTTTTGGGACCCGGGGGACAGGCGGGGACGACTGCGATCCGGCAGTCGTTGGCGGGGTGATGCTGCCCTTGCCGGGGATTTGTGGTTTTAGTTTGCTTTGCGAGGGGACCTGCGGGTCCGCGTCGGGGTTGCACCCAATGCTACTGAATTAGCAAAAACCACTCCAATCCCAATCCCCAAAATTCTTGTTTTTCAAGGAGGGAGGTTCGGAGGGCAACCTCGCTTTTTTAAAAAAGCGTGGTTCCCTCTGACGGTCCCCAAAATCCCCCCCGGTCCCCGAGCGGTCCCCGAATTCTCAAAGTTTTGGGAAGGAGGTCCGGAGGAAACTTTTTTCAAAAAAGTTTTCTCTGGGAGCTGGGCAAACGGTTACAATACTCGTAAAAATTCAGACGAATCCATGTCTTAATTCATGGGCATTAGGGTCGGAGGGAAACCCGCTTTTCCAAAAAAAAACGTGGTTCCCTCTGAGGGTCCACACTCCCGGTCCATAGTCTGTCCACAGAGATTGTGTAAAAAAAGTAGCGCAAGACTTTAGCCTTGCTGTCTGGGGCAAAACCAAGATGTTTAGCACTATATGTAGTATATGTCATTTTGCAAACAACTACATAGCAGGTCTAAAGACCTGCCCTACGTCGTTCGGGTTAGTTTTACTCAATCTATGCAAATCCCCCCGGTCCCCGGTCCGAAAGTTTTCTCACTAAACCGATATTTCGATATAATTTTTGGGGTGATTATTCGGAAGTTGATTTTATCATAACAGAATAGAACCATATATCTGTTAACAATTTGTTAATAATAAAAGCCTTCTATCATGTAATAAAGAATGATAAAATATAAAAAAAAGTAATTAGTTTTCTTATATATATTCAGAGGAGGATCGGTTATGCAGATTCAGAGTCTGGCAAATGTCGGGCAGGCAGCTCAGGGAGCACCGATATACAGGGCGGCGCAGACACAGACACAAACACCGGTTGCAGGAGATACAGTCTCAATCGGTTCAGAAAACACCACAAGAAATTTACCACCCACAGGAGTAAACCAGCTTCCCGGAGCTGAGCAGAAAAAAGAAAGCAAGTTCAACATAGGCCTCGGCATACTGACAGCAGCTTCAGCAGGCACAATCGTCGGTCTTCTCGGCGCACCGGTTGCCATCACTGCTTTAACTGCAGGGGCAGGTTTAATGCTCGGCGGAGATATGCTCAAAAATCATCCAAAAATAGCAACAACCATGTCAGCGGGCATTATGGCCGGCGGAGCAGCAGGGCTTGCATTTATACAGGGCGCAACAGATCCATTGTCACCTCTGATCGGAACAGCCTGCATCATCGGGGGAGCAATAGGCGGCGCTATGCTTGGATCCTTCAGGGAAGACCAGCAGACCGCCGGAAAAGGCTGCTGATTTTCAGAAAAAATTAAAAAAAGAACTGTTCCGAAACCTGTTAATAATTCAGATATTGAGTATCTGAGGCATTCAGATTTCCGGGCAGTTCTTTTGTTTTGCACGAGTCAATCATTCAATCAAACATTTTTAAATGAAGAATATATATGCAGCTCCGACAGCACTCATCAGCAATCCGAGGAGCATAACAGCCCACATGGTGTATGAGCGGTATGTTCTGCCGTCGGCGAATTTCATTTTTATAATATCAAGATACCCCGACGACCCTACTCTGCGGTAGAATCCTGTCAGTTCTGCGGTTGTTCCTATCCAGTCAGGAGTTCTGAAAAATCCGAGAAAAACTTTGTAGAGATTAAACGGATTGAGATACTGAATCAGGAAATTACTCTTCACCGCAGGAATAAAGTTGAACTCAAGCAGTTCGTAGTCTGAAAGCATCATACCCGACTCGTCTTCAACAACTATACCGGGGCAGAATTTTGAGCCGGGATCCATTCTTCCCACCACATGACCGGTTATTTTAACAGGGATTCCGTAAACAGGTGAAGCGGAAATATCTGTAGCCAGCTCCCGGCATTTTTTCTCCCTGAATCCCATAAACAGAGGATAGCGGTAGAGGACTGCAAGAAGGAGTGCTATTCCGAAAATAAGGAATGTAAATCCGTAAGCATGGTCTGCAAGTTTGAACAGCAGGAGTATGCTGCCGGCAAATCCGATTGAATAGAGCCACTGCATGAAGAGATCCAGAAGGAAATGGAATACTCTGGTCATTTTTTCGGTTGCAGAGGAAAAAACGGTTTTGTGTCCGAGGGTCTGAGAAAGAACGGACATGTATCTGACCCTGTTGGCGGTAAGGGGATGGCTTGACATAAACTCCGTGAGTTTCGCCCAGGGAGAAGTAAGATCCCAGCTCATTGCCTGACGGATAACATCCAGGTCCACTTTTGCCTTGTATGCAGGCCCTGTGAGGCAATATGTGATTTTGGCAAGTGCGCCGGAAATATAGTCGGGGTTGCCTGAGCCTTCCGCGGAGTATTCATCGGCATAGTATTCCCTTGTTCTTGAAAGGAACTGCTGCAGTGCAACAACAGCGTAGTTTATTATAAAGACTGATGTAAAAATGACCATGGTCTGAATGTGTCCCGCAGGTGAATGGAGGAGTGATGCGGAGCCTGCCACAATCCGGAAAACAGAACTGAGCATAATGGCGGGAGCAGCGCTGGCGAGAAAGTCCCAGTGGCCGACATGTCCCATTTCGTGCATTATTACGGATTCGAGTTCTTCTGTTGAGAGAGCCTGCTTCATTCCACGGGGTAAAACAACCCAGGAGAGAAGAGGACCGTATCCGAATGTATAAGCCTGAACCGGTGCATTGTCTTCGAGAATAATGATATAAGGCATTCTGAGTTTTCTCGCTTTGCAGAATTCCCTTATTCTGAAGGCTGTGGAAGCTTCGAAAAACTCTTCAGGTGATTTAAGCCATGTAACTTTATAGAGGAATGCAAGCCGGGCAAGGTTGTATATAGGGCTGATAACAACCATCACAGCAATGGTGATTATGATATCTATAAAAGTTCTGATAACATCTGCACCAAATACTTTTTTGTAGATAAAGGCAAGCAGGGTAACAAGAACTGTCATCGCAAAGTAGATAATAAGGGTTTTCTCTCTGGGTTTGAGCAAAAAGGGATAATCATCCTTATGCCTTCTTGATTTTACAACCCAAAGAACCGAGAAAACGAGAACGATATAGACAATAGCTGCTGCGGTGAGAAAAGTGAAAGATGCAAAAACCGAAGCTTCTTTAGTGATGATACTTCCCTCAATCAATCTGAAAAGGCTGGCGACTGCTCCGCCCCAAAGCCATATTGTTATAAGCGCCATCATAAGATGAAATCCGAGGCGCCTGAAGATATGGATCTCCGTTAGTTTCGGCGTGCCGTCGGCATTGACTGCATAAGTACCCTTATCAAATTTTCCGGCAATTTTTTCATAAAAGCTGCCAAGCTCTTCTTTCATAGTAAAGAGAAACACAGTGAGTGCAAGGCATAGCGGAATCTGAAAATAAATCTGCAAAAAAGCTGGAAAAAGATCAAGAAGAGGCGGGATAGCGATAACTCCGAGAATAATTAAAAAATTTCTGTTACGATTGAAAAAATTCATTTTTTGCCCCCCGGAATAATATTTTTTTAAAAGACCCCAATCTATATTATATCATTCCTGAGCAGATTAAACAATTGGAGAAAAAATGAAAGGGAATAAAAATACAAAGTAGAAGGGAATACTTCATTAGTAAACAGAGGTGATTTTATGTTTGCCATAAAAGGCGGAACTATTTACACAGCAACCAACGGAATAATAAAAGACGGAGTAATACTCGTTAAAGACAATAAAATTCAGGATGTGGGGGAGAGAATCTCTATTCCTGAAGGATACAGGATAATAAATGCAGAGGGAAATTCAGTAATCCCCGGACTTATCGACGCCCATACCCATATCGGGGTTCTCCCTGAGGGTTTATTATCCCTCGAACAGGACAACAATGAAATGACGGACCCGATTACACCCCACATGAGGGTTATCGATTCCATAGATCCCTTCGATCCGATTTTTGAAGAAGTTATGCAGGCAGGCATCACAACAGTGATGATAGCCCCGGGCAGCGCCAACGCCATAGGCGGACAGTGTTCGGTAGTCAAAACCTTCGGAAAAACAGTGGAAGAAATGCTTATGGTGGAAGACGCAGGCATGAAATTTGCTCTGGGTGAAAATCCCAAAAGAGTTTACGGTTCACAGAAAAAAATGCCTATGACCCGTATGGGTGTGGCTGCGATGATCAGGGAAACACTTCATAAAGCCAACAACTACGAAATAAGGAAAGAAGAATCGAGAAGCAGGGAAGAAAAATGCTTCAAAGAAACCGATTTCAAACTTGAAGCTCTTCACAATGTGCTCCATGGCAAAGTAAAGGCAAGAATCCACTGCCATAAAGCCAACGACATTATGACAGCTATCAGAATTGCGGAAGAATTCGATCTGGATATTACACTTGAACACTGCACAGAAGGATATAAGATTGTGAGCGAAATCGCAAAACGCAGAATTCCTGTGGTTCTCTCACCTCTTATGAACCCGCGCTCAAAACCGGAAACAAGATACAGAAGCCTGGAAATCGCAGGCATAATGGCAAACAACGGAGTTCTTACAGTAATTTCAACCGACGGAATTTCCCTTGCCACCAGATGGCTTGCATTAAACGCCGGAGTCTGCGTCAGCTACGGAATGAAAGAGGAAGACGCCCTTAAAGCAGTAACCATTAATGCAGCTACAGTCCTCGGAATAGCGGACAGAGTGGGCAGCATCGAAAAAGGTAAGGAAGCTGATATAGTGATTATGAAAGGACATCCCCTTGAAGCCAGAACCAAAGTGGGTTCGGTTATTGCCGGCGGAAAAATCAAATATCACAAAGCGGAAAACATGCCGGGACAGGAAGAACAGGAATAATGAGCGCTCTTAAAATAAACGCAAAACTACGGATTGAAAAAGTAATCATAGGAGCAACAGAGGCTGATGGCGGCACCCGTTCAGGGAGCGTCGCCATCGGCGGACAGTCGGCTATGCCATTTCTCGGCAAGGATGGGGATTTGCCTTTTCATCCTGTTATAGCTATGGAATTTCAGGACGAAAAGCCCGCAGAGGCAAACTCAGCTCTCTCTCAGGCAATGGGTGAACACTGGGACGATCCGGTAAAATGGGCAAAATTTCTCACCGACACAACCGGCTGCCCTCTTCTGATGCTCAGACTTATGGGAATGCACCCTGACTACGGTTCAAAAACTCCTGAGGAAACAATCGGGGTTTTCAGAAAAATACTGGGAGAGGTAAAAACACCTCTTATCGTTATGGGATGCGGTATTCAGGAACTTGATGATATTCTCATACCCGCTGCGGCTGAGGCAGGCGCAGGAGAAAAGCTTCTTCTCGGTAGAGCTGTGGCTGAAAAATACAGGGAAATCACAGATGCCTGTATTAAACACGGACATTCGCTGATTACGGAATCGCCCATCGACATAAATATTGCAAAACAGGCTAATATTCTCGTTCAGGATGCCGGACTTCCATCAGACCGCATAGTTATGTACGCCACTACAGGCGCTCTGGGATACGGTCTCGAATACGCATATTCCATCATGGAAAAGACAAGGCTTTCAGGTCTGCAGGGCGACAACTACATGAACAAACCTCAGATAGCTCTCGCAGGACAGGAATCATGGCGGGCAAAAGAAGCTATGACAAGCACTGAAGCAGGAATCAACTGGGAAGTAATGACTGCAACAGCATATATTCATGCAGGAGCTGACATTGTGGTGCTCAAACACCCTGATTCTGCTGCAAAAACTATGAATCTGATAAAAAAGATTTTATAGCTGTTACTTGCTAATAAAACCTTGCATAAGAAGCAAACGGCTGTTACAATAGGCTGGAAATTTCGATTTTTTGCCGAACAGATTGTCTTTATTGAGACAATGTGCAAAGGTTATTTTTTACTAATCCGGAGGCGAGATAATGGGGGACAAGCCCATTTTTACCAGAAGCAAGAGCAAAATGAACCCACTGAGGCTTGGGGTTATTATCCTGACACTGCTTTTTGCAGCAGGAATAACATATGTAATAGTTATGGCTTATATAGACAGCCGTAAACCCGGCGGCGGACAAATCGCAAAGTTGGGCGAAGTCGTTACAGCCGTAAGCAATCCGGGGGAAGTTGCCTTTAAAGACAAAGATGATATGGTCATCCTTTGCGCCGGACTGGATATAAACCGGGACGAAAAAGGAATAATGCACCACAAAGGATCCCGCACCGACACTATATTCCTTCTTCATATCGACAAATCGGGAAAACACATGGGTATGCTTTCCACCCCCAGAGACACCTATGTAAAAATATCCGACAAATACGGATACGATAAGATTAACTCAGCCTATTCGCTGGGCTTTCTTGAAGCATACGAAAAAAGCAGAAACAACTACGAAGCAGGCAAAGCAGGCGGCATAAAACAGGCAAAAGATACAATCGAGAAATTTCTCGGTGTGAAAATAGACCACTATGTTCTCATAAAAGTGGAAGGCGCATCAGAACTCGTTGATGCTCTCGGAGGCCTTGAAATAGATGTGGAAAAGGATATGGACTATGATGACAACTGGGGAAACCTCCATATTCATCTGAAAAAAGGAAGACAGAAACTTGACGGAAAACAGGCGGTAGGCTATGCAAGATTCCGCCACGACGAGGAAGGCGACTGGGGTAGAATCAGAAGGCAGCAGCAGGTTATGAACGCTCTTATCAGAGAGTTCAGAGATCCCAATAACATTGTAAAAATCAATCAGATAGCTGATGTTATCAGAAGAAATACCGACACAGATATGTCGCTTGGAACAATGGTTGATATCGCCAATGTTTACAAGGGATTTGATAAAGATAATCTGGCAAAAGGCACACTTACGGGAGCTGACGATGTAACTTCAGGGGGCGCAATGATCATTGTCCCCGACGAAGCAGAAAAAGAAAGACTGGTAAAGAGAATTCTGAAAGATCCCGCAAACCTTAAACCGGACCAGCTCGCAATCCAGATTCTCAACGGTTCGGGAGTTCAGGGGCTGGCGGCTACCGTTGCCAATGCAATGAAAAGCAAAGGTTTCAATGTTGTCGATGTGGGAAATCTCGAAGATAGCAAAAAAGAAGTGGCGGAAACCACTGTTACCGATTATTACGGAAATGAAACAGGACTTGCTTTCCTCGAAAACCAGATTGGCAAAAAAATCGAGAAAATAACCAGAAAACCAAACAAAAAGGACGAGAAGTTCGATTTTACAATAATACTGGGCAAAGACTTCCCCACCCCCACACCTGCAGGCACAGCATCACCGGGGGAAGGAACTTCACTGCCTCCTCTGGAACCCTCGGAAACACCGAAGGATGATCAGGAATCACCGGCACAGATTAACCCCAAAGACAGCGGAATGTAATATCAGGAAATTCACATAATTATAAAAGGGCGAGCCTATGAGCACGCCTTTTTTGTTTGGGATGGAAATCCGGGAACGGATAAAACAAAGCGAATGGTTTCAACCCAGCTTCTACGCAATGCCCATGAATTAACAAAATTCACTCCAATTCCTAATTCACTCCAATTCCTAACCCAATACTATTGTTTTTCAAGGAAGAAGGTTCGGAGGAAGCTTTTTTCAAAAAGTTTCCTCTGGGAGTTTGGCAAACAGGAACAAGCCTCGTGAGCGATTAGACGAATTCATGCCTTAATTCATGGGCATTGAGCTTGTCCGGACTTGTCGTTAATCTTCCGGAACCGTCATCGGGTTTTAGTGCAGCCTGTGAAGTTTTGTAATACTTGATTTTACACAAGAACCGGAAACCCAGCTTCCTACAGTCGCTGATGGAAGATTGGGGTTATGAGGATAACTGGCGGTTGGCCGTTGGTTTTGAGACCCGGGGGACAGGCGGGACGCCTGCGATCCGGTTAATTTACGGTTGTTTCAATGCCGAGGGGGTTTGGGGGATACTTCCCCCGTTTGCTAACCTTTTTGAAAACTGCGAAGCAGATTTCAAAAAAGTGAGAATAAGAAACAGCAATAAAATCGGTATGCAGAAATCAAAATTACAGAGAGCAGAAAAATGATGCACCGAAAGTTTTTGCCGAGGGGGTTTGGGAAACGAGCTTTTTTCAAAAAGCGGTTTTCCCAAAAAAAGAATCGTAGATGATACCACTCGGCGGGAAACACAATTCAACCGAATACAGGCATAGATTTGTTCGAACGCTCACGAGGATTGTAACCGCATGCCCAGCTCCCAGAGAAAACTTTTTGAAAAAAGTTTCCTCCGGACCTCCTTCCCAAAACTTTTGAATCGGGGGACCGACCGGGGTTTGGGAGACCGGGGGACATTGGGAACCGGGCAGACCGGGGGAATTAGAGAACCGGGGGGATCAGGGACCGTCAGAGGGAATCACGCTTTTTTGGAAATCGGGTTTCCCTCCGAACCTCCTTCCTTGAAAAACAAGAGTATTGGGTTTGGGGATTTGAGTGAATTTTTATTAATTCAGCGGCATTGGGGATTGCGGGGATAAAATAAAAAAGGGGAAATTTTTCCTGAAAATCTTTCATAAAAAATTTCCCCCTGAAAATCCGATATAAATTACTTATTGAGTTTTCTGATATTTCTGGCGGGGAGGCCCACTGCTACTGTGTAATCGGGCACATCTTTTTTAACCACGGCTCCGGCGCCTGTTCTTGCGCCTTCTCCTACTGTTACCGGGGCGATAAGGTTTGTGTTTGAGCCGATAAATGCTCCGTCCTTGATAACTGTTGGATTTTTCTTAACTCCATCATAGTTGCAGGTGATTGTTCCGGCGCCGATATTCACTTTTTTACCGAGAGTTGAATCTCCCACATAGGACAGATGGGATATTTTGGAGCCTTCTCCTACCACGGATTTTTTTGTTTCCACGAAATTTCCTATTTTCACGGAAGCGGCGGTTACAGTAGCGGGTCTGAGATGGGCAAAAGGTCCGATTTGGTTAGTTTCCCCTACTTCAGAATCTATAACTACAGATTCCTGAATAAGGCAGCCATTATTGATTTTGGAATTATGGATTCTTGTATTTGGTCCGATTATGCACTGCTCACCGATGACGGTTTTGCCAAGAATCATGCATCCCGGAAGTATTGTTGTATCCTTTCCGATTTCAACGCCTTCCTCGATGTAGGTATTATCGGGATCATACAGAGTTACGCCTGATTCCATCATTTTTCCGTTCACTCTGTCTTTTATAGCTTTGGCTGCAATGGCGAGATCTTTTCTTGAGTTGATTCCGAGGGATTCCATTTCATCCTTACAGGTTGAAGCCTGGACTTCGATGCCGTTTTTGAAGGAAAGAATAATGGTATCTGTCAGATAAAGTTCGGACTGTGCATTGGGCAAGCCTATTTTCGGGAGAATCTCACGGAGGTAGGCTGCATCAAAGAGATATGTTCCGGTGTTGACTTCCCGGATAGCGAGCTGTTCCGGTGTAGCGTCAACAGCCTCTACGATAGCTTCCACTGTTCCCGTTGAGCTTCTTACTATTCTGCCCAGTTTTCCGGGTTCTTCCATTATGGCTGTGAGGAGGGAGACTTTAGCGCCTTTTTCCTGATGGAGTTTCACGAAGTTTGTGATTGTATCTGCTCCGAGGAGTGGCATATCACCGCATACAATCATAATATCGCCTTCGAAGTTTTCGAGGCAGGGCATAGCCTGCATAACTGCGTGTCCTGTTCCGAGCTGCTGATTCTGTTCTGCATATTTCACACGGTCTTTGAGGTAATTTCTTACTTTTTCCTTTTCGTGTCCGATTACGAGGGTTATATCTTCAACACCTGCCTGAGCGCAGGCTGAAAGCACATATTCGATTACCGGTTTTCCCATAAGTTCGTGAAGGACCTTGGGAGTTTCGGTTTTCATTCTCTTGCTTTTTCCGGCAGCAAGAATAATTGCAGCAGTCTTTTTCATCTGTTCTCCTTATTTATCATATACCGGAACTTTTCAGGGAGGAGCGTTTTTCCGAAACTGACCGGAATGCCGCCATCCCCGCAAAATCAGAAAATATCAAAGGGAAAAAAGTCCGGTAAAAAAAGATTCATATATGAAAATGATTATCCAAAACATTGTTAAAAACCTTCCTGACGGATATGAAGGTTCGGCAAAAGGATTCCTGAACAAACCGTTAAATGGAAGAGAAAATAAAAATATAATATAAACAGTGAGGTACCACCTTGACCGATCCCAAACAGACAGAAAAAACCATCATTTATGGAAGGCACCCGGTTCTTGAAGCGCTGAAAACCGGTAAACCTATTGATAAGCTTTACATTAAGAATGGTATTCATAAAGATTTTCATGACCAGCTCCGCAGACTGGCATCAAAGAACAATGTGCCTATTGCGCCTGCAGACGACAGGGCGCTGGACAGGCTCAGCGAAAACGGCAATCATCAGGGAGTTCTGGCATTTCTTTCAATGCGCGAATATGATTCCATTGATGATATTCTTGAGATTGCAAAACAGAAGAACGAAGAACCTTTTATTATGGTTCTTAATGAAGTTCAGGATCCGCAGAATTTCGGTTCTCTCCTCAGAACAGCGGAAGGAGCGGGTATTCATGGCGTAGTAATCGGCAGAAGAAGAGCTGCTCAGCTTTCACCTGCTGTTTCAAAGGCATCGGCCGGAGCGGATTCAAGAATGAAGATTACTAAAGTAACCAACATCGGAAACACTCTGGATGAATTGAAAAACAAGGGTTTTACAATTATCGGAGCTGAAGCGGACGGCGAAATTGATTACAGGGAATATGACTACCCCACTCCTCTTGTTATTGTGATGGGCGGAGAAGAAAAGGGACTGGCTCAGAGAGTCAGGGAGATGTGTGACGCCGTTCTGAAAATTCCTCTTCATGGTGAAATTGCTTCACTTAATGTGGGCGTAGCAGGTGCAATAATCATGTTTGAAGCACGCAGACATATAAAGTAATATACTAATCCATTTATATATAAACCGAAGTTAACATGTTGTTAACATGATTAATATACAGGTTTATTTCTTTACATTGGTTTTACAAAGCCGGGTTGTATTAATCCGGCTTTTATATTACCCGGGAAATGAGTATCAGAAAAAAATTAAAAACAAGGTAAAAGCGTCAACAATATGCGGTTTAGCCAGCGGTGGAGCAGCTCAACCCTGCTGAATCGTTTTTATGGCTGCGGGATTTTGAGGGATCCGGGAAAGCCTTTGTGGTGAACAGGTGTAAAAAACTGATATTTATCATTGTTGCAGTAATGCGTTATAATAAGATTCCGAATTGATTTTTTCAAGGTGAATGCTGTTTTTTAAAGCGATCTTTTTATCATGGATTTTCCCTTGGTTTTAATTGTGAAAAAAATATTTTATTTTTTTTGGATGTAAAAAGAAGGAATTTTGCGATCTTTTTCACGTATCATGAACTTTTTTTCGGGGACATTGAGAAGTCTTTTGAAGCCCAATCACAGTAAGCGCCTACCTTGAAGGGCATGTGTTGAAAATTTTTCACCACCATCCATCCCCTTGACTATTTACTCAAGCTTCCGTATAATAGGAAAGAACTTGTGACGGGTTAACTTTCTTGAGAAAGAGGGCATTAAGTTGCTGAAGCTTACCAACAACTACCTGGCCAACCTGCAACAAGAGTCAGATGAAGAGATTGTGAAGCTGGCTAAAAACGGGGACGAGATGGCGACGGAATTTTTGATCAATAAGTATAAGAATTTCGTCAGAGTAAAAGCAAAGTCTTATTTCTTGGTAGGGGCAGATAGAGAAGATATAATCCAGGAAGGGATGATTGGATTATATAAATCGATCCGGGATTACCGGGCTGATAAACTCTCGTCCTTCAGGGCATTTGCCGAGCTTTGCATTACCCGCCAGATCATTACCGCTATTAAAACGGCGACAAGACAAAAACATATTCCCCTCAACTCTTACATCTCACTCAACAAACCAATCTACGACGAAGATTCCGACCGGACAATGCTGGACATCCTTTCAGGAACCAAGATCACCGACCCGGAGGAAGTGTTCATTAGTCATGAACTCTCCGGCGATCTCAGGGAGAGGATTCAGGAAAATCTGAGTGAATTGGAGTCAAGAGTGCTTATGTCATATCTTGAAGGTAAATCCTATCAGGAAATGGCAAAAGAACTTAACCGCCATGTCAAGTCAATTGACAATGCCCTTCAGAGGGTTAAGCGAAAAATCGAAAAAACCCTTGGTGAAGAGAGCGACATCTAAACTACCGGACTAATTTATTTATTTATTGGCGGGGTGAGATCCCCCGCCTTTGAATTTTCGGTAGTTTTTTTTGTTTGCACTATTTTTTTTGCCATTTATGCCGATATGAAAATTAGAAGGTCTTTTTTAAAGGCTGATTTAATATTTCGCAAACAAATATTCATGTAACGGGGTCATTTAATGCTGAAAGCCGGAGATGTAGTAGAAAAAAGGTACCGTGTCCTCTCCCTGCTTGATGAAGGCGGGATGAGCAGGGTTTATATGGTCTATGATCTACGCCTCGACAACAGATGGATCCTTAAAGAACTCAGCTTCCCCTGGGATGATGCTGAGGCTAAGAAACTCGAACAGCATTTTATAGAAGAAGCCCGTATATGTGCGCGGCTCTCCCACCCCGGTGTAGCAAGGGTTGTGGATTATTTTACTTCCGGCGGAGTCCATTATCTTGTTGAAGAATATGCTGAAGGGGATACGCTGCGAAAACTGATAGATGCAGGAAAAATCTCCTGGGAAAAAACTTCCATCATAGCCCTCAAAATTCTTGATGTTCTTCAGTATGTTCATGATCAGAAGATTGTTTACAGAGATCTGAAACCGGAAAATGTGATTATTCAGACAGGTAATAATATAAAAATCATAGATTTCGGCATAGCCCGGGAGTTTAAAAAGGGTAAGGATAAAGATACGGTTATTATGGGAACACCGGGATTTGCCGCTCCTGAGCAGTACGGAACAGCCCAGACCGATTTCCGGACAGACATATACAGTCTTGGCGCGCTTATGCACAACATGATAACAGGAGAGGATCCGAGAAAACACCCATTTATTTTCGATTCCCCATCCGCGCTTGGGATAAAAATCCCAGCGGGTATTGAAGCGATTATTATGAAAGCGCTTTCGCTTAAAACCGATGCGAGGTTTGCCACTGCCAGAGAAATGCGGCTTGAGTTGAAAAAAGCTATCAAGGAGACAAGAAATCCCCAGCCGGCACCGCAGGTAAAGCCTCCCCAGGCTGTAAAACCGTCTTTGGATCAGGTTCCGGTTCCCAAACCGATAAAAGTGAGTAAAATAACGGTTAAAAGAGGTGTGGAACCTGACAATAAAGCAAAAATGATTCAAACCATCACATCTGTCATATATTTTCTGTTGTTGTTTATGACATTCGCCCTCATGCTTGAGCTTGGGTTTAAAGCGGTGCACATACTCGCTTATTTTGTAGTCGCCGGCGTCGTTGTTTTTATAATATTCAAAATATGGACTCCAAAAAATAACGAGCGACGACCGGGAAAGCATTGACCGTTCCTGAAGCTTTCTTTTTTTCACTTCTAAAGGTATTTATTCTTTTTTGTTGAATTTGCGAATACTTTTGCAGTAGTTTAATTTCGGTTATTAAAATGCGGGAGTTTTAAAGATTTTCAAGCTCCTTTTCAGACAGGGATTTGCGGGATAACAGATGCAGTATTGACTGTGCTGAGATACTGACATAACCATCTGAGTTTTATGGGCTTGAACAACTCCGGAAAGAACTCCTGGAAAATTTTACGGAGGAATAATATGATCAAAAAGGTCAACCTGCTGCCGGATCATCATGTTTTTGGAGAACCGGCACCTCTGGGACTCCTCGGTCTGGCAATCTCCAGCTTTGCCCTTGCACCGATTCTTTTTGGTGTGGGAGCAGACAAAAGCGGATTTCTTATGGTTGCAGTCTGTGCAATTCTGTTTGGCGGATGCTGCCAGCTTCTTTCAGGTCTTATGGATTTTGCCAACAAAAACGCATTCGGCGGAGCGGTTTTCACCACATTTTCATTTATGTGGTTTAAAACCGGTATTGAATTCTACCTGCTGACCAAAGGACTGCTTCTTTCCCACGACATAAGTTTTATACTTGATGTCTGCCTTCTGGTTATTTTCGCAGTTCTCACTTACGGATTCGGCCACTTCAGCACAGTTCTCTTCCTGTTTCTCCTTGATGTGGATATGATCTATGTTTCAAAAATTGTAAACCATGTATTCCACACAAAAGTTATGGTTATGCCCCTTGCCATTTTTACAATTCTTATGGGAGCAATCGCAGTATGGATCACATTTGCCACACTGATTAATCCTGTAGCCGGCAGACCGATTTTCAAATCCGGTCCTCCACTGTTTAAAGCAAATAAAAAATCAGGTTTTGATTTTTCAATAAGATATACCATATTCAAAGTTCTCTATGAACACTGGCAGGAGAACGCTTTCAATATGATGTCTCTTTCAGATCTCAATTCAAAACTGGCAGATGCAGTTTCAGGAATGAAACTTGAGCCCCAGTTATTCTATCTGATGGAATACGGCAGCATAGCGATGGACTTTTCAGATGAGGAAAAAACAAAAGTAAAAGGTATCAGACTTACTGCATCAGGAATCGATCTCTACGAACAGTTAATTCTGAAGAAATACGAGTTTTAATTAAAAACTATTTTTCAAGGATTTCAATAACGGCGGTATTACCCTTTTCTCTGGCGTAGTCAAGAGGGGTTTTACCGTCGTTATCTTTTATGCTCCTGTCTCCTTTTTTTTCAAGAAGCATAATCACCGTGGGTGCATCACCTTTTATAGCTGCATTGTGCAGTGGTGTTTTTCCGCTTTTGTTACGGTCGTTAACGGCGGCTCCTTTGTTTATCAGAAAAAGGGCGGTTTCTTTCTGTCCGAAGCTGCAAGCCCAGTGGAGGGGCGTCTGTTCGTTATCTTCCTTTGCATTGAGATCAGCATTTTTATCAAGCAGAAACTGTACAAGAACCAGTTTTCCCGCTCCTGCTGCCTGGTGGAGGGGTGTACCGTATTTATTGGAAAGGGCGTTTACATCAGCACCTGATTCCACAAGGATTTCCGCAATTTCCAGATTGCCGTTTTTTGCAGCTACATGAAGAGGCGTCTGCCCTTCCTTTTCCCTCGAATTGGCGCTTGCACCTCTTGAAATAAGCATTTCAACCATATCTTTATGATCGTTGAGAACGGCTCTGTGTATGGGAGTTCCGAATTTCCCCGCTTGCGCGTTTATGTCCGCTCCAAAGGTTATCAGAAGAACAGCAGTCTCTTTCTGCCCTTTGGAGGCCGCCCAGTGGAGAGGAGTCTGGCCGTTTATATCGGTGGAATTTACCGAGGCTCCCTTTGAAATGAGAAAAGCAACAACATCAGGGAACCCCCGGGATGAAGCCTGATGGAGGGGTCTGCCAAATTTTCCGCCGTCTGCGTTAACATCAGCTCCATACTGAACAAGGATTTCCACGGCATCTTTCTTTCCGCTGAATGCTGCGTGGTGGAGTGGATATTGTCCCAGAACATCTCTGGCATTGGCAAGTTTTGGATCTTTTTCAAGGAGGGCTTTTAGTTTGGCTATATCTCCCTTTTCCGCAGCATTATGAATTTCATCGGCGAATACCGGAAAAGAGAGGATAAGGAAAATAGCAGCCATTAAAGCCGCCGTACCTGACAAACGGTTAAAAGACATTATACCCCCTTGCGCTGCTTCTTTTTCTTGAGCCTGCCAAGGTCTTTTCTCAGAAGATCCTCAAATCTTTCATCGGGACCTCTGGAAAGTGCGTTATTTATTTCGTGCATTGCAGCTTCATAATCGCCGAGTTCTTCATAAGCTCTGGCGAGATCTTTAAAGTAGGTCCAGTCCTCGTCGTTGTTTTCAATAGCATTTCTGTATGCAAAGACTGCTTTATCCCATTCTCCTCTTTCCGAAGCAAGGCCTCCCTTGAGCCACCATATATAGTCTATGCCTTCGGGACAGCTCTTGAGTCCTTCATCCAGTGCATTTACAGCTTCGTTATAATTGCCCAGTTTCAGGAGAATTCTTGAAAGAAGCTCATAACCTTCGGGATTTGCAGGATCATACATAATCGATTTTTTAGCTGCGGAAAGAGCCAGAGTCATATCGCCTTTTTCAGAATACACAAAAGCCAGATCCCGCATAATTTCAGCATTATGAGGCTGCAGCTTCAGGGCTTTTGCCAGATAATCATAAGCTTGATTATATTTTTTATATTCTATATAGACCAATCCCATATAGTGGAGGGTTCTCGGATCCCCGGGGTTGTTTTCCTCTGCGGATTTGAGAACATCCATAGCTTTCCGCAGATCGCCCTGTTCGAGGTAAACTCTACCCAGTTCGGTATAGGATTTGCCGAGGATTCTGGATCCTTTTGCAGTCTGGCCTCCGGGGGCAAGTTCAATCGCCCGTTTGAAAATTTCCACTGCTTCTGCAGATTTACCCTGCTGAGCGTAAGCTTTGCCAAGATAAACATGGAAAAGGTGGGAATTGGGGTTGAGCTGAAGGGCTTTCTGATACTGGAAAATCGCCATACTAAGAAGCCCCTGTTTGGCATAAACCCTTCCGAGCATTCCGTGGGACATTGCATCTTTCTGATCGAGTTGGATAACTTTCTGGAATTGTTTGACCGCCATGTCGAGCTGATCCGATTCTTCGTACATAATACCGAGGGCTTTCTGGTATTCAAGGTTTGTACTATCCAGAGTTGCAGCTTTTTTCATTTCCGATATAGCTTCGGGAATCCGGTTGTTTGCATAGAGGGCCATGCCCAGATCTTCCCTGTATTCCGGGTTATAAGGCTTCAGATTTACCGCCTTTTTAAACTCATTGATGGAAAGATCCGAATGTTCTTTCTTGTTATAAAGAGTGGCAAGTTTATGATGGAGTTCAGCACTGCCGGGGCTGATTTCCACGGTTTTTTCAAAATGCTGGAGCGCTCTGTCATACTGATGATGCGAAAGATAGAGATCTCCCATTTTTTTGTGGATTTCCGGATTGTCGGGCTGGTATCTGGCTGCGGTTTCAAGCTCCTTGATAGCCAGATCATCCCGGCGGTGTTTTACATAAATGTCTGCAAGTTTCTGACGGGCTGTGATGTTTGATTCGTCAATAACCAGAGCCTGGGAAAGCTGCTCAACGGCAAGGTCTTCCCTATTCTGTTTTTCGTAGATTTCACCAAGCTGTGCAAGGGCTTCAGGGTCTTCGGGGTTGATTGTGAGAGAGGTCTGGAATACCTGTTCCGCATTTCTGAGTCTTCCCACTTTCATATAGAGAGTTCCCAGAATCTGATAAACAGTGTCATCGTCGGGATCAACCTGCATTACCCATTCAAATTCACGGATAGCTTCATTATTGCGCTCAAGGGTCATATACATATAACCAAGCTGGCGGTGCGCCTGAAGATTATCATGCTCAACTGTGAGAATGCGCTGATACTCGTCTATGGCATTTCTTATGTCGCCTTTCTGGGAATAGAGCAGCGCCATCTGATGGCGGATATTGACATTGCTTGGTTCGAGCCGTGATGCTTCACGATATTCATAAATTGCATCATCCCTGCGGTTTTCAAGCCTGTAGAGATCAGCAACAAGAATATGGGGCTGAGCTTTGCCGGGGTTGATTCTGCTCATTTCCCGGTAAGCTTCCCTGGCTTTTTTATACTCGCCGAGGTCTCCGAGGACTCTGCCGAGGTTCATAAATGCTTCGGCAAAGAATCTGTCTTTTTCTGTAGCAAGCCTGAATTCCACAACAGCTTGTTCGGGAAGTCCCTCTTTCAGGAGGTCTTTTCCTTTTTCGTTGTGTACCTGAGCTTCCTTCTGGCTGAGGAATTGCTCGTGGGAAATAAGATTTCCGCACTCGTGGCAGTATTTTCTGCTGGCGTCATTTTCCGCTCCGCAGCGGTGGCAGACAACTGCGCCGGTTACAGGCGTCATCTGCTGCACATAATCGTCCTTTTTCATCTGGTCGAGTACATGCTGGTATCGATCCCACTTGTGGGCTGATTCCGCTTCCTGAATCCACTGGGTGCTTGCTACAGGGGATTCTCCGGCGGTGGGAGACGGTTTTTTACGCTTAGTCTGATCCGAATCGTCTATATACTTTTTCGAAGGCTTATCCGGAATAACGGGAATTCTGACCATTTCTTCGGTTCTTTCGAGATCTCTGTCCCGTTCCCGTTCTCTGGGCCTTGCAGGAGACTGAAAACCCTGATCCACATCAGGACCCGGCGCTCTGTATGGAAGCGGCGCATCATCCCTGAAACCTGTTGATGTTCTCTCATATTCAGGTTCTCTTGTGACGGAATAAGAAGGCATTTCCCTTCTTTCCGGTTCTATGGTTCTGGTAACAGGCGGCGGAAGAGGCGGCTCCTCTTCTATCACCGGTTGTGGTGTTACCGGAGGTTTCTGCCTTTCCTTGGATCCGAATTTCTTCTCAGCGATCCACTCTTCGATAATTTCAATCATTTCCTCGGCGGACTGGTATCTGTCGAGGGGGTTCTTTTTCATAACCTTGAGGATTAAATTGGCAAAAACAGGGGGAATATTGGGATTGTACATCCTCGGATTGGGCGGGGGCGAAGTGAGGTGTTTGGCAATCATTTCCGAGGGGTTTGTAGCTGAGAAAACGAGTTGGTTTGTGAGCATTTCGAAGAATATTGCCCCAAGTGAATACAAGTCGGAGCGGGCGTCTGCAGGTTCGCCTTTTGCCTGTTCCGGTGAAAAATAGGCGATTGTGCCCATAACCTGACCCATTTCCGTTAGCGAGTGTCTGTCTTCAAGAACGGCAAGTCCAAAGTCCATTACTTTAACTACGCCTTCTTCAGTAACTTTGATATTTTCCGGTTTTAAATCTCTGTGGACCACTTTCTGTTTGTGGGCATAATCCATAGCTCTAAGTATCTGAAGGAACAGGTCTGCCATTTTGTCAATATCAACCTGTTGTATGCTTTCCCGGCTTTCCACAACATCTCTGAGGGTTAAGCCCGTAACAAGTTCCATGACAATATGGTAAATGCCCTCTTCCTCGCCTACATCATGAACTTTGACAATATTGGCGTTATCAAGGCGCGCACAAACTTTTGCTTCTCTGATAAAGCGATCGACCGCTTTTTTCAGCGCTGTTTTTTTCGGCGGAAGAACTTTGATGGCTACGGGCCTGTCGAGGGCAGGGTCTTCTCCACGGTAAACAATACCCATGGCGCCTCTGCCAAGTTCTTCAATAACTCTGTATCTTCCAATAAAAATGTCGCTCAAGATTTTCACCCCGTTGATAATGTATGAGGATATTCAGATAATAAACCTGCTAATGAACCTCATCAGACTGAAGCTTGTTGAAAATCAGCACGAATGTAAATGTGATCAACAACATAAGTGTGGAAATAGCATTTATTTCAGGAGTTATACCAAATTTCAGCATGGAATATACCTTCAGCGGCAGAGTTGTTGAACCTACTCCGGCGTTGAAAAAAGTGATGACAAAATCATCAAATGAGAGAGTGAACGCAAGCATTCCCCCTGCGAGGATACCGGGAAAAATAATGGGGAAAGACACTTTTTTGAATGTGGTCCACTCATCTGCTCCCAAATCCATAGCCGCTTCCTCAAGGGTGCGGTTAAAACCGTGAAGTCTGGCTCTGACGGTAACTGCAACATAAGAGGAGCAGAATGCAATATGAGACAGTATAACTGTCAGAAGGCTGAGCCTGATTTTAAGCCCTACGAAGCAGGTGAGAAGAGCCACGCCCATAACAATTTCAGGAATTACCAGAGGCACAAATATGGCGCTTTCAAAAGCAGGTTTGAGCTTAAAATCATATCTGACAAGGGCAAGAGCTGCCAGAGCGCCTATTATGGTTGAACAGATTGTTGCGATAATTCCAACCTTGAGGCTGTTCTCCAGCGCCCTGAGCAGCTCGGTGTTATGCATAAGCTGATAATACCAGTCGAGGGTAAAACCTTTCCATACGGCATTACGCTTGGACGAATTAAAAGAGAAAACCACGAGAACAATAATGGGAATGTAAAGGAAGGCATACACCAAACCTGCATGCATCTTCAGAATTTTTTCGCTCCAGCGGGTTTTCTCCTTCATCAGGCAGTTATGCTCCGTGTTTGTTAAGTTTCAGAGCGTTAGCCATCATCAGCGACATTGTGTCGAGTGCGGGGAATGTTCCCAGCAGTCCCTTGCCGCATTCTGTTTCGCCAAAATGCTCGATATGGTCGGGTCTGTTATGTTTTGAATAGAGAAGGAAAGGAACGGGATGCCATGAATGGGCTTTAAGCTGCGAAGGTGTGGAATGGTCGCCTGTTACCACAACGACATCGGGATCGAGAGCCATAAGTCTGGGTATGAGTTTGTCGGTCTCCTCGATAACCTTTACTTTGCCTGCATAGTCTCCGTCTTCTCCTCTTGAGTCTGTTCCCTTTACATGGAAGAAGAAGAAATCATAATCCTTATAAACCTCTTCGAGCTGGTCAAATTCGCCGGGCACATCTTTGGGTGCGGGAAGAACATCCATTCCAACCAGTTTGGCAAGGCCTCTGTACATAGGATAAACGGCGATAGCTGCGCTTTTGAGCTGATAGATGTCGTTCATTGTTTCCACAGCGGGATGTTTGGCAAATCCGCGGGTGAGAACCATATTTGCGGGATGGTCTTCTTTGATAAGCTCTTTTATTTCAGCTACGATTTTGTTAACCACTTCAGCGGTGTATTTGGCTTCTGCAGTATCATCAAGGGGATGGCAGAGGGGAACTTCCACGCCTGTAATCTGGGGATCAGTGTCGGAAATTCTGTCGCTGAGTCCTTCGCCTCTGATTATCATAGCTGCTCTGTGTTCTTTTTCAGTGCAGAAGAAGATTTCGACGCCGGGGACTTTTACTTTTTCGACGATCTTCTTTGCGATTTCAATATTCTTGTCTGTTGAGAGTCTGCCGGCTCTTCTGTCGGTGATAATGCCTTTGTCGTCAATGGTGCAGAAGTTGATTCTTGCTGCCACATCATTTTTTCCTACGGGGAAGTCGATTCCCAGAGCTGAGAGAATGCCTCTTCCGATATCAAATTCGAGGGGATCATATCCGAAGAGTGAAAGGTGGGCGGGTCCGCTGCCCGGTGTGATTCCTGTGGCAATAGGCACTGAAAGGCCGCAGATGGACTTTTTGGCGAGAGCGTCAAGATTGGGTGTTGCTGCTTCTTCGAGTTCTGTTCTTCCTGTTGCCGGATCGGGAAGTCCGCCAAGTCCGTCAAATATAAACATTACCATTTTTGCGTTATTTTTCATGGCAAGTTTCTTCATCATTTCGATACGATTCATGTCAGTTCTCCTTTATTTTCATTTTGTTTTGTTCACTATCTTATTAAGGTACTCACGGGCTTTTTCCTGTTCAGAAATGATCCCTGAATTTGCCGCTTTTTCAAAATCCTTCCGGGCAAGGTCGTCCCTGCCCTGTTTATGAAGGATAATACCTCTCATATTATACGAAGTGAATTCAAATGGATTCATTTTCTGAGCTTTGTCAAAATCTTCAAGAGCCTGTTTTTCTCTCCCAAGAATCATTAAAGCTGCACCTTGTTTTT
This sequence comes from Bacillota bacterium, assembly GCA_021287065.1. Lineage (GTDB taxonomy): Bacteria > Vulcanimicrobiota > JAJTBE01 > JAJTBE01 > JAJTBE01 > JAJTBE01. The sequence continues at coordinate 35,288 of JAJTBE010000102.1, forward strand.
CGATTTTTTCCGACTGCTTTTCCTGCCCGGCGTGATTTTTTTCCAGTTCAAGATACTTTTTTGCATCTTTTGCCGCTTTATCAGACTCCCCAAGATACCAGTAAGCCCTTGCCCTGTAATAATAATCATCGGGATGGTCGTTTTTCAGCTCTATGGATTTGCTTATATCTTCCACAGCTTCTTTATAACGGCCCTTTTCGATATAAATAACAGCTCGTCTGGTATAAGGGAAAGTGAATCCTGACGGGGGATTTCCGCATGCATCACGAAATTCGGGATCCCTTGTAAAATCAGGATCAGATTCAATAGCTTTATTATAGAACTCAATCGCTTTATCAGGCTGGTCATCGCTGTACCAGGTTTCGCCTATGGCAGTGAGAAGGGAAGCTTTATCAGGCTTCTGTTTCAAAGCCTCCATGTAGTCGCTTCTGCCCTCTTCGTTTCTGCCAAGCTTTCTGTGAGCCTGACCGCGGCTCATGTAGTTTCTTGCCACATTGTGAAAATGCACAGCCTGATCGTATTCCTTAAAAGCGGTTTCCATATCTCCCCGCTCCTCGGCGATTCTGCCGATGCCATAATGGGCTTTGGATTCGTCGGGGGGATACTCCGGTTTCATCGAAATAGTCTTCCGGTAGTCTTCCAGAGCTTTTTCAGGATTGCCCGTATAATACCAGGCATTTCCCCTGTTTACATAATTCAGTGGAACCTCAGGACTTAGCTTTATTGCTTTCTGCGCATCCGACATAGCTTCGTCAAATCTGCCCAAATCTATATAGGCATTGGTTCTGCCCGATAAAGCAGGGCTGAAATTTTCATCAAGTTTCAGAGCTTCGTTAAAGAACTTCAGCGCCTCGAAAGGCTTCCGCTCCTTCATCAGCGCATTTCCCTGCTCCACAAGATCCGCACATTGTGCCTGAATACCCGTAGGCGAAGGGGTTGGTTGTACCTTAGGTGTTTCTTTGCCCGAACGCAGCAGAAAAAAAGCTCCCGCACTTAAAACAACTGCAGCAATAATTATGATTATTAACTTTTTTCCTTTGGTATCAGGCATTTCACAATTCCAGTAAATCGGTTTGCAATTCTTTATGCACCGTAGGTTCAGACGCCGGTATTATCATCAAGGAAGCTGGGATCGAAAAGTTTGTATTCGAGAATGACTTCCTCAAAAAGTGCCGGGATTCTTCTCCTGTTGATGAAATCCTTATCTCTGCGCTTCATATAATCATCACGGTATTTATTGATGTTATGCCAGATTTTACCCTTATCCATAGGAGTGCGGGCGGCATTGAGCCTTCTGTCGATATCGGCAAATATGGTTTCTCTCAGGTCTTTGTTGAAACGGTGAAGAAGATTATCAATCATCTTTTCCTCTTCATTCCGCTTTCCTATAGGTTTATTCTCAATAAAGCCCGTTCTCTGATCCCTGTAGGTATAAACCATAAAGGAATCATCATCTTCATCAGGTTTTATTATGCCTATGGCGATTCCGATATAAATGCCCACTTTGGCTTTACGCTGTTCGCTTTCTGCAGGCTGATTTATCTCAACAAGGAATTCCCTGTCATATTTTCTCAGGTGCAGCGGATTCTGGCTTCCTGAACTGAGTTTGTCATATTTGGCTTCATAATCATCAATATCATTGATTCTTCTTAGCGGGAATGCGCCTTCTTCCGTAGTGAAGAGAATTTCATCCTTCTGGCGGATAGGCTGGATTCCGCGAAGCTGGTTGACATCGGTGCAGGATCTTTCGAGCAATGGAAGCATTTCCCTGAATTCAGGAAGGGAAGGCTGTCTGCCTTCATGAACGCCGATTAGCGAAACCTTGCTGTTATCAGGCTGGGTGTAGTCGGGAATAACCTTGAATTTAAGGAAAACCTCAGAGGAAGAGAAGATATTTCTCAGATGCATCGACTGTTCCGACTCTGTGGGATATTTTTCATTAAATTTGCGGGCTACGGAAATATCCTCAATTTCTACAAAACGGGGCCTGCTCACTTTAAGAAGGGCGTCTTTTATTATTCTGTCAGGATATTCGTCATTTCTGAGTTCAAACAGAGGAATTCCTCCGATTTCATTAAGGGCATCCTTGCCTGTGAGCGAAATGGAATCAAAATTCCTCTGGAGATCCCTTGAAGTGAGGAATTCATTATAATATGTATCAACATCCGATGTATCATAAAGCACAAGGCTATACACATCAAGAGCCGATGTATCGAGGGTAAGGGTCTTTTCCGAATCGTGAAGACTCTTCTGAATTCGTGCAAGTTTATCTTTAAAGCGGTCAATCTGGCCCAGAAGGAATTTACAGAATTCTGCAAGTTCGCCGGCGAGGAGAATCGACATTTCAAGCACTTTTTTATCGAGTTTGCGCTTAAAATAGATCGTAACCTTTCCGGTTCTGGTATTTATAAGCTTATCCGCCTGATCGAGCATAACTTTTTTCTTATCGAAGACGAATTTGGTTTTGAGCGCTCTGAGTTTTTCGATTTCCATAATTTTATCCTTGGCAAAACCGCCTTCCGCCTTGGATATGGCATCGAATTTACCCCGGAAATAATCCCTGTATTGTGTAAGGCGGTATTCAAGGGCTTCAAGGAAGCTTTTTGAATACTCCATACCTTCCTTGTCACTCTGGATCATCTTGCTTACGGTATCCACAAGGAGATCTTCAACCGCTTTTTTCTTAGTTTCCCTGTTGTTGAAAATTCCACGGAAATATTCACCCCAGCGGCGGGGGTCCTGATCGCCCTCGTAGAATTTCTTTTCCAGCTCTTCAGCCTTCTTTTCGATAAACTGATCGTAGCGGTTGGCATCCTGATTCTGAAGGCCTCTGAAGAGAGAAGTCATCTCGTCGTCCACAAGACTATAATAGTTTTTGCCGCCTGCCATCAGCAGTTCGTCCTTAATCTGGTTCTTCTTGGCGGCGTCGGTATCCACAAAGAGCTTGTTATAATCCATAAAGTGATCGAGATACTCGGTGAGCCTGTCGGAGGGTCCCTTTGTGGTGAGCCACTTCTGAACCACTTCCTTGGCAAGCCTGTAGGAGCAGGCGCGGATTATTCTGTCTCTTGGGAATGAAATTGTGGAAAGTCCGAAACTGATATAGTTGAGAGGGCATCCCAGCTTGTCGGTTCCTGTGGCAACAGCCTGAATGTTGTCTTTGAGCGAAGCTTTGTACTGTCCGAATTCGTGGGAGAATTCGAGGAATATGTTGTGAGCGACCATTTCGAAAAGGTGCTCTTTCTGGCTGAAGGAAACCTTGTTGTTGCTGTTGTTTACCAGATAGCAGAAATCAAAGGGCGGGGGCTGGATAATACGGGGCTGGTTTTCGTTTTCCCAGTTTGCCTCAAAATCCCTGTCCATACTGTAATGGTTGAGTTCTCTAAGGGCAGCGTAGCCTGAAGCTTTGGCAATGTCGGTTCCGAAAACCCCGGGAAGAATAAGATATCCTATACGCTGATGTTCGGTGCCAGCCATCATGTCTTTAATGGTAAAAGCCATATCGAGGAACATTCCGGAGCCGGTTCCGCCGCAGATGGATGTAATGATAAAGAAGTTTACGCCGGGAGCTACCTGCATATTGTGGTTTTCAGCCATATATTTAAGGTTGGGCTGGTTTGTAACCTGACTAATCATGCTGGTGATAGCTTTTTTGATATCAACAAAATTGACGAAATATGAAAGTCTTCCTATAGCTCTTATGCCTTTTGCACCCTGGGTGGCGTCTCCTCTTTCGAGAATTGCACGATCGACCCACTCCGACAAATGGGGATAAGAATTAAGCTCGTCTTTCAGTTTATGAGTTCCCACAACCTTAGAATGGAACATTTCAGATGGGGCAAGCTGAATCTTGCCGAGAGTGTCTTCATCCATGCCGGGGAGAATAGGTTTCTCCGAGTCGGTATCAAGGACGAGAAAACCAACGATGGGGATCCTGTCGAGGGATCCGTATTCCTGAATAATTCTTCTCCGGACTTCCATAACGATGCGCTGTCCGGTTCCTCCCAGTCCTATAATGACGGTGGGTCTGATTGGTCTGAGATTTCCTACTTTTGCCTGACTGGCGTCCATTGGTTCTCCTCCTTAATATACCAGAAGGGGAAATTCCCCCGGTTATCAGTAGTTTATATCAATATCATCCGAATTTGATGAAGTTGGTTTGTCTGTTTTTTCCCTGAGGAAAAACATAAGAATCCCTACAAGAATAAATACACCAATCACGATTTTCATAATCATGTCGAAAATCTGTCCGAAGAGGTATAAAAACCACAAAAAGGACAGAACAACGGCAATAACGATGGAAAGATTGGTGGCGAGGTCTGCTTCGAGCCTGATGGTCCACAGCAGAAGCCTGCTTATAAGCAGAATGGATATGGCAAAAACCACGCCGACTCCCACAATGAGAGAAACAATTTTGACCATAAGTTCCTGTTTGGGCAGGTTCGGCAGTGCTGCAAAAGCCGGAGTAATACAAAAAACAAAAGCTGCAGCAAAGCACAGCAGTTTTTGCATCAGTTTTCCGGCGGGGTATGATATGGCTTTTTTATTTTCCAAGCATCTCACATCCTGTTTATTTCCCTATAGTTTTGACAAATCGGGGCTAAATCCTCCGTAGCGGGACGCTTCCGGCAGTGATTTCATTCAGTATGGAGGGAATTTGACTGTTTTGTGGTAATTCTTACTTAATAAGCAATGCAATCAGGATGAAAACAGAAGCATCGATTCCGTTTCCACCCTGAAAAGAAAGAAGGTAGCAATAATGCTGGATATTAAACTTATCAGAAAAGACCCCGAAAAGGTCAAAGATTCCCTCCGACGCAGAAAAGCGGATGTTTCACCCGTTGACGATATTCTCGCTCTGGATGAAAAACGCCGGGAACTTATTCAGAAGTCGGATGAGTTAAAGAATCAGAGGAATGTCGAATCGAAGAAGATCGGCGAACTCAAGAAAAAAGGCGAAGACGCTGAAGATCTGGCAAAAAAAGTCAGAGAAATGGGCGAAGAAATAAAGAACCTCGATGAAGAACTCAAGAAGGTTGACGTAGATATTTTCAACATTCTGGCAGTCATTCCCAATATTCCTTCGGAAAAAGTGCCCGATGGAGATGATGACAGCGCCAATATCGAAGTCAGACAGGAAGGCGAAATTCCGCAGTTTGATTTTGAACCTCTTCCCCACTGGGATGTAGGCGAAAATCTCGGGATAATCGACTTTACAAGAGCAGTAAAAATAGCAACCAGCCGCTTCACAATGATGAAAGGTGCCGGTTCGCTGATGGAAAGAGCGCTCATAAGCTTTATGCTTGATGTTCAGACTCAGGAAAACGGTTACACTGAGTTCTTTGCTCCCTTCCTCGCCAACGGAAACACCCTGTTCGGCACAGGCCAGCTTCCCAGATTCGAAGAAGACCTCTTTAAATGCGAAAAAGCCGGACTCTATATGATTCCGACCGCTGAAGTCCCCCTGACTTATATGCATGCTGATGAAATACTGGATGCTGAGGATCTTCCCATCAACTACACCGGTTTTACAGCCTGCTTCCGTTCAGAGGCAGGAGCCGCCGGAAGAGACACCAGAGGTCTTACCAGAGTTCATCAGTTCAGTAAGGTTGAACTTGTGAAGCTCACCCACCCCGACAATTCTTATGACGAACTGGAAAACATGGTAAGGGATGCCGAATCAATCCTTAAAAAACTGAAAATCCCATACCGGGTTCTCGTTATATGCCTCGGTGATCTGGGCTTCACCCCTGTGTTCAAGTATGATCTGGAATACTGGGCTCCCGGCCAGAAACGCTGGGTCGAGGTTTCATCCTGCTCCAACTGCTCCGACTTCCAGGCAAGAAGAGCCAATATCAGATTCAAATCCCGCAAAGGCGGAAAGACTGATTTCGTCCATACCCTTAACGGCTCAGGCCTTGCAGTGGGAAGAACCCTTGCCGCCATTCTGGAAAACTACCAGAACGCCGACGGCACGGTAACTGTTCCTGAAGTGCTCAGACCGTATATGCACGGAATGGAAGTAATTAAGAAACAGTAATTGTTATCTTATCGATTTTTTCACAAAATGAGGTCAGGTATGCCCCTATACGAGTATAAATGTCTTGCCTGTGAAAAAAACTTTGACAAAATATGCAGGGCAGGGATTCCCGATTCTGAGATAACCTGCCCCGCTTGCGGCAAAAATGAAGCTAAAAGAAAACTTTCAATGTTCTCCTTTGGCTCCAGAAATTCATCAGGCGATTTCAAATCCGCTCCTTCATCAGGAGGATGCGGATCGTGTTCTTCACACAATTGTTCAAATTGCAGCTGTCATTAAGCTGTTGAACAGCCAGGAGGGAAAATATGCCTATAATTGAATATAAATGTCAGGCATGCGGAAAAACCTTCGAGCGAATTCTTCCCTCGTCTGTTAAAGACAGTGAAGTAATATGCCCACACTGCGGAAGAGCTGACTGCAAAAGAAGGCTCTCAATCTTTTCAACAGGTAATGCTTCACCTGCTGCACAGCCTGCAGCGCGGAAGTTTACCTGAGGTCCATCCTGCAGTTGAGTTCAACTGAAAATTTTAAATTTTGTAGGGGGTCATTCAATGGTTATTTCCGGAATTTACCGATGCTATAAATGCGGACAGGAAAGAGACTTCGGAGAGAGATTCGATCTCCCCCCGGCTCCCTTTCAGATTCCCTGTGAACAGTGCGGAACATCTCTGATAGAGTCCGTTCCCGCAGATGCAATGGAAGTATGGGCTGCACAGATTGAGGCAAGCCTCACTCCGGAGGAAAAGGCGCTGATAAACGGAGGAAAACCGCAGGAATAGAACAAAAGCTATTCAAAGGCTGTTCCGAAAGCAAAAAGCTGTTGGGCAGCCTTTTTTGTCGTTCCATGATATTGAGAGCGCCAAATAGTTTTTTTTGGGAGGGAGAAAAATTGTTATTTGCAGGTGAATTTCCTGCTTTATCCGCCAAATTGCAGGGCGTCCAAATGCCCTCGTGTCTAAAAGCTTCCCGGCGGCCGATGGTAAACCCTGTAATGACAGTAAAATACCAATAAATGCCGGATCGCAGGCGATAGCGGGGGGGGGCAATGCCTGCGATCCGGCAGTCGTTTGCCAAGCTTGTGGTTGTCAGGTTTGCTGGCGGTTGGCGTTTGGTTTTGAGACCCGGGGCAGGCGGGACGCCTGCGATCCGGCAATCGTTTGCCAAGCTTGTGGTTGTGAGGTTTGCTGGCGGTTGGCGGGAGGTTTTGAGACCCGGGGCAGGCGGGACGCCTGCGATCCGGCAGTTGTTTGCCAAGCTTATGGTTGTGAGGTTTGCTGGCGGTTGGCGGGAGGTTATGAGACCCGGAGCAGGCGGGACGCCTGCGATCCGGCAGTCGTTTGCCATGCTTGTGGTTGTAAGGTTTGCTGGCGGTTGGCGGGAGGTTTTGAGACCCGGGGCAGTCGGGACGCCTGCGATCCGGCAGTCGTTTGCCATGCTTATGGTTGTGAGGTTTGCTGGCGGTTGGCGGGAGGTTTTGGGACCCGGGGCAGGCGGGACGCCTGCGATCCGGCAGTCGTTTGCCAAGCTTATGGTTGTGAGGTTTGCTGGCGGTTGGCGGGAGGTTTTGAGACCCGGGGCAGGCGGGACGCCTGCGATCCGGCAGTTGTTTGCCAAGCTTGTGGTTGTGAGGTACGCTGGCGGTTGGAAGGAGGTTGTTGCGGGAGAGCATAGAGAAGTTGCAGTAAAAAAAAATGTCATGAAAGATTAGCACATTAGCCCTCCCCTACTATTGGCGGGGTGGTTGTTGGTTTTGGCAACATTGGGCACTGTCTATGCAGGAAATCCTATGGAGGTTTCATCTGTTTTTTATCACTTTGTCAATTGCAGCGTTCTGTTTTCTGCCGAGCGTATACTCCCATGGAAGGTTTTTGTATTTTTTTAACATTTTGTTAATTGCAGCGGTATTTTAAAGTGGGTATAATAAAAAAGACTAAATCAGAGAAATTGGGATAATTGGGGGACAAAGTATGATTAACAATGAGCCTGTAAGTTCAGTTAACAAATCATTCAATCTTTTTGGCTGGGGCGGTACAAAAATAAAACAGGAATCCGCTTCACAACCACAGGATTCCGTTAGAATTGAAACCGGAAGCAATAATAATCAGGAGCCTGTTTTAAAACCATTTCCGGGCTTATCAGCGCCTTCTTCAAAGAGCGATTCCCCTCAGGAATCCCAGGCGGTGGATATATCAAAAGCTATGGATATGTTGTTCAGAAATGACGAATCAGAGATAATTTCCGGTGTAACATTATGGTCCTGCGAAACAGAGGGAGCAATAACCGGAGCACCGGGGCTTAGTGATAGCGGCATGGTTTATGCAGGAAGCGACGATTATAGCATTTATGCCGTAAAAGACGGGAAAACCGAATGGAAATTTGAGACAGGCGGTGCCGTAAAAGCAACTCCCTGCGCCGGACCTGACGGAACAGTGTATGCCGGCAGCAAAGACGGATGTCTTTATGCTGTTAAGGACGGCAAACAACTCTGGAAAGTTCAGACTGAAAAAGAGATTTTATCATCCCCATGCATAGGAAAAGACGGAACCATTTATGTGGGAAGCGCGGACAGGAATCTTTATGCTATAGACAATCAGGGCAATATCAAATGGAAAGTGCCCACGGGATATGATGTGGATTCCTCACCGATAACCGGACCTGACAATACAATATATGTAGGCAACCGTGACGGAAAACTTTTTGCGATAGGCGAAGACGGCAAGGTTAAGTGGAAAACAAAGCTTGGTATGTCGATTTCATCTGCCCCCGTTATGGATAAGAACGGCAATCTTTATGCCGGCACTCTGGACGGAAATATCTGCAGCCTGGATGACAAAGGCAAAGTCAAATGGAAACTCCATATTGACGGAGGCATATCAAATTCCCCCGCTGTTTCTGAGGATGGCACCGTTTATGTTACCGCAGACAAAGGCGGCGTTTTTGCTGTAAATGATGGAAAAATAAAATGGCAGGCAAATGTCCACGCGTTGACCGGTCCCTGTTTATCACCTGATAATACTGTTTATGTGGGAAGCTCCGATGGAAATCTCTATGCAGTAAAAAAAGGTAAAACAATCTGGAAATCGGAGACAGGCGGAGCAATCAATTCAACTCCCAGAATGGATTCACAGGGCACGATTTATGTTGGCAGTAATGATTTCAAGCTATATGCCATAAGACTCGACGATGGCTCCCGGGAAAATGAGACAAACAGCCTGTCGGGAGAGAAAAACATTCAGCCTGAAAACACAATAAAAATTGAAGAGAACTCAGTAACCATAGGGAACATAAAACTTGAAAGACGTTCTGCGGAACCCCGGTCCGAATAAGGTCAGCCCGGATTCCCGAAGCAGAAAAATCATAATATAGTAAAGGCAGGCCTATGTGCCCGCCTTTATCTCGTTCGGAGGATCCTTATCAGGACCGAAATATCAGTTTCGTTTCTCCAAAATCCGATACTATTTTCCATGCATCGGTGCATCTTCTGAGGTTATCAGGAATTTTACATCGGTAAGAGCTTTTACTATTACATAGATGATGATAAAGAATTCGAGTCTTCCGAGGAACATACCCGCAAGAAGCACCCAGAGCACCTGGGGCGAAGCTGTCGGTGATGTTATTCCGCTGGAAAGGCCTCCTGTGGATAGTGCTGAGGCAAACTCAAACATCGAATGTAAAACTGTGTTGCCCATAAAGACAAGGATAAGGGTTCCAGTAACAAATGTAACGACAAATAAGGCGATATACAGGAGAACTTCCCTGATGTTTTTTTCCTTGATAAACGAGGGGTTTTCCGCTTTCATCACCTGATATGAAATTACGGAAGTCCTTGGAAGAAACATTTCCTGAATAGTCCAGTATATTGTTCTGAAAAAAACCGCTATTCTGTACTGTTTAATTCCTCCTGCGGTGGAATTGGTATGGCCGCCGAGGCACATCAGAACCATCAGGATAAATGAAACCAATGCAGGCAGAGCAGGATGAACATAGGATATACTCCTGAAGCCTGTGGTGGTAAGAGCTGATACACATTCAAAAACGCCGTGCCTCACAATATCTCCATAGCCTGTAAAGTGGAAATAAGCCATCCGGGGCATTACAGCAATAAAAAACAGAGCAACAAAGATAATCAGGGTGGCAAACATAAACTTTACTTCGTCATTTATCTTTGCAGACTGGAACTTTTTCGAAAAAATCAGATGATGCACGGTAAAACTTGTAGCGCCAAGAAGCATAAGGATAATGGAAATGATCTCTATCGGAAGGGATTTAAACCCGGCAATGCTGTCGTTGTGGGTTGAAAAACCTCCGGTTGAAAGGGCGGTCATACAATGGTTAACCGCATCAAAAACATTCATACCGGCAAAAAGATACATTGCAGAACCGGCAAGAAGATAAATGAGATAGATTTTTACTATTATGTTAGCTGATTTTTTGAGCTGGGGCAGAATTAAATCTGTATGACCTTCAGCATAACAAGCTCCTGATGGGTTGGAGCTGATCAGCATCGACATCATCATCAGGGCGAACCCGAAACCGCCTGCATACTGCATAAGACTCCGCCAGAAAAGGATGATGTGGGGGAGCTGATCCGGCAGGGCTACTGTAAGGCCTGTAGTGGTCCATCCGCTCATACTCTCAAACAGCGCCTGCGTTGGGTTGAACAATCCGCTTAAATAAAGGGGGGCAGCTCCTGCAAGCCATCCTGCAACCCAGGCACAGACTACAATAATTGCACCCACAGCGTGGTTAACAGGCACTTTTTCCGACTTATCGGTCAGCGACTTCAAAATAAAGCCTGCAAAGGCAAAAACCAGTGCCGGCACAAGAAAGCTCTGGAAATATTTAAGCTCGTTCATATAAAAAGGCAGTATGATAAGGGGCAGAAGAAGAAATCCGCCAATAATCATCATAAGTCTGCCAATATACCAAATCACTGTTTTATATCTGGCAAGTGTGTGTTCTCTTTCTCTCAATGGACTAAACCTTTCTTCACTGAATTCTCCGGTACCATAAGAATACCATAAATGTTATATCAGGTACACCGGAAACCATATTAAGAAAATATTAATTTTTTATAAAGATTTTATAAAGATTATAAAATCAGAAAGCTGAGGCAAACCTGTATCCAACTCCGCTTTCTGTGAGGATGTACCGTGGTCTGTTGGGTTCAGGTTCAATTTTTTTTCTCAGGTTGGCAATATGCACCCTTAATGTCTGAAGATCGCATTCCATATCAGATCCCCACATATTGGAAAGGAGGAGGTTGTAAGTAACTACCCTTCCTGCGTTTTTTACCAGGTACTGAAGCAGGGAGAATTCTGTTTTGGTAAGTTTCAGTTCCTCTTCTCCATTCCAGGCAAGATGATGTGCAAAGTTCACTTTTATACTGCCGATCTGATATTCTGCTTTTTCATCAGTTCCCCGGCTCATTCTTCTCAAATGCGCTCTTATCCTCGCAAGAAGCTCGCCTGTTAGAAAGGGTTTGGTCATATAATCATCGGCTCCGGCGTCAAGAGCAAGTATTTTATCCTGCTCCTTATCTTTTACCGAAAGAACAATTACAGGAATTTTCGACCATTTTCTCAATTCTCTGCACACATCTATTCCGTTTATTCCGGGAAGAGTAAGATCGAGAATCATCAAATCAGGCTCATCAAGAGCAGCTTTGTCCAGAGCTTCATCACCATCGGAAGCAAGAACAACCGTATATCCCCTTGAAACAAGGGCGAGTCTGAGGGCGCGCTGAATCTGAATATCGTCATCCACAACAAGTATTTTTTCCATTCCTTCACGATTCATTTTTCGCTCCGTCAGCTTCTGAATTTGGGAGTTTTATCGTAAATCTTGCACCGCCTGCAGGCGAATCTCCCACAAGAAGGCTTCCCGAATGTGCTTTTACAATTTCCCTGCATATTATCAAACCAAGTCCGGTTCGCTTTGTGGTTCTGCCTTTTTGCGGCGTCATCGAGAAAAATTTACCGAAGATGTTTTCTCTTTCTTTTTCAGGAATCCCTTTCCCCTGATCATCCACATGGATAAACACCAGACCTTCTCTCCTTGCAGCACTGATGGTTACCACAGAACCCGCAGGTGAATACTCAAGGGCGTTTTCCGTAAGATGCCTGACAACCTGAGTCATCTGAATGGAATCAACATTAACCATAATAAGCGGTTCGGGGAATTCGACCTTAACCCGTTTGTATTCAGCTTCAGGCAGGGGAGATAAAGCTGAACCTATGATCTCACCAAGTTCGTTCCAGTCTTTCCTCGGCTTCCACATACCTGTTTCAAGCCGGGCGAGATTCAGAAGGTTCTCTGTGTTTTCGTTGATTCTCTTAATATCCTCTTCCATAATAAGCAGGTGTTCGTTTACAAGCTCCGGTGAGAGAGCCACATCCTGCTGCCTCAGGCTGCTCATTGCGGCAGTCAGGGAAACAAGGGGATTTTTGAGATTATGGGATATGGACGAAAACATTACGGTTTTCAGCCTTTCGCTTTCGTGGATAGCTTCCGAACGAAGAGTCTCTTCCAGAAAACGATAACGCTCGATTGTAATTCCCGCTAACCCTGCAAATGCTGTAATCAGTCTGGTTTCAGACCCGGATATTTTTCTTTCTTCTTCCGGAAGCACAAAAACCGCGCCGATCACACCTCTTTTTGTTGCCACAGGTTTGAGTATTCCGCCAAAAAGAAGTTCGTCATCTTCACCGGCGGGAGTGTCAGAAGCTGCAGATTCTTCACTCCGGGTTTCCACAGAATAATAACCTGTAATATCTTCTCTTACGCAAGCATGGTTTTTTTCTATATAAGCTTCAATTTCACCGATAAGGCTATAGTTGTTTAAGCCTCTGTTTACAAGCAGGCTTTTCTGTTCATTTTTACCTTCAGCCTGCCCTCTTACCAGAATAAGGCATCCTGCAGGGTGAATACTCTTATACAGAAGCTCTGCCATAGCATCAAGTGCTTCATTCAGGTTGACCCTGTTTCCTATAATCAAGCTTGCATTATAAAGGGTCAGTGCTTCCTGCTCCCTTGCCCTTGCCTCACGCTCCCGGGCTTTTACCTGGCCTGCTATCTGCCCCACAGTAATGCCTATGGCAAGAAATGTAAACAGAAGAAGCCAGTCTCTTGTGTCATGAATTTCAAAAGTATAAAAAGGCGGCAAAAAAAAGAAATTCCAGCATAAAAAACTCAGTACCGCTGCAAGAATGGCGGCTCTTGTGCCTGAAATATTGGCGGCAAATACAATAGCCATAAGAAAAAACAGACCGGTATGGGATTTTTCAAAGCGGTTTCCGGACCATATAAGAACACCACTGACAAAAAAAACGAGCAAAGCGGAAAAAATATAGCCGTAAAAACTGTCATAAAGTTTATCGGCAATACCGGTTTTATATTCTGAAGAAGAATCACTATTTCTCATAGCATATCGTCACTGTTTTTCAAAAACACCGGCGGACATATATTTTGTAACCGTCGATTCTATCAACTGAGCCACGACTTCCAGTGATTTTTTCTCCACATATTCCCCAGCCTGATGTTCGTTGCCGCCTACAGGGGGAATCACAAGAATGGGCATGAAAGCTGAAAGGGTGTTTTCATCGGCATTTGATTTTCCGTAGCAGATTTCCGGCTCCATGTTCAGAATTTCCTGCACCGATTCCATCCCACACTTTACAAGGGGATGCTCTATATCCGTCTTATAAGGCTCCTGAAATGGAGTCGCCCTCATGGGCATGCGGCCAAAGCCTTCTATGGGTTCCTCAAGGGGGTTTATAAGCTGATAAGACGGCATGGATTCGGGCCTGTCGTGTTTTTCTCCGGTAACAGGCTCCACAATATATTTTTCATTCATTATTCTGAGAATTCTTCTTACATCACAGATCAAATCCGTTGATGTACGGGGCGGAGAATATAGAAAATCGAACCATACCGAGCATTCTTCAGGGCTTGAAAGACCACCGATGCCGGAATTGATGGAAGCTACGCTCATATTGCCGGGAGGCAGATCCATATCGCTTCCCGTATCTATCCACTCCATGGATTCAATAAGTTCGAGGGCGTAAATAATAGGATTAACCGAATGTTCAGGGGTGGAAGCGTGTGCAGCTCTGCCTCTGATTCGCACTCCAACCGAGCAGCGGCCATGTCTTCCCAGAATAAGTTTTCCGTATGATGACGGGGTTCTGCCTGTGCCGACCTCCGGTACTATGCAGCCAACACAATCCTTTATAAAATCGGATTTCACCAGAACATTGGCTCCGGCGGAAACATTCTCCTCATCTATTCCAAAAACAACTTTCAGCTTATAACCTTCAGGCACTATAGTCTGGGCCGCGCGCAGAATTGCAGCGGCTCCGCCTTTCATATCACAGGCTCCAAGCCCCACTATGGTTCCGTTGCGCTCCACAGGTTCAAAAGGATCGAGTCCCATATCCTTCCAGGCTTTAACCACGGGAACCGTATCTATATGGGCATAAAGCAGAAAGCTTTTTTCACCTGATCCCTTTTCCCCAAGCACATTGAAATTAACAAGCTCTCTGGCTTCGCCGCCGGTGATCACGGTGCGCCGCACTTCCTGTCTCTGCACCGAAAAACCGAGTTCTTTAAGCTGCCCTTCAAGATAGGTGCATATTTCATCTTCCTCATAATAAGGAGAAGGTATGCTTATCAGTTTCTTTAATATCTCAACTGCATCGGGCCTGTCTGACATGGTGACCTCACTGAACAAATTTTGACCGATACTTCTTGTGAAAACCGGAAATACCCTTCAGCTTCAAAGCTAATGTTTGATTTTATTTGGTTAAATTCAGTTAATAAACACTGAGAATATACATGAATAATAAATTTTACTGACTTAGTTTTAAACCTTTTCCCCTTCTGATTTCATCCATAAGTATTACCCTAAAAAGAAGAAACCGTTCTATAATGTGAAAATGAATTAAACAGTAACAATTCGCAGCAATCTTAGGGAATAAGGGAGTCAGAGTAATGAAAACAATCAGCTTAATCAATTTCTCACACGATAATTCCAAATCAGGAGCACGCTATGGGAACTCAGTTCCAGCTGTTATCATTTTCTTCCTCTTCATACTGTTCTTTATGCCCGGTTGCGGCGCCAAAGTCAACGAAAAGGAAATGAATCAGGCTTACAAACAGGCATACGAAAAAAACACTGCGGAAGAATGGAGAAACTTCCTGAAAAAATACCCCAAACATAAGGAAAAAGCAAAAATCGAATATGCCATCACCAAACTGGAAGAAGCAGGCAAAGAGCTTGAAACCATAAAGAAGAAAAATGACTGGAATTCATGGAAAGAATTTATCGCTAAGCACCCTGACCAGAGACGCTCGGATGAAAACTGGAACCAACTCATTGAAGCAGGAAGCAGGGAGTTTGAAACAAGCCGCTATATATCACTCGGCAACGGTATTTACAGAAAAAAACAGGAAAACAGTATTTCCCTGAATTTCAGTAATCTTAAAGTATTTAAAACCATTGCTTCAAGAGCCGGAGGAATAGACACCAACAGCATCCATAAATTCGGCATAGCCCTGAGCATAGCTTCTCAGGATGAACTTGATCCTTATCAGGCAGTAGTTTATCTTTCTCAAATTGATGAACTTTTTGACGGCAACAAATTCAAAAGTAAAGAACTTAACGGCGTGCTGAGCAGAATAGGCAAAGCAAGCGTTGCTGAACCTACAACAGCCAAAGAAACATCAGCAAAACCCGAAACAACAGGAAAAGCTGAAGTTAGCAAATCAAAAACCTCACCCGCACAAAAAATCCTCCAGCTCGTATTCGGAAGAAAATTCGAAACCGCCCAGCAGCTTATGTATAACTAACCAACAAAGGCAGCGTTTCCTGCCTCTGTGCGGAAATCAGAGGCGTGCCAGTAAGATCATCCGCAGGCGGTTGGCGGTGGTTTTGGGAGCCGGTGGACAGGCGGGGACGCCTGCGATCCGACAGTCGCTGGCTGAGCTTGTGGTTATTATTTTTACGGGGGAACAGGTTTGTTCCGGATATACAGACCGGCACCGCAACACAGGAAATCCAACAACGATGAATTGATTAACTCTGAATTCGGATTCAGATATGGCAGAATAAACTCATCTTCCGGGAGAGCTTCGCAATTTTCAAACATATAGCATGATATTGTTTATTGCTTCTGTTATTATTTTGTGATATAATGTTATCAGCGGGTGTGATTGGATCCGGTTCCGTATAAAACACACCAGCGCTGTCGTTCGCCGGAGAATGGGCAGCGTCGTTATTTCGGAGATAAATTTCATTATAATCTGAATTTGTATGATATTTTTGATATAGTTTAAATCAGGTTCAACACCCGCTCCGCTCGTAACGGAGTCCCCCCATGGGTGATTTGAATGAGCAGGAGGGACATTCGAGCCTGATTTTTTATTTCTCAACTTATAAGCAGAACTAAACATAACCACAAAAGCTTGCCCAATACCACCGGTTTAAGAAATATTTTATAAACTGGCTTCGATAATCATATAGGAACGCCAGACTCCCCGAGGAAACTTTTTGAACAAGTTCCCTCACGCCCACCCTGCAGGCAGGCACCCAACACCACTGAATTATGGCATGGATTTATATAATCGCTCACGAGAATCGTAACCACATGCCCAGTTCCCGGAGAAAACTTTTTTGAAAAAAGTTTCCTCCGGACCTCCATCCCAAAACTTTTAGAATTGGGGACCGACCGAGGGGAATTGGACCGACGGAGGATTTGGGGACCGTCAGAGGGAACCACGCTTTTTTGGAAAAGCGGGTTTCCCTCCGAACCTCCCTCCTTGAAAAACAAGAGTATTGGACTGGGAATTTGAGCTATTTTTGTTAATACGATGACATTGGGATATAACCCAGGAGCAGGCGGCGCCTGCGATTCGGTTAATTATCGGTTGTTTCAATGCCGAGGGGGTTTGGGGGATTCTTCCCCCGTTTGCCAACCTTTTGAAAACTGCGAAGCAGATTTCAAAAAAGTGAGAATAAGAAACAGCACTAAAAGTCGATATGCAGATAGCAAAATTAAAGAGAGCAGATAGCAAAATTAAAGAGATCGGAAAAATGATGCACCGAAAGTTTTTGCCGGAAGGGTTTGGGAAACGAGCTTTTTTCAAAAAGCGGGTTTCCCAAAATTGGTGTAAATCATACTAATTCATGGATATGGTGTGAAGGCAATGTTACCGTCATACACAATAACTCCGTCATCCGGCAGTTTATTTCTTCTATTCTCAAAGAACCATCTATTTCCCCTGTTCCTCTGCAGGATTCCTGACTTATTGTGTTTAAAGACGAATGAGATTGGGCGGGATTTTTGTTTTCCTCCCGATTAGTTCAGAAATTTCACACCGGAGGATTATTGATGAAGAAGACTTATCCGCGGAATGCTGCACCGTTTTCCGTTTTGCTGCTGCTGTTGTTTTTTGCTGCGGTTTCGCTGCCTGCGTTTGCCGATACGGTAATAGTCGGCGGCAAGAGAGCCGGCGGGGTTGAGCTGGGGCAGGCTTTTTCGAAGTACGAAAAGAGGCTTGGCAAAAAGAGAGCCATCGGCACAACTATGTTTGACTTTCCCGGAAGCAAAATGGCGCTTATGGTGAAAAACGGCGTAGTGGAAGGAATCATCGTCTATTCACCCGGTTACAGAACTGCAGAGGGAATCCGCGTCGGAGATCCCGTTAAGAAACTGAAAGACAAATACGGCAATTATCTCACCACAGAGACAGGCGCCCTTGTTTACACAGAACTCGGACTCGCTTTCAACGAAAAGGATTATAAAATCACCAGAATTATGGTGGTTCCAGCCACTCCCGATCCCCTTCTCGGCGACAAAATGGTTGTCCCCGGTAAAAGAGCGGGCAATATAATCATCGGTATGGATTATTCCAGCATCGAAAAACAGTGGGGCAGACCCGATTCATCAGAAAAGATGCAGGGCAACGAGAAATTCACTGTTCACAAATATGAGAAAAAGGGTATAAAGATTATCTCGGAAAGCGGCATGGTAGCCGGAGCTGAGATTCTTTCGTATAAATTCCGTACACCGGAAGGCATTGGCGTGAAAAGCACCAGAGATCAGGTCGTTAAAACCTACGGCAAACGGTTTAAGGAAGTCAAAGACAGTATTGATTATAAATCACTGGGTATAGGTTTCTATTTCAACAAGGGAGAAGTGATCGAAATCCTTCTTTCCCCAAAATCGGAATAATTACGAGGTAAAACTTATGAGTAAAACTCCCGATCTTCTTACAAAAGAACTTAAAGTCATAAACCTGGGGCTCCGTTCATTTCACGAAGCTCTTCTGGATCAGGGTGTTCCCGCGGTCCACACCGACTGGAAGCCCCCGGCAGGCGGCAAAAAAGAAATAATGTCCCTCCTTCAGAAACTGGAGAAAATGGAAGACAAAATCGAAGCTGCCAACAAGGAAGCTCTGCAGAAACTGCAGGAAGCAAATCCGGTTCTGGTGGGAGTAGGCAGAGCCATCGATGTAATCCCCGGCATGGAAAAGAATCTTATTCTGCACGCCGGACCGCCGATTTCATGGGAAAAGATGGCAGGACCGGTCAAAGGCGCTGTTATGGGCGCTCTGGTTTACGAAGGTCTGGCTAAGGATGTTCAGGAAGCTGAAGAACTTGCCAAATCAGGCAAAATCAAATTTGATCCCTGCCACCACCACAACACTGTTGGACCTATGGCAGGCGTTGTATCAGCCTCCATGTATGTTTTCACCGTTAAGAATACTAAGCATGGCAATGTTGCATATTCAACCATGAACGAGGGACTTGGCAAAGTTCTCCGTTTTGGCGCATACAGCAGCGAAGTCATCGACAGGCTTAAATGGATGGAAAACATTCTGGCTCCTTCACTGAAAAAAGCTCTGGAGCTTAAACCTGAAGGAATCAACCTGAAATCGCTGACGGCACAGGCACTTATGATGGGTGATGAATGCCACAACCGCAATGTTGCCGGCACTTCCCTTTTCCTGCGGGAAATCACTCCTTCCCTGCTCGCCACTGACTGCAGCAAGGAGACCCTTAAAGAAGTATTCGAATTTATTTCAGGAAACAATCATTTCTTCCTGAATCTTTCAATGGCCGCCTGCAAAGCGATATGCGACACCATTAAGGATCAGGAATACAGCACGGTGATGTACGGCATGGCCCGTAACGGAACCGAAATCGGAATCCGTATTGCCGGACTGGGCGATATGTGGTTTACCGCTCCTGCAGGCAGACCCAGAGGACTGTATTTCTCAGGATACGGCGACGATGATGCCTGTCTGGATCTCGGAGATTCCACAATTTCAGAAACTGCAGGAATAGGCGGATTTGCCATGGCTTGTGCTCCTGCAATCGTCAAATTCGTAGGCGGAGCACCTGCTGACGCAGTCCGTTACACAAAACAGATGGGTGAAATCTGCATTGGCCGCCACAGAGATTATCAGATGCCGCCAATGGATTTCCTCGGCGCACCGGTAGGCGTGGATATCCGCAAAACCGCAGAATCGGGAATCACACCTATTATCAACACCGGCATAGCCCATAAGGATCCGGGCGTCGGTCAGGTAGGCGCAGGCATTCTGTTTGCCCCTGTGGAAATGTTCGAAAACGCCCTCAAAGCATTTGCTGAAAAATACTCAGCTTAAATTCAGATTTATTAAACGGAGAGGCTGTCCCAAAGGCAGCCTCTTTGCTTTCGGAAAACTTCTTTATGAAAATTTTGGGTATAATATAATAGTCAGTTATGAACAGGCATGAACCGAAGCTTTCAGCAAACCGAAATACAGGAAGCGTTGTTCCGGCAGAACTATATAAAAATGGAGGATGGATTATGAGAAAATCGGGATTTCGTATATCACAAATCATGTTACTGCTTTTAACCATAACATTGGTCTCATTTCTTACAGGCATTTTTCCCAACCCTCTTTCCGCATCGGAAAAACAGAAGAGCAGCGTTGTTGCTCAGGCTTCAAAAGCAAAACAGACAGAAAGCGGGATTTTTGATTTATCAGGCACTATAAGCAGACCCGACAGGGAAGGCAAATCCCTGAAGCCTGCGGGGTTAACGGTTTATCTTTATAAAGCGGGGAGTTACAAAAAATATTCTGCAACCACCGATGAAAAAGGCAGATATACATTCAAAAACATTCCGGCGGAAAGATACTACATTCTGGCGGCAGTAAGCAATTTCAAATATATGGTAACAGAAAAGCAGACTGTTTACACAACTGTTATGGTTTACGGCACACCTACACCATCCCCTACGCAAATAGATATACAGGTGGAAAAAAACATGGGGTTTTCATGGCACAAAATGATTGATATGAAAAAACCCGGAGTGTTCAATCTCGATCTTAATGCAAATAACGCCGACAATGATTTCGACAACGAAACCGAACCGGACTTCTCAAAAAGAAGGGAAGCGTTCAAAAACATAACGAATGCATCGCCGGTTGAGGAGTAGGAAAGAGGCTGTTAACTTTTCTACAAGGATAAATCCTGAGATAAAAGAATATTTTAAATTGGGTATTAAGTTTTTGTTTTCAGTGTAAAATGAAAACAAAAGAAAAATCAATCATAGGATTTCCTTTCAGAAAGAATTTTAATAATTCATCATAAATAGCTCATAGTTACAGCAACAATGTCGTTTTGAAACAGCAGGGGGAATAAATTGATTAGAAGCGTTCATCTTGAAAGATTCAAATGCTTTACTGATGAAAAAATTCAGTTTGGCAAGCTATCAGTTCTGGCAGGCACAAATGGCGCAGGTAAATCTTCTGTCATTCAGAGTTTGCTTCTGTTTGCACAGACAATTAAACCTCATTTTCCGCATTAAGCAAAAACCTAAAAAATTTAAAATATTTTTCCTAAAACAGCATGGATTGTTTGTTTGGTGTAGAATATACTCCTATGCGTCAAAGATATATTAAAAGAAAAACCATACAAAAGGAAACTAAACA